>DASTLT010000114.1:0-14783 GCA_035714625.1 Pseudonocardiaceae bacterium | reverse complement strand
AGACGCGGGTAGCCGATCCCGACTGTCGCGATCACCACCAGGCCGAGTAGCTGCACCACGGGCACACCGATGTTTCCACCACCAGCGTTGAGCCCGAGCGCCCAGCCCTTCTTGCCCTCCGGGAAGAAAGTGTTGATGTTGGCCATCGACGAGGCGAAGTTCCCGCCACCCAGGCCGGCCAGCGCCGCGACGATCAGGAACGTGGTGTAGGACGTGCCGGGTTCCATGACCAGGATGGCCAGCGTCGTCGGGACCAGCAGCAACAGGGCACTGACAATGGTCCAGTTCCGGCCACCGAAACGGGCCGGCGCCATGGTGTAGGGAATGCGGATCAGCCCGCCGATCAGCGCAGGCAACGCGACCAGGAAGAACTTGCCCGCCGGGTCGACGCCGTAGGCCGGTCCCATGAAAAGCACCAGCACCGACCAGACCGTCCACATGGAGAACCCGATATGCTCGGCGAAGATCGAGAACCACAGGTTCCGGTTCGCTACCCGCTTTCCGGTCTTCTCCCAGAATTCAGGATCCTCCGGCTCCCAATGGTCAATCCAGCGTCCTCTGCCGGCCGTGGTGGCCGGCGCTGCCCTCTCGATCGTGCTCATCGCGCCTCCAGACTGGGGGGGTACGACAAGTGACGCTAGGTGCCAGTTATGTTCGGGGTGTTGCTCCCTGTTGCAGCACCGAGAACTCCGCTTCACACGGCAGAGCGGCGCAGCGTGAGGCTGACCCACGTTGGTGACTATCCGTGTCAGCATCCCCTGGGCGACGACCAGGGCAGGTTCACTCGAGGTAAACATCCCCCTACGAAGCGGTGTCCTCGGCTGCCGCGTCTCTCTCGGCGCCGGTCCGGCGACGACACTGGTCCGGTCACCACGGCCGGAGGCTGCATGGGTGGCAGGTAGACTGCATGCCCTGACTAGGACCCTGCAGATCCGGGACGTTCCGGAGGACGTGCACGCCACTGTTCGTGTCCGCGCCGCCCAGGCGGGCCTGTCCGTGTCTGCCTACCTGCTCAACCTGGTCACCGAACTGGTAAGCCAGCCCACTATGGCCGAGGTCGTCGAGCGCGCCAGGTCCCTTGCCCGAGCAGGTGGGGGGACATCCCATGTGGACGCCCAGGACGCCGTGCGCCAGAGCCGGGAACGTTGATCGCTGTCGTCGATGCCTCCGCCCTGATCGACCTGTTCAGCCTCGACGAGCCTGAGCTTGATGAGACGCTGGCCGAGCGGGTGTGGTCGCTGCGGCACAATCTGGGCGCCTACGACGCGTGCTTCATCGCGCTCGCCGAATCGCTGGACGTGCCGCTGATCACCTGCGACGACAAGCAGGCGGCAGCCAGCGGGCATTATGCGCATGTCTTGCGGTTTGGATCGTAGGCGTCCGTCAGGGACGGGGTCCGCTGGCGGTCAGACCACGGGCCTGGCTGCCTTCGTCGCCATGATCTGACCGGACCAGTCCAGGAACTCGGCGACCTTGGGCTGGTTCGCGTAGCGGGTCAGTTCCGTGCGCACCCGAGCGATGCGGGTATCGATCCGGGCAGAGCTGACCTCGCTCGCACCGACCACGGCCTGTCCGGCAGTGAAGACGGCTTCCTCAATGTTCCGCTGCCCGACCAGCAGCTCGGCACGGTGCGTCAGATACAAGACCCGGTTGCGCGGATACTCCGGCCGGACCGCGGCAAGCGCCGTGCGGCTGCAGCGCTCCGCAAGCGACAGCTTCCCCAGGTTCTGCGCGGCATACATCTCATGCCACGCGAGGTCGGCCTCGTCCCACCAGGCGAGCCACTGCGGGTCCGCGTCGCGCCGTCCGGCACCGAGCAGTGTCCCGGCCCGGTGCAACGCCTGCTCGCAGGCTCGCTCGTCCCCGCCTCGGGCATGCCCGAGTGCCTCCCAGGCCAACAGCACAGACTGCAGCCGCGGAGTCCCCCACGGTTTCGCCGCCTGCTGCGCGGCCTGAGCGAGCTCGATCGCCTCCAGTGGCCGTCCCAGCTCGCTGGCCTGCTGCGCCATCGACCCCAGAACGACGACCAGCACCTGGTCGTCGTCGGTTAGTCGCGCCGTGTGTAAAGCTTCTAGCCACCAGTACCGGGCCTCGGCCTGCCGTCCGCTCTCGAAGGCGAGCCACCCTGCATGTTCGGTCATCTCCCCGTCGAGGGTGTGCAACGCCTCGCCGGTCGACAGGCTGTAGCTGGATTGATGCAGGAGTCGGCGCAATCGCCGCAGCGACCGCAGCGCCAGCTCGTAGTTCCCACCTGCGCCGCCGAACTGAGCGTCTAGTTCGTAGAGCCGGGACAGGTTATGCCGCCAGGTCTCCACATCCTCGCCCCCGAGGTGGCGGGCGTCGACAAACTCCACTGAGCCGAAGAACGAACCGGCGCCCGCGCCGAAGGTCGAGACGAGGAACTCGAACCGGTCCACCGGGTCCTCTCCTCTCACCGACGATCCCCCCACTGTAGGACCGCGACCAGCCAGTAACCACCCGCAGCCCGGCAGCACTGGAGTCTGCTCGGCAGCCACCCGCGCAGCCGCATCCTCCTGAGCGACCGCCTCGATCAAGCCGACCAGGCGAGACAGCACCCCACCGGTGCTCAACACCGCATCACACGCCTCGGCCAACGGCGCACTCGGCGCCCGCTCGGACTTCTCCACCTTGCCGATCAGATCACCCGAAAAGTTGATCTGCTTCCCGAGTCGGTCATGCGACAAGCCCGCCACCTGGCGCCAGTGCCGCAGCTCAGCACCGAAGAAATGCCGCAGCGAGGCATACGGCGTCAGCTCCCGCGGAGCCTGTCCCACAGATCCCTCCCCAGTACCGGGATGCCGACAACATCACTGTCAGCATCCCCTCCATCGACTTCCGACCGATTCTCAGCCTCAATAGTCAGAAACAGTGAGTGGGACCTTACCACGCACTACCGACAACTGCACAAGCCCGACCGGAAAGGAGTGAACTGACGGCGTGATGGCTAGGTCTGAATGGGCAGTGCGGGCAGTTCTGCACGGCTGCACGGTGGACGATCCATATCGATGGCTGGAGAGCTCCAACTCGCCGGAGGTGCGGCAGTGGCTGGCTGCTCAGCGCCGCGTGTTCGCCGAGCACCGTGCTGGTTGGCGGTTGCTGCCGGAGTTGCAGGACCGCATCACCCACGCTCTGGATGGTGGGCAGTGGTCGCCACCCAAGGTTCGTGGCGGGCGGCTGTTCGTCACCCACCGCGCGGCGCTCGCCGATCATCCCTGCCTGTTGGTGCTGGACCACGGTCAGGTACGGGTGCTGGTGGATGTACTGGCGCTGGACTCCGGGGGCACCACGACGCTGGACCGGTGGGAGCCCAGCCCGGAGGGGCATTTGGTGGCGGTGCAGACATCCCGGCATGGCACTGAGCGCAGCAACCTGGTCGTGATGGACGTCGCCAGGGGTGAGCTGGTCGACGGCCCTATCAATGGCCTGCGGTACTCCCCGGTCGCCTGGCTTGACGAGACAGCGTTCTACTACGTGCGCGACACGAGCGTGTGGCTGCACCGAGTCGGCGGCCCCATTGCGGATGACCGGGTCGTGCTAGCCGCGACCACCGGCACAGTACTGCCCGACGTGCGCCTGTATCACGGGCGGTGGCTGGTGGCCGAGCACAGCCACGGCAGCGGGCAGTGCCGGGATCTGTGGCTGGCCGACCTTGCTGGTCAGGCACCCGAGGCGCCCATGTTCCGCGAAATCCACGCCGGTCGCGATCTTGACACAGATGTTCTTGTCGGCCCCGACGGGAGCCTGTATCTGCGGACCACGCACCGTGCACCTCGGCGCCGGTTGTGCGTGGCCGAGCCGACCAGGCCCAGTGTGGCGGACTGGCGGGAGCTTGTCGCCGAGCGACCCGATGCGACTTTGGAGCGGGTGACCTGCGCTGGCCCCGAGTTGGTGGCCTGCTGGAGCCGACTAGGGATCAGTGAGCTGACCGCGCACGACCCTGCCAGTGGGGCGCTGCTGCGCCGTATCAGGCTGCCAGGCGAGGGCAGGGTCATCAAAGCCACGATGGAACGCGAAGGAGATCGGCTGCACTTTTCCTACTCGGAGGTCGCCCGGCCCCCGTCCGTGCTCACCTACGATCCGGTGTGCGGCCAGGTCCGGCCTGGACTCGGCGGGCTGAGGGAGCCGAGGGAGCGGGTGCACTGGTACCGGTCGGCAGTCACAGCACCTGACGGGGCTGACGTGCCGGTGACCATGTTGTCGGCGGCGCCGCTGCACGGCGGGCCACGGCCGACGATTCTGCATGCGTACGGCGCCTATGGTCACACCCGGGATTTCGGCTACTCCGCCACCGTCCTTGCCTGGCTGCAGTCCGGCGGGCGCTATGTGGTTGCGCACGTCCGTGGGGGCGGTGAATACGGCGCGCACTGGCACCGGGCGGGCACACGACGGGGGAAGCTCACCGCGGTAGCCGATCTGGTAGCGGTGGGTGCCTGGTTGCACGAATCGGGTTATGCCACCCCCGAACAAACTTGCCTGTCCGGGGGGTCCGCGGGCGGGGTGCTGGTGTTGGCCGTCGCAGTGCGACGCCCGGAACTGTGGGGTGCGGTCATTGCGGTCGCGCCGCTGGCCGACATGGTCCGTTACGAGCGGTTCGGCCTGGGCCGGCTGTGGACCAAGGAGTTCGGTACGGCCACCGATCCGCAGGACTTCTCGGCCTTGCTGGAGTTCTCTCCGTATCACCAGGCGCAGATGCGCAAGGGCGCGCGGTATCCGGCCGTGCTGCTGTGCGGGTTCGACGGCGACACGCGCACGGGTCCAGAACACGCGCGGAAGATGTGCGCCGCCCTGCAATGGTCAAACGCTGGCGAGCGGCCGGTGCTGCTGCGCTACGAGGCGGGTGTGGGCCATTCGACCCGTGCCACATCCCGGGAGATCGAGCTGGCAGCAGAGGTGCATGCCTTCGCTGCGGCCTGGACTGGTCTGACCGGTCCAGAAATTGACGACAGAAGACGGGAGGAGGTGAACGCGGTGGACGACAAGGACATTCTGCTTGCAGCCGAGGACTTGCCCACGACGCCAGCCGAACAGGCAACAGCGTCCAAGGACGGCAATGACGGCGGGGAAGCCGATGGTTCCTCGGACTTCATCTGATTAGAGTGCAGAACCTGGCCTCGGGGTGCTGGGGGAAGCGCTGCCTCCAGCACCCCGGCACGACCACGAAGGAACATACGTGGCAACGAACCTATTCACCGACACGTTCCTCACCAAGGCTGGCGGGGATTTCCTGGCCACGAAGCTCGGCAACGAGATACTCCTGATCGATGTCGGGGAATCTACCATAACGGACCTACTGACCTGGCCCGATCTTAACGATGTCCTGTCCACCCGTCCGTTGTCGGCACCGCGGTTGCGGCTGACCCGCTAGGCCATGGACATTCCCATCGAGTCCTACACCCGATCGGTGATGTCCTCCGGCGAGCAACGCAAAGCACTCATCCCAGAGAAGGTGTATGAACAGTTACGGGAGGGAGCAACGCTGATCCTGGAGGCGATCGACCGACTGCATCCGCCCATCCGCGACGTCACCGATGATCTGGTGCGAATGGTCAGCGAAGCGGCGCAGGCGAACCTTTACCTGGTATGGGGTGACGTGGGTGGATTCGGGACACATTGGGATGATCACGACACCTTCATCGTCCAGATCATGGGCGCCAAGCACTGGGTCGTGCACGGCCCAGACGTCCACCCCTACCCGATGGCCGAAGAAACCCACCGATCCCACACCTGTCCCGAGGGCGTTGCATGGGAAGGGGTGCTGTCCCCGGGTCAGATCCTGCACGTGCCACGCGGATGGTGGCACACCGTACGTGGTATGGATGGATGGTCCATGCACCTCACGTTCGGCTGCACCCGGGCCACCGGCATGAGTTGGATGCGCTGGCTGCTCGATCAGCTCATCGATGACCCGGCGTTCCGGCAGGATCTTCCCAGGTTCGCGACCCTGCGCGAGCGCTCAGCGCACCACCACAGGTTGCTGCGGCGGCTCGCAGAGCGAGCAATCATGGAGGACCTCGATGTGTTCTTGGCCGACCGCGACGCGCGGGTGCCACGGCGGCAACGCCTCTGCCTGCCCTGGCCCGTTCAACCTGGGGAACTGCCCTCCCTGGCAGCCGTGGAGTTCACGCCGCTGCTATCGACCCTCACCAACAACGGTCATGCTCTGACGCTCATCACCGGGGGCCGCAGGTTCACCTTCGGGACAGCGGTGCAGCCGGTGCTGCAGGCGCTGATCACCCGGCGCCAGCTCAGTGTCACCGAACTGGCCCAGGTCAGCAAGCTGTCCGTTGACCAACTCCGGGCCGTGCTGGATGTGCTCGTCCGCCAGCATCTGGTCTTGATCCAGCCATAGCCATGCCCCGTTGCATATGCCCCTGCCGGACCGGGAGCGAGCCGCGAGCACGACGAGACTATCCTCGGCCGGTGTGAGCTGCACAGGATATGACCTCATCGTTGTCGGTTCCGGCTTCTTCGGTCTTACCGTGGCCGAGCGCGCTGCTGCCGAGTTGAACAAACGGGTGCTGGTGCTGGAACGGCGTCATCACCTCGGCGGTAACGCCTACTCCGAGGCGGACCCGGATACCGGGATCGAGGTGCACCGCTACGGCGCGCATCTGTTCCACACGTCCAACAAGCGTGTGTGGGATTACGTGAACCGGTTTACCGAGTTCACTGGCTACCAGCACCGGGTGTTCACGATCCACCACGGCCAGGTCTACCCATTTCCCATGGGCCTGGGGATGATCTCCCAGTTCTTCGGCCGCTACTTCACCCCGGACGAAGCCCGCGAGCTCATCGCCAAGCAGGCCGCTGAGATCGACGGCAAGGACGCGACGAACCTCGAAGAGAAAGCGATCTCACTGATCGGCCGCCCGCTGTACGAGGCTTTCGTCCGAAACTACACCGCCAAACAATGGCAGACGGATCCCACGCAGCTACCGGCTGCGACCATCACCCGGCTGCCAGTGCGCTACACCTTCAACAACCGATACTTCAGTGACACCTACGAGGGCCTTCCGGTGCACGGCTACACCGCCTGGCTGGCAAAGATGTCCGACCACCCCAACATCGAGATCTGGCTGAACACCGACTACTTCGACATCCGTGACGAGATCCCCGAGCGCACACCGGTCGTCTACACCGGCCCCGTGGACAGGTACTTCGACTACTGCGAGGGCTGGCTCGGCTGGCGGACTCTGGACTTCGAGCGGGAGGTCGTCCGTGACTGCGGTGACTTTCAGGGCACCCCGGTGATGAACTACGCCGACGCCGACGTGGCGTTCACTCGTATCTTGGAGTTTCGGCACTTCCACCCGGAGCGCGACTGCTACCCGGCCGACAAGACAGTCATCATGCGGGAGTTCTCCCGATTCGCCGGCAAGGAGGACGAGCCGTACTACCCAATTACTACCCCCGAGGACCGGGCCAAGCTAGGGCGCTACCGCGAGCTGGCGAGGGCTGAGACCGCGCGGCGCAATGTCCTGTTCGGTGGCCGGCTGGGCACCTACAAGTACCTGGACATGCACATGGCCATCGGCTCGGCATTGGCCATGTTCGACAACACGATCGCTCCGTACTTCACGGAAAGTCGGGCGCTCGATCGCTCCCTCGGCGAGTAGCATGGAGACGCAGCACGCCGCACTCGCCGCGTCCGCACCTCGGGCCGTCGAACGCGATCATGGGCAGCGTCAGGTGTCGGATCCTCGGCGGTCGTTCTTTGGGTCACCAGACGCCGACCTGTTGAGCCGACGCTCGGCCCGACAGACCGCGGGTATGGATCCCGCCGATCGATGATGCAAGGACGGACGGTCAGACCACGGGCCTGTTTGCCTTCGTCGCCATGATCTGACCGGACCAGTCCAGGAACTCGGCCACCTTCGGCTGGTTCGCGTAGCGGGCCAGCTCCTTTCGCACCTGAGCAATGCGCGTATCGATCCGGGCAGAGCTGACCTCGCTCGCCCCGACCACGGCCTGCCCGGCAGTGAAGACGGCTTCCTCGATGTTCCGCTGCCCGACCAGCACCTCGACACGGTACGTGAGGTACGAGACGCAGTTGCGTGGGTAGTCCGGGCGCACGGCGGCGAGGGCACTGCGGCTACTCCGTTCTGCGAGGGGAAGTTGTCCCAAGGACAGTGCTGCGCGCGTCTCGCAGCAGCGAAGGTCTGCCTCGTCCCAAAAGTAGAGCCAGGACGGGTCGTCATCATGAAAACCGGAGCCAAACAGCTTGCCCGCCCGGTGCAGCGCATGCCACGTGGCCTGCTCATTCCCGGCTCGGGAGTGGGCGAATGCTTCCAGAGATAGTAGGTGCGAGCGTAGCCGGGGCGTAGCCCATGGCTTGGCCACTTGCTGCGCGGCTTCCACGAGATCTATCGCCTCTTGTGGCCAGCCTAACTCGGTGGCCTGCCGCGACAACAGGCTTGCGGCGTCGACAAAGAGCCGGTCGTTGCCGACAAGCCGCGCAATGTGCGACGCTTCGAGCCACCAATGCCGCGCTTCGGCTTGCCGCCCGGCGTCGAATGCGAACCAGCCAGCGCCGCTGCTCACCTCGCCAAGTACGACGTGCAATGCCTCACCGGTGGATGGACCGTAGCTGGCCCGGTGCAGCACCCGGCGCAACTGCTGTACGGACAGCAGTGCCAGCTCGTACACCCCCGCTCCGCCGTACTGGGCGTCTAGTTCGTAGAGCCGGGACAGGTTGTGCCGCCAGCTCTCCACATTCTCGCTCCCGAGCTGAGGGGCGTCGGCAGACTCTGCTGAGCCGACGAGAGAACCGGCGCCCGCACCGAAGGTCGAGACGAGGAACTCGAACCGGTCCACCGGGTCCTCTCCTCTCACCGACGATCCCCCCACTGTAGGACCGCGACCAGCCAGTAACCACCCGCAGCCCGGCAACACCGGGGTCTTCTCGGCAGCCTGCTCCTGCTCGACCGCCTCGATCAGGTTGACCAGGCGAGCCAGCGCCCCACCGGTGCTCAGCGCCTCATCACATGCCTCGGCCAGCGGGGCGCTCGGCGCCCGATCGGCCTTCTCCACCTTGCCGATCAGATCACCCGAGAAGTTGATCTGTTTCCCGAGCCGGTCGTGCGACAGGCCAGCCAGCAGACGCCAGTGCCGCAGCTCGGCGCCGAAGAAATGCCGCAGCGAGGCATACGGCGTCAGCTCCCGCGGAGTCTGTCCCACAGCTCCCCTCCCCAGTACAGGGATGCCGACAGCGTCACTGTCAGCATCCAATCCATCGACTTATGTCCGTTTCACGGCATCAATAGTCACGAAAGGTGAGTGGGACCTTACCGCTGATCACCAGCTACCGGGCAAGTACGCACCAGAAGGAGCGACGGATCGTGGCCAGGCATCGCCGACGCACCGAACCAGCGAGGCCGGGTCGCCTTCTCGTGCTGGAGGTCACCGACGCCAGCGCCCTTGGCGCGCCAGTATCTCCGGCCCGGCTGACAGACTCAGTACTCGGCATTGTTCGGGCCTCTGACTTACGGCTCATTGGCATCGCGGATCAGTTTCGCGGCATGGCGCAACCCGGCCAGTGACTCCGCGGTGGACAGCGGATGCGCGGCGTGCGCGGCCACCCGGAACAGCAGCGCCCGCAGCAGCACCTGGGGCCACCCCGGCAGTGACGCCCACCGCTGCACCAGGCCCGGGTCGGCCCCACCCCACGCCAGCGCGTCCACCGCCACCACCGCCGCAGCCCACTCCGGAGGGCGCCAGTACGGCACCAAGTCGATCACAGCGGGTGGCGCGGAGCCGGCGAAGAGCACGTTGCCGAACAGGTCGCCGTGCACCACCTGCGGGCGCAACGCGACGGGCCGGCGGGCGGCGGCGAGGTCGGCCAGTTCGGCGAACAGCTCACCCCCGCCACCGGGCAGCCCCATGGCATCCCGCTCACCCCAGGCCACCGCGTCGGCCACCGCCCACAGGTCATCGCGGTCGTCTAGGAACCGCGGCCGGGGCAGCCCGGCGGTCGCGGCGTGCAGCCGCAACGAGACCGCGATCACCTCGTCGTGTCGCGGTTCGCAGCGGCCCTCCAGGTAGCGGGTGGCCGACCAGCCCCCCACCACCCAGCGGCCATCCGAGGAGCGCAGCGGGCGAGCCAGCCGGAGGCCTTCGGCATGCAACGCGTCCAGGGTCTGGGCCACCCAGGCTGCCTGCGCCGCGGCCTCCACCGGCCGGAGCACGACATCGCCGCAGCGCCACACCGGTCCGTGCGGCAGCAACTCAGGCGTCTCCTCCCATACTCCGAAGGCGGCCCGGACATGCTCGGGAGGCTCAGGGTCCGATGACTGCAGCAGCGAGGGCGACACGATCGGGCACGCTACCGCCAACCGCCCGCTCAAGAGACCAACCGGCGCTCCTCATGCCGGGGTGGGGAACGCCAAGGACCCGCCGGATGCGTTGCTACTGTCCCATTCGATTGATCGGCGGCACCGGACCGGGGCTCAGACGATCTCGATGACGAGGTTCTGTTGGCACGCCGCAACCAGACGCTCGATATGCCCGCGATCAGCGGTGATGATCGAATCCCCGCGTCGGCTTGCGCTCTCCACGACCGCAGCGTCCACCACGTCATCATGAGCAGCCGAACCGAGGAGATGACCCACTGCACGAGCCGCCTCCTCCGTCATGGCGTCAATCGCACAGCCTGCGAGCAGCCGAGCAAGCAGCGCTTGGCGAGACCCACCGCGCCACGCCTGGGCCACCACTGGCGCAGGGACAGTTGGCACGGCACCCAGCCGTAGCAGACCCCGGTGCCGACTCCACATCTGCCGGTCACCGCGCTCGGCGGCGACGAGGACGGTCGTGTCGTAGGTGACCCCACTCATCTACGCCGGCACCCGGCGCATACCCGGGCCGCGCGCAAGCACTCGGCGGGCCCAGGCCTCGCCCTCGGCTCGCTCATCGTCGCTCAGTGCGCCAGCCTCCGCCTCCCACGCAGCGACACCGGCTAGTCCCGCCTCGATCTTGAGGCGGTGGGCCGCAGTCTCAGCCAGCCAACTGCTCACCGAGGTGCCCCGCTCAGCGGCTGCCCGTTCCACCTGCGCGGCCAGCTCAGGCGGCAACGAGAGATCGTTTCGCTCTCCGGCTCATGGGCAGCATAGTAGTACAGGTGGTAAGACAGTATGGGGCCACGATCTGACCTGGCGCGGTTTGGCCCGACAGCACGCGGTGGTGCGCCACCGTGGTGACGTCCGATCCGGACGATCTGACCATGCTCGATCCCACCCTCACGCTCGTCCCCCGCTGACGACCGCAGGTCCTCAATAGGTGGGTAGCGAGGGGTCAACCTGCTTGGCCCAGGCCAGCACCCCACCGCCGACATGCACCGCGTCGCGGAACCCGGCCTTGTGCAGCGCGGCCAGCGCCTCGGCGGAGCGCTGCCCGGACTTGCAGTGCAGCACCAGCGGCTTGTCCTGGGGCAGCTCGGCGAGCGCCTCACCGGACAGGATCCGGTCCTTGGGGATGAGCGTGGCACCCGGGATGCGGACGATCTCGTACTCGTGCGGCTCCCGCACGTCGATCAGCGCGAAGTCCTTACCCGAGTCGATCATCTCCTTGAGCTCGGCCGCGGTGATCGTCGAGCCGGCCGCGGCGTCAGCCGCCTCGGTGCTGACGGTGCCGCAGAACTCCTCGTAGTCGATCAGCTCGGTGACCGGTGTCCCAGCCGGGTCACGCCGGATCTTGATCGTGCGATAGCTCATCTCCAGCGCGTCATACACCATCAGCCGCCCGAGCAACGGCTCCCCGATCCCGGTGATCAGCTTGATCGCCTCGGTGACCATGATCGAGCCGATCGACGCGCACAGCACGCCGAGCACGCCGCCTTCCGCGCAGGAGGGCACCATGCCGGCCGGCGGGGGCTCGGGGTAGAGGTCGCGGTACTGCAACCCCTGCCCGTTCGGGGCGTCCGCCCAGAATACCGACGCCTGGCCCTCGAACCGAAAGATCGAGCCCCACACGTAGGGCTTGCCGAGCAGCACCGCGGCGTCGTTGACCAGGTAGCGGGTGGCGAAGTTGTCGGTACCGTCCAGGATGAGGTCGTAGTGGCGGAAAATGCCCAACGCGTTGGACGAGTCCAGCCGCACCTGGTGCAGGTTCACCTGGACGAACGGGTTGATTTCGACGATGGAGTCCCGGGCGGACTCGCCCTTGGGCCGCCCGATGTCGGACTGGCCGTGAATCACCTGGCGCTGCAGGTTGGACTCGTCGACCTCGTCGAACTCGACGATGCCCAACGTGCCGACTCCGGCCGCGGCCAGGTAGAGCAGCGCCGGACTGCCCAGCCCACCAGCACCGATCACCAGCACCTTCGCGTTCTTCAACCGCTTCTGACCCAGCACCCCCACGTCAGGGATGATCAGGTGACGGCTGTAGCGCGCCACCTCTTCCTTGGTCAGCTCTGCAGCGGGCTCCACCAGCGGCGGAAGGCTCATCGGGGCACTCCTCACGGTCGGCGCGCTAGCTGCAGATGCTGCCAGTTGAAGGTGCAACGCCACCCGGGCGACTGCTCTTCCCGCCGTGGTCAGTTCACCATGGGGAACGGCCAGGCGTTGGGCTCGCACACCTTCCCGTCAGCACTCACCCGGTCGGTGCCCAGGGTAGCGAGGTAGTCGTTGGCCACCCCCCAGGTCTGCTGCATCATCACCGGGGCCAGTTGCCCGGTCCGCGCACAGGGGGTGTGCGAGAAGCCCAGCCCATGGCCGACCTCGTGGTTCACCACGTACTGCTCGTACTGCACCACGTTGCCCTGAAAGGCCACCGCACCCCGGACCCAGCGGGCCACGTTGATCACAACCCGACGGTCGGTGCCCTTCCAGCAGGAGGCGTCGAACGGGATCCGGAAGCCACAGACCTCCCGGGTGCTCTGTTGCGAGGTGAGGCTGATCCGCAGGTTAGCCGCGCTGCTGTCGTCGATCCGCTGAAACTGGTATCGCCCGCTGCCGATCCAGCTCTTCGGGTTGTTCAGCGTGTTGTCCACCGTGGTGGCGAAGCCCTGCGGCCCACCTTCCAGCTTGATCCCGTCCTCGATCTCGACGGTGTAGGTGAACAGCCGGCCCGTCCCAAAGGGGGCGCCCGCGCCGGGGACCACCCGCCAGGTGCCGGCACCCCGCACGGTGAACGGTCCGCCGCCGGGTAGCTCGGCGGACGCCTTGGCCGCCGCAAAACCCGAGCCGCCCATCGGGTTGGGGATCAGCGGATCATGGGACTCGTCCAGGGCCGAGTCGGGGGTATCGTCAAAAGCGCCGATGGCCTGATCCGCGCCGAGCGGATTCGCCGCTGGCCCGGCGATGTCGAATAGGACGAGCACGGTGAGCACCAGGAGTACCGGCAGCGCGTAGATCCGCCAGCCATAGGCCGACATCGCCAAGGCCAACCGGCTCCCCGCACCGTGTCGACCGGCACCGTGCGCGCTACTGCGGCCAGCACCCCGCCGATCAGAAACCCGCCGACCAGCACCTCGCCGATCAGAAACCCGGCGGTCCGGCGCGGAGTCGGGCTGCGGATCCCAGGACGCCACCAGTGGCTGATCATCGGCAACGCGGGGCCCGGCGTGGCGCATCGTGGCGCTGGCCGCGTCGGCGCGTTCCCTGGTCCCCTCGACCGGCCGGCGGGAAGTCGGCCGGTGGGACGCTTCCGGACGGGAGCCTCCGGGAGCGCGAACCACTGAATCGGTGCGCGTCGGATAGGTCACCGCGCTAGCCTGCCACAGTGACCCTGCGCAAACCCCGATTACCACCTGTAATGGTGAACTGGGTCCACCAGGCCGCGCGCCGCCCTCAGCACCGAGCGCGAGCCGCTTGAGCTGCGGGATATGCCGGTCTGCGGCTGCCGGATCGGAAGGCGGTGCCAGCAGCGCGATAACCCCCGGTAGGGTCGATCGCATCACGTCAGGGAGCGGAGGAGGCTGATGACCGAGACGGCATCGCCCCGGGCAGGCGCAGCAACCCGAGGCGTACGGATGCCCAAGGACGAGCGCCGCGCCCAACTGCTCGCCGCTGCGACCAACGTATTCGTCACCAACGGCTACCACGCCACCGTGATGGACGACATCGCCGAGCAGGCCGGGGTCAGCAAGCCGGTGCTCTACCAGCACTTCCCTGGCAAGCTCGAGCTGTACCTGGCGCTGCTGGAACGGCACACCGACGAGCTGGTCCGCCGGGTGCTCGGGGCGATCGAGGGGACGCACGACAACGCTCAGCGGGTGCGCAACGCGGTCGGCGCTTACTTCGACTTCGTCGACGGTGACGGCGAGGCGTTCCGGCTGGTCTTCGAGTCCGACCTGCGTAACCAGCCCGAGGTGCAGGCGGTTGTGGAGCGGGCGAACAACGCCTGCGTGGCGGCGATCGCGAAAGCTGTGGTCGCCGACGCCGGCTTGGACACCGAACGTGCCTGGCTGGTCGCGGTCGGGGTGGCCGGAGTCAGCGAGCACACCGCCCGGTACTGGCTCACCCACCGCAGTGAGGTGCCCAAGGAGGAAGCTGTGGCGCTCACCGCGTCACTGGCGTGGAAGGGTTTGGCCGCCTTTCCCCTGCACCACGGTTAAAGCTGCCGCCGTAGACCGGACGGTCTCGGTTCTGCTGGCGCTTACCCGAACTCCCAGCTCTTCGTCCTGATTACCGGCCGCACCTGCTCCGGCGCCTTGGCCAGGGGTGAAGCTCGGCACCTCATATCGCACTCCGCCACCAAACGCCCCGCAAGCGAACTCGATGAGGTGAAACCTTTTGATAATTACGACCTTGGGGCCGGGAAAATCGTTA
>DASTLT010000113.1:0-23851 GCA_035714625.1 Pseudonocardiaceae bacterium | reverse complement strand
CCGGGGTCATCGTGCGAGTGGCCCAGCGCCTGCTCGCCCTGGCCACCGCGATCTGGCACAACTGGAAGATCAACGCACCCGTCAAGCGGTCACTGATCGCCTACGACCACTGACCACATTAGGAATCATTCATCTAGGCGGCTACGGTCGCAGCATGGCCGATGTTGCCGAGGTGGTGCACCTGGCCGTGCACCGCGGGACCGCCACCGTCACGCTGGACTCCCCCACCAACCGCAACGCACTGTCCGCGCGACTGCGGGCCGAGCTGCGTGACGCGCTGCACCGCAGCACAGACGACGCGGTGCGGGTGGTGGTGCTCGACCACACCGGCCCGGTGTTCTGCTCCGGGATGGACCTCAAAGAACCAGGGGACGCGGGCGTCGCCGAGTTCACCGCGATCCTGACCCAGCTCTGGACGCACCCGAAGCCGGTCATCGCCAAACTGGCCGGCCCGGCCCGGGCCGGGGGCATCGGCCTGGTCGCGGCAGCCGACATCGCCGTCGCCGCGCACGGCGCCACCTTCGCGTTCACCGAGGTGCGCCTCGGCCTGGTGCCGGCGGTGATCTCGGTGGCCGTGCTACCCCACCTGGCGCCCCGGGCCGCGCAGGAGCTGCTGCTCACCGGCGAGACGTTCGACGCCACCCGGGCAGCGGCGATCGGCCTGCTCACCAGCGCGGTGCCCGCTGCCCAGCTCGACGCCGAGGTCGCCCGATACACCGAGCTGCTGCTCAAGGGCGCCCCGCAGGCCCTGGCGCTGACCAAGCAGCTCCTGCGCCGCCAGCACGCACCGGCCATGGCCGAGGACCTCACGATGATGTGCCAGCTCTCCGCCGAGCGGTTCAGCTCCGCGGAGGGCCGAGAGGGCATCCGCGCCTTCGCCGAGAAACGCCCGGCGTCCTGGGTTCCCGGCAACTGATCAATCGTCGGCGGGCGGCACCGGTCTCACCCCCGATGACGAGCGCGAGCAGGCCGATCAGCGCGGCGCTGCGGTCTCACGGCGAGTCCTCGGCGTCTCCGGCGCGGCGGCGCAGCCACTCCGACGCGACGTCCACCGTCCGGTCGATCACCAGCGCGCCCCACCAGCAGGCCGGCAACAGCACCACGGTGAGCAGCAGCACCTGCAGCGGGAGCCAGAGCTGGGCAAGCCACAGCTCCACCCCGTCCCACCAGCGGGTCGCGGCGTCCCAGCTCGCCAACAGCACCACCGCAGGGTAGCCCGCCCTGATACCCCCACCGGTGGTCGGCACTAGCGTGGGATGCCATGTTCGCCGTCTACGCCGCCGAGCCGAACCCCGACGACCCGCTGGCCGCGCTGCGGGTGGGAGAACGCCCCGCACCCCCGGTGCCCGACGGCTTCGTCGCCGTCACGGTCCGGGCGGCCAGCCTGAACATGCACGACCTGTGGACGCTGCGCGGGGTGGGCATCAAGCCCGAGCGGTTCCCCATGATCCTGGGCTGTGATGGTGCGGGCGTGCTCGCCGACGGATCTGAGGTGGTGCTGCACTCGGTCATCACCAGCCCGGGATGGGTGGGCGAGGAGACCCTGGACCCGGGCCGCACGCTGCTCACCGAGAAGCTGCAGGGCAGCTTCGCCGATACCGTGGTGCTGCCGGCGCGCAACGCGCTGCCCAAGCCGGCGTCGCTGACCTTCCCCGAGGCGGCCTGCATGGGCACCGCGTGGCTGACCGCCTACCGGATGCTGTTCGTGCGCTCCGGGCTGCGGCCCGGGCAGGCCATGCTGGTGCAGGGAGCGTCGGGTGGGGTCTCGACCGCCCTGGTTCAGCTCGGCCGGGCTGCCGGGATGCGGGTCTGGGTGACCGGGCGTACCGAGGCTAAGCGTGAGCTGGCCCGGGAGCTGGGCGCGCACCAGGCGTTCGAGCCGGGCGCACGGCTTCCAGAGCGGGTGGACGCGGTGTTCGAGACCGTCGGCAAGGCGACTTGGTCGCATTCGGTGAAGTCGCTCAAACCCGGCGGGATCATCGTCTGCTCCGGCGCCACCAGCGGCGACGCCGAGCGCGCCGAGCTGGCGCGGGTGTTCTTCCTGCAGCTCCGGGTGGTCGGCTCGACCATGGGCACCCGCGACGAGCTGGCTGACCTGCTGTCCTTCCTGGACCTGACCGGCCTGCGCCCGCAGATCGGTCTGCGGCTCCCGATGTCCGAAGCCGAGCAGGGCTTCCAGGCAATGCTCACCGGCATCACCGCCGGCAAGATTGTCTTCACTCGCTGACCTGGAGCAGCGGCCCCCACTGACAGTTGCGCGGGCTACTTCTTGCCGGACTTGCCGGAGTCGTCGGTGGACAGGGCAGCGACGAAGGCCTCTTGCGGGACCTCGACCCGCCCGATGGTCTTCATCCGCTTCTTGCCCTCCTTCTGCCGCTCCAGCAACTTGCGCTTGCGGGTGATGTCCCCGCCGTAGCACTTGGCCAGCACGTCTTTGCGGATGGCCCGGATGGTCTCCCGGGCGATGATCCGCGAGCCGACCGCGGCCTGGATCGGCACCTCGAACTGCTGGCGCGGGATCAGCTCGCGCAGCTTGGTCACCATCGAGGTGCCGTAGCCGTAGGCGCCGTCGCGGTGCACGATCGCGGAGAAGGCGTCCACCGGCTCGCCCTGCAGCAGGATGTCCACCTTCACCAGGTCGGCGGCCTGCGCACCGGCCTCCTCGTAGTCCATCGAGGCGTAGCCGCGGGTGCGGGACTTCAGCGCGTCGAAGAAGTCGAACACGATCTCGGCCATCGGCAGCAGGTAGCGCAACTCGACCCGGGTCTCGGACAGGTAGTCCATGCCCTGCAGGACGCCCCGGCGGGCCTGGCAGAGCTCCATGATGGTGCCGATGAACTCCGCCGGGGCGAGCACGGTGCAGCGCACTACCGGCTCGTACACCTCAGCGATCTTGCCGGCCGGCCAGTCCGAGGGATTGGTGACGATCTGCTCGGTGCCGTCCTCGGCGACCACCCGGTAGACCACGTTGGGCGCGGTGGAGATCAGGTCCAGGTTGAACTCGCGTTCCAACCGGTCGCGGGTGATCTCCAGGTGCAGCAGGCCGAGGAAACCACAGCGGAAGCCGAAGCCCAGGGCAGCGGAGGTCTCCGGCTCGTAGCTCAGCGCGGCGTCGTTGAGCTGCAGCTTGTCCAGCGCGTCGCGCAGCTCGGGGTAATCCGAGCCGTCCATGGGATACAGCCCGGCAAACACCATCGGCTTGGGGGTGCGGTAGCCGGCCAGCGCTTCGGTGGCGCCCTTGCGCTCGCTGGTGATGGTGTCGCCGACCCGGGACTGCCGGACGTCTTTCACCCCGGTCATCAAGTAGCCGACCTCGCCGACGCCCAGCCCCTCGCTCGGCTTCTGGTCCGGCGAGATGATGCCCACCTCGAGCAACTCATGGGTGGCGCCGGTGGACATCATCCGGATCCGCTCCCGCGGGGTGATCCGCCCGTCCACCACCCGGATGTAGGTCACCACGCCCCGGTACGAGTCGTAAACCGAGTCGAAGATCATCGCTCGGGCTGGGGCCGCCGGATCACCGACCGGGGCCGGCACCACCCGGACCACCTCGTCGAGCAGCTCGCGCACGCCCTGCCCGGTCTTCGCGCTGACCCGCAGCACGTCCGCGGGTGCGCAGCCGATGATGTGCGCCAGCTCGGCGGCGTAGCGGTCCGGCTCCGCCGCCGGCAGGTCGATCTTGTTGAGCACCGGGATGATCTGCAGGTCCTTCTCCAGCGCCAGGTACAGGTTCGCCAGTGTCTGCGCCTCGATCCCCTGCGCGGCGTCCACCAGCAGGACCGCGCCCTCGCACGCCTCCAGCGCCCGGGACACCTCGTAGGTGAAGTCGACATGGCCGGGAGTGTCGATCAGGTGCAGCACGTGGTCGACCCCGCCGACCCGCCAGGGCAGCCGGACGTTCTGCGCCTTGATCGTGATGCCGCGCTCGCGCTCGATGTCCATCCGGTCCAGGTACTGCGCCCGGTAGCTGCGTGCGTCAAGCACCCCGGTGAGCTGCAGCATCCGGTCGGCCAGGGTGGACTTGCCGTGGTCAATGTGGGCGATGACGCAGAAGTTGCGGATCAGCGCAGGCGGGGTGAACGTCTTGTCGGCGAACGTCGTCACTCAGCAGTCCTCGGATGGCAGGGATCACTCCATGTTCGCACGCTGCCCCGGCACCCCCACTCGCGCCGGGGCCGACCCGATGCCATCTCCGGGTGGCCCCTGATGCCCCACCGCGGTCGTGGTGGTGGGCTGGAGCCCATGAACGAGTTGGTGATGCGGTTGTTGGACGCCGGGTTCGGGCACCCCCGAGGGATCCTCGGCAGGATCGGCGGGACGCTGATGGCGTTGGGCAACGGGGAGCAGGAACGCTGGGCGATCGACGCGGCCGGGCTAAAGCCCGGGCAGCGGGTGCTCGAGGTCGGGCCGGGGCCAGGGCTGGGGTTGCGGCTGGCCGCCGGGCAGGTCGGTCCGCGCGGTCACGTGCTGGGCATCGACCCCTCGCCGCTGATGCGGCAGATGGCCACCGCGCGCTGCGCCGCCCTGGTCGCCGCCGGGGTGGTCGAGCTGGCCGAAGGCACCGCCGAGCGCACCGGCGGTGCGACCTCCTCGGTGGATGCCGCGATCTCGGTGAACAACATCATGCTGTGGGACCGCCCCGCCGGTCTCGCCGAGCTGGCCCGGGTGCTGCGCCCCGGCGGACGCTTGGTCGTCACCGTGCACCGCCACGTCCTCGGCGTCGAACCAGCGGTGCTGGGCGACGAGGCCCGCCGCGCGGGCTTCACCGACGTGCGGGTCGCTATCCGTCCACGGCAGTTCAACGCTCCAAAGGTGGAGCTGCTCGCCCTCCGTCCAGCCCCCTCACCCTCGCCTGAGCAGCCTTAACCGGTGCGGGCCGGTACCTCGACAGATCTCTAGGGTGCTGGTCGCTGATCACGGCGCAGCGGGTGGTCGGGCGGCACCTCGACGAGCACCAGCCGCAGCCCGTCCGGGTCAGCGATCCACATCTCGTCAAGGCCCCACGGCTCGCGGCGCGGCCCCCGCAGCACCTGCACTCCCTGCATGACCAGTTCGGCTGCGGTATCGGCCAGGTCACGCACCTGCAGCCAGATCACCGTCGCCGGGCTCACCCCCGCATCCGACTGGCCGGACACCTCGAGGAACCCCCCGCCGAGCAGGAACACCGTGCCACCCGGGAATTCCCGGTGCACCGCGAGCCCCAGCACGTCGCGGTAGAACGCGGTGGAGCGTCCTCGGTCCCGCGGCCGGACCAGGATGCGACTGCTGAGCACCTCCATCCCCCCGTCATACCGGGTCCCGCTGGGCTCGTCACCCCGGTCGTACCCGCGCGTTTTGAGTGCTCGGTCGGGGGGCTGTTACGATCGGCCACCGTGCCGTGCGACGGCACCCCTCCCGAAGACAAGATCGAAGGTAGACGTGTGGCCAACATCAAGTCGCAACTGAAGCGGATCCGGACCAACGAGAAGGCACGGCTGCGGAACCAGTCCATCAAGTCGTCGCTGAAGACCGCGGTCCGCCGGTTCCGCGCGGCGGCCGAGGCCGGCGACAAGGACAAGGCCCTCGTCGAGCTCCAGACGGCCAGCCGCAAGCTGGACAAGGCCGTGAGCAAGGGCGTCATCCACCGCAACCAGGCCGCCAACCGCAAGTCGGCGATGGCCAAGCGGGCCCACCAGCTCTGAGCCGGCCGCGCTGGTCAGCGCCGCCGGGCCGCGCACAGCGCGAGCACCGCCCGCTCCAACGCGTAATCAGCATCTGCGGCGCCCCCTTTGACGTCCGCGTTGACCCCGGCGACCACCTGCATCGCCGCCACCAGCCCGTCCCGCTCCCAGCCGCGGGACTGCCCCATTGCCTTCTTGACCTTCCACGGCGGCATGCCCAGCTTGCTGGCCAGCCGGTACGGGTCGCCGCCGCCCGAGGTGCTCACCCGGGCCACCGTGCGCACCGCGTCGGCCAGCGCATCGGCCACCAGGACGTGCGGCACCCCCTGCTGCAACGCCCAGCGCAACGTCTCCAGGGCAGCGGTGCGATCCCCGGTCATCACCTTCTCCGCGACCGAGAAACCGGTGACCTCGGCGCGGCCCCGGTGGTAACGGCGCACCGCGTCCTCGTCAACCGTGCCGCCGCTGTCCCCGCCGACGTCCTCGGCCAGTTGGGCCGCCGTGGCGGCGAGCTCACGCAGGTCGGATCCGATCGCGTCGAGCAGGGCGGTGACCGCGTCGGAGGTGATCCGCCCGCCGGCCCTGCGGACCTCGTCGCGGACGAAGCCCGCCCGTTCCTCGAAGCGGGTCACCCGGGGGCACTCGGTGACCGTGGCCCCGGCCGCGCGCAACCCGTCGGCCAGCGCCTTGCCCCGCGCGCCCCCGGCGTGCACGACGACCAGCACGATCCCTTCGACCGGGTGGTGGGCGTAGTCCAGCACCATAGCGGCGACGTCCTTGCCGGCCTCGTGGGCAGCGAGCAGCACCACGATGCGCCCCTGGGTGAACAGCGAAGGACTGATCAGCTCGGCCAGCTCACCGGGCGCCAGCTCGGTGGTGCGCACCCGGGTGGTCTCGGCCCTCGGGTCGGCGGCCCGCGCGGCGTCCAGCACGGCCTGGGTTGCCCGCTCGACCAGCAGTTCCTCCTCCCCGATGATCAGGTGGAGTGGGGCGGGGGGCACGGTCGGAGCGGTCACGACGCTCATCCTCGCACCGCGTCGGTCCCCGACCGGACGCGGTGCCGCCTCCCGCATGCTGGACGCGGCTGGGCGACCGTGACCGGGTGACGTACGGTAAGGCCCACAACCGAATACCGCTCATCCAGAGGGGCAGAGGGATCGGCCCGACGAAGCCCCGGCAACCGACGCTGGCCGACGTGGAGTTCTCCAACCGCGAGGCCGCTGGCGATCACGGTGCCAATTCCGACCCGCACGCGCGGGACAGATGAGGAGAGGACCTCGCGATGACCGGCACGCTCGATGCCCTGACCACGGCACGCCCCGCCCACGCATTCGACCTCGGTCCGGCCCGCCACCTGGTGTGCCGGGAGTGCGGGTCCAGCACCCCGCTGGCTGCCGAGTTCGCCTGTGCGCAGTGCTTCGGCCCGCTGGAGGTCGGTTATGACTTCGGTCAGATCACCCGGGAGGACATCGAGTCCGGCCCGCAGTCCATCTGGCGCTATCGCAACCTGCTGCCGGTACCCGAGAACGTCGACGAGCACCCCAACACCGATCCCGGCCTGACCCGGCTGATCCGGGCCGACCGGCTCGCCGCGGCGTTGGGGGTGCGCAAGCTGTGGGTCAAGGATGACACTGGCAACCCGACGCACTCCTTCAAGGACCGGGTGGTCGCGGTCGCGCTGGCCGCTGCCCGGCAACTCGGCTTCCGGGTACTGGCCTGCCCTTCGACCGGCAACCTCGCCAATGCGGTAGCCGCAGCGGCGGCCCGGGCCGGGTGGGAGTCGGTGGTGCTGATCCCCTCCTCGCTGGAGCGGGCGAAGGTGCTCACCACCGCGGTCTACGATGGCGCTCTGATCGCGGTGGACGGCACCTACGATGACGTGAACCGGGTGGCCACCGAGCTGGCCGCGGAGCACGAGGACTGGGCGTTCGTCAACGTCAACGTGCGGCCCTACTACGCCGAGGGCTCCAAGACGTTGGGCTACGAGGTGGCCGAGCAGCTCGGCTGGCGGCTGCCCGACCAGATCGTGGTACCGATCGCGTCCGGCTCGCAACTGACCAAGGTCGACAAGGGGTTCCGCGAGTTCATCGAGCTGGGCCTGGTCGACCCCAAGCCGTACCGGGTGTTCGGGGCGCAGGCCACCGGCTGCGCCCCGGTCTCGGCGGCGTTCAAGGCGAACCAGGACGTGGTGGCGCCGGTCCGGCCGGACACCATCGCCCGCTCGCTGGCGATCGGCGCGCCCGCCGACGGCCCCTACGTGCTGGATACCGTCCGCCGCACGGGTGGCGCGGTGGAGGACGTCACCGACGCGGAGGTGATCGAGGGCATCCGGCTGCTGGCCCGCACCGAGGGGATCTTCGCCGAGACCGCTGGTGGGGTGACGGTGTCCTGCGCGAAGAAGCTGGTCGCGTCCGGGCGGCTCGACCCGGACGCGGAGACGGTCCTGCTGATCACCGGCGACGGGCTCAAGACGCTGGATGCCATCGAGCGGGAGGTCGGGCCGCGAGCCACCGTGCCGCCGACTGCTCAAGCTGTACGGGGGGCCCTCGATGGCTGAGCGCAAGTACCTCGCGCACCATTCGGTAACCCAGGCTCTGCCCCGCGGCCCGGGGTTAACGGGCTCCCAGGGTAGGCCGCGATGGCCCTCGGCGAAGGCCCGCGAGGGGCTACGGTGGTCGGTGCGCCGAGCCGCGGACCACCACCTCAAGCCGTCCGTTGCCTGTGGTCACAGCCAGGTCGCCCTGCAGGTCGGTGCGCAGCAGCTCGCAGCCGGACGCGGCCAGCGCGCCCAGCACCTGCCTGTTTGGATGCCCATAGTTGTTCTGCGCCCCGACACTGATCATCGCTACCCTTGGCCGCACCGCGGACAGGAACTCCACGGCGGTATAGCGGGAGCCGTGGTGCGGCACCTTGAGCACATCGGCCCGCAGATCGGTGCTCGCGTTCAGCAGGTCCGCCTGGGCGTCGAGCTCCACGTCTCCGGCCAGCAGCACCCGGCCAGCCGGGGTGCTGGCCCGGAGGACCACCGAGGAGTTGTTCACCACGGTGCCGTCCACCTCAGCGGCTACCTCCGTGGACGGCGGCGGGGCCCGTAGCGGACCCAGCACATCGAGCACCAGGCCGGGCCAGGAGAGCTGTTGTCCGGTACTCAGCGCCACCAGTGGCACCCGCGCCGCCGAGGTGACGCGCATGACGTCGGCGAACGCCCACCCGGGGCTGCGCCCGGGGCCCAGTGCCACGGCTCCCACGGTCCGCCCCGCCAGTGCGCCCGCCAGGCCCCCGATGTGGTCGGCATGCAGGTGGCTGAGCACCACCAGAGCCAGCCTGCGGATACCGAGGCGGTCCAGACACCCGGACACCGCCGCGGCCTCGGGTCCCGCATCGACCAGCACCGCCGTCTGAGGTTCCGCCGTGGCCAGCACCACCGCGTCGCCCTGGCCGACGTCGCAGGCCACCACCACCCAGCCGGTGGCCGGCCAGCCCGGGACCGCGTACCGGGTGGGCACCAGTATCACGAGGGCTCCGGCCACCCCCGCCGCGACCAGCACCCGCAGCCGATATGCCCGCAGCGCCAGCAACACCACGACCACCACCGCGGCCAGCAACAGCCCACCTGCGGTGCCCTGCGGCCACCGCAGCACTCCGTCCGGGACGGCTGCCCCGTGGTGCCCCACCGCCACCAGCCAGCCCACGGCCGGGCCAGCCAGGTGCACCACCAGGATCGCGGCGCCGGGTTGCACCGAGGCGAGCAGCGCTGCCAGCACCCCGAGCACCGTGGCCGGTGCCACGGCGGGGGCCGCCAGCAGGTTGGCCACCACCGCCACCAGGCTCACCTGTCCGGAGAACCCGGCCACCACCGGGGCGGTGACGACATGGGCGGCAGCCGGCACCGCGAGCGCCTCGGCTATCCCCGGCGGCACCCCACTCCGCCGCAAAGCGGCGGACCAGCTCGGGGCCAGCAACACCAGGGCTCCGGTGGCCAGTACGGACAGTGCGAAACCCAGGTCAGCGCCGAGTGCCGGGTCGATCAGCAGCAGCGCGCAGACAGCGGCACACAGCGCGGGCAGCGCGCTGCGCCGCCGCCCCACGACCAAGGCGAGTAAGGCGACCGAACCCATCACCGCGGCCCGCAGCACGCTCGGCGACGGCCGGCACAGCACGACGAAGCCAGCCAACGCCAACCCGGCCAGGACGGCCGCGGTCCGGGGCCCCGCCCCGGCCAGCCGGGCCAGCCCCAGCACCGCACCACACACGATCGCCACATTGGCCCCGGAAACCGCGGTCAAATGAGAAAGCCCGGCGGCCCGGAACTCCTCCTTCACCGCCGACACCATCGCCGAGGTGTCCCCCACCACCAACGCGGGCAGCAACCCGGCTGCCTCCGGGCCGAGGACCTGCGCTGACGCTTCCCGCAGCCCCGAGCGCAGCCGCTCGGCGCCCTGCTGCAGCGCGCTGGGCGCGGCCAGCACTTCCGGCTCGCCGCGCACCCTTAAGACAGCAACGGTGAGATCAGACCGGTCCGGCGCTGCGAGCAAGCCGCTCACCCGCACCCGCTGGCCGGGCAGCACACCGGCCCAGCCCGCCGCCGGCGCCAGTAGCATGACCCGGCCGCCGGTGCGCCACTGGTGCCCGGCGAGGTCTGCGGACTCCAGCCCGGCGGACACGACGATCCGTTGGGGCTGCGGTCGCCGCCCGCCGTAGCCGGATGTGACCAGCGGGTGCGGATCGTCGCGGATCTGCACCACCAGCGTCGCCACCGAACCCCGGTCCGCAGCCGCCCGCACGGGATGATGCTCGACCTGCCAGCCCTGCGCGCCCACCACCAGGGCGAGCGCGGCACTGACTCCCCCCGCCGCCAGCACCGCGGCCGACCGCCCACCCAGCACCGCGGCCAGCAGACTTACCCCGCCCAGTGCCGCCGCAGCCTGGTATCCGAGGCACAGCCCGGCGAGCACCACGGCCCAGCCAGCCAGGGCGGCGGGCACCAGGCGCAAGTCAAGGGGCGCGCCGCGATCGTCCACGCTCGCCGCAGTCACGGTCCCGCCTCCGCAGCGAGAAGGGCATCGATACTCACACCCGCACCAGGTCCCGGAGTTGGGCAAAGCGTGCCTCGCCGATCCCGCTCACCTCGCGCAGCTGATCGACAGAGGTGAAGCGGCCGTGCTCGGTTCGCCAGTCCAGGATCCGCTGCGCGGTGACCGGTCCGACGCCGGGCAGCGCGTCGAGCTGCTCCAGGGTCGCGGTGTTGAGGTCGACCATCGCGGAAGGCCCGGCAGGCGCGCCCACCACCCCGCCGTCCACCGGCTGCCCTGGCGGCGGCGGCACCCCGACCAGCAGCTGCTCCCCGTCAGAGAGCCTGCGGGCCAGGTTCAGGGCAACCAGATCGGTGCCGGGCAGCGCACCGCCCGCCGCTTCCAGCGCGTCGGCCACCCGCGCACCGCCGGCAAGCTGGACCAGCCCAGGCCGGGCCACCCGGCCCACCACGCTCACCACCACTTTGGCCGCCGCCGGCGGCGACACACCCGTCGGAGCCGCTACTGCCGACGGAGCGACCAGCGGTAACGCCGGTGCTGGGACCGGCACGGGCCGGTCCCGCCACACCCCCACCGCAGCGATCACCGCGGCCAACGCCGCGACCAACGACAGCATGAGCGCTCCCGGCCGTCCCGGCTCCCACCGGGCCTCCCGCAGCGGGCCGGGGACCCAACGCCGGACCAGCCGGCCCTCCCGTGCAGGCGCAGGTGCAGTGTCCTTGAACAACCCTGCAGCGGGATCAGAGGCGGCAAGGTCCTGGACGGCAGGATCCTGGACGGCAGGATCCTGGTCGACTGGACCGGCTTCGATCCGGTCCGGCGCCGGAGCGGGGTCGCCACGCATCGCGACGAGCCGCGCCCGGGCGCGCTGCCGTCCGTCGGATTCGGTGGGGCGCACGTTGGAGAACAGGGCCACGCGGCGACGTTAGAACGGTTTCCCCCTGGTCCGGCTAACTGCAGCCGCCTGCTGTGGACAACAGGAGTGGATGTGGACAGCTCCGGGTTCTCGGCCCAGGAACCACCCCTACCGTCAGGCGGCAGTGCTAATCTGTAAGGTTGGGAGCGAGCCGGAACCGATCGGGGTGCGCTGCGGCAACTCGCAACGGCCCAGGCTGGGGTTTCTCGCGGAGTCCGCTCCACGAGCCGGTGGATTATCACCATCGGCTCGAGGTGGACAGCGACGACGCACACCGCCTGCTCGGCCAGTTGACCGATGAGCCCGCCTATGTATTCGGCAGCAGCTCGGGTGCAATCGTCGCACTCGACCTGGTCTCCAAGCATCCCGAGCAGGTACGGGTCCTGGTGGCTCACGAACCACCGGCGGTGACGTTGCTGCCCGACGCGGCGCAGTGGCTGATGTTCTTCGACGAAGTGTATAGCACCTACCGCCACTCCGGCGTGGACTCAGCAATGGAGAGATTCAACGCCGGAGTGGGCCTGGACAATCTGCCGCAACCACCTGAGGGTATCCAGTTGCCTCCGCAGGTGACCGACATGTTGTCCAGGATCCACGGCAATCTCGATTTCTGGCTCGAGCATGAGCTCCGCCAGTACGCCCGTTTTGTTCCCGACATCGCTACCCTGAGGACCGTGCCAACGCGGCTCGTGCTGGCTGGCGGGCAGGACTCCTGAGAACAGTTTCCATATCGTCCGAATACGGTCCTGGCCAAGCGACTCGGCAGCGAGGTCGTAGATTTCCCCGGAGGTCATGTAGGTTACGTCACCCACCCGGACGATTTCGCCGCGCGGCTGGCCGACCTGCTTGTCATTCCCGACGTGACGAGTCCTCACCCGCCATTCCGATCGCCGCGTTCACCTTAGCTGTCAGCCGGAGCCGACGCGGCGGCCAGGCCGCCGGGCAGCACCACCACGCCGAGCATTCCCGGCCCGGCATGTGCGCCGAGTGCCGCTCCGACCTCGGAGATCAGGCACTCGGCCAGTGCCGGGAGCCGGGCGTGCAGTTGTTCCACCAGCTCGGCGGCACGGTATGCGGCACCGAGGTGATGCACCGCGAGGTCGACCGGACCGCGCCCGGCCGCCCGTACCACCAACTCCACCAGCCGAGCGCGAGCCCGGGCCGCGGTGCGGACCTTCTCCAGCGGCACGATCCGCCCGGAGTCGACGTGCAGCAGCGGCTTGACCGCCAACGCGGTACCCAGCAGCGCGGTCGCCGAGCCGATCCGACCCCCACGGCGCAGGTACTCCAAGGTGTCCACGGAGAAATAAGTACAGGTGCGGGCCGCGACCCGCTCCGCGGTGTGGAACACCGCGTCCAGATCGCCACCAGTTGCGGCGACAGCAGCGGCGGCGAGCACCGCGAACCCCAGGCCCATGCCGGTGGTCCGGGAGTCGACCACCCGCACCCGCTCGGCTCCGACCTGCTCGGCGGCCAGCCGGGCTGCCTCCCAGGTCCCGGACAACGCCCGGGACAGATGCACCGACACCACGGCGTCGGCCCCACCCCGCAGCGCGTCGGCGTACACCGTGGTGAACTCTCCCGGGGTTGGCCGCGAGGTGCTCACCGCGACCCGCCGACCGAGCGCGGCCACCAGATCCGCGGGTCCCAGCTCTACACCGTCCAGCCGTTTGCAACCATCAACCAGCACATGCATGGGTACTTGCCGGATTCCGCGCCGCTCGGCCAGCCCCTCCGGGAGATACGCAGTGGAGTCGGTGACGACGCTGACGGGCACGCCCGTCAGCGTAGGGTCCGGGGTCTGCGCTGCTCGGGGGCCTACCTATCGGCCGATCGGCGGCTGGGCTGGCTACACCGGGGCGGCGGTGTTGTAGGACTCCAGCCGCCACCGGGAGTCCCGGCGCCGCAGCACCGTCCAGTGGCAGTTGCTGATCCCGCCGAACACCGGCCAGCCCGGCACCGGCAGGTCGAGCAGCAACGGTGTCAGGCCGGAGATCAGGCCGCCGTGGGTGCACAGCACCGCGGTGTTGTGACCGGCGTTGTCAAGCTCCGCGACGACCTGCGCGGCGCGGCGGGCCACCTCGACCCGAGTCTCCCCAGCCGGGGGCGCCCACTCCGGGTTGCCCCGCCAGGTCTGGATCCCGCCCGGGTAGCTGGCCTCCACCTCGGCGTGGGTCAGGCCCTGCCACTTGCCGAGGTGGGTCTCGCGCAGCCGCTTGTCCACGTACAGGGGCAGGCCCGTCTCGGCTGCCAGCACCGCGGTGGTGTCGGCAGCGCGGGACAGGTCGGAGGTCACCAGCACGTCCGGCGCCAGTGCCGCAAGCACCGGCGTCGCCCGGCGGGCCTGCCCGAGGCCCTTGGCGGTGAGCTGCGAGTCGAGCTGACCCTGCATCCGCAGCGCGGCGTTGTAGTCGGTCTCGCCGTGTCGCCACAACACCAGCCGCTGCAAGGTCACGCCGATTCGTCCTCCGGCCCCACCAGGGGCTCGGCCTCGAAGGGTATCCGCGGGCAGTCCTTCCACAGCCGCTCCAGACCGTAGAAGGACCGCTCCTCGGCGTGCTGCACATGGACCACCACGTCGACGAAGTCCAGCAGCACCCAGCGACCCTCGCGAGCCCCCTCGCGGCGCACCGGCTTGGCTCCGGCGGTGGCGAGCCTCTCCTCGACGGCCTCCACAATGGCCTGCACCTGCCGCTCATTGGGTGCCGAGGCGATGACAAAACAGTCCGTGATCACGAGCTGGTCGGAGACGTCGAGCAGCACAATATTGTGCGCCTTCTTGCTCACTGCGGCGGTCGCCGCGGTCAGCGCCAGCTCGCGGGCATGTTCGGTAGCTGACACAGCACTCCTTCTGCCCGACCCCGCAGCCAGGCCCTAGCTGAGCGTACGTGCTCAGCCTGCGCACGGCGACGAGGCCAGTGCCCCGGGGCCCACCCGCCTGTCGAGGTCCTCTCCTGCCGCGCACCGGTCAGCTCGAGCTATGACCTCGGGCGCTTCATCGCGTATCAGTGCCGCGCAGCTCAGCTCTTCATCCCTAGCAAGCAGCATGTGATGGCGCCATCTGACCCGGAAGACCTCATGATCGAGCAGCCGCCCGCGGTGCCCAACCCGGACGTGATCCCATGACCGCGACACCACCCGCGAGAGCAGCCCTGGACCCTCACCACGACGGGGGCCTGGCAGGTGCGCGACCGGCTGTTAGCGCAATCATCCTGATCCGGGGGCTGTTCTGGGATGTTGGGCTCTCGGTGGTTACCTACTACGCATTGCGTCTGGCTGGCAACTCCGAGTGGGTGGCGCTGCTGGGTGCCACTCTGGTTGCTGGTTTGCGTATCGGCTGGATCGCGATGCGAGACCGCAAGCTCAACCCGTTCGCTACTCTCATGCTTGTCGTCTTCGGACTGGGACTCGCCCTTGCCTTCATCAGCGGCGATCCGCGGTTACTGTTACTCAAGCACTCGGTGATCAGCGGTGCCGTCGGCATCGCCTTCCTGGTCAGTATCGTTGCCGGGCGCCCGTTGACTCTCTCGGCCGCGCAGAATCTGCGACCGGACGACGCCCAGCGGTTGGAGATCCGCTATCGCACCGATTTCGACGTGCGCCATGGCTTTCGAATTATCGCCCTGGTATGGGGCCTGGGCCAACTCGCTGAGGCGCTCATTCGAGTACCCCTGATCTATCTGCTGCCAATCGACGTGATGGTCGGGTTGTCCACCGCACTCATGGTGGTAATCAACGGCGCTTTGATCATGTGGACGGTCCGGTACGTTGCTCGCCGCCGACAGCGGTCTAATTCCAGTGACCGCTGAGTTTCCAAATACACTCATCAAAGGGCGGGGCCACCTGCTGGTGCTGCCGCACAGGGTCCCCAGGGAAACGCCCTTAGAGGACGGTCTCAAGCGGTCAGTACATCACTAGCGTTCATTAGTGCTTTGTCAAACACCTCGTGGACACCGCACTCGGAGCACGCCCGTGGACGGCTGCCATCGAAGCGAGTCAGTGATGGTGAGTTGTACCGCTGTTGTACCCGGAGCCCTCACCAGCATTGTTGTTGCTGGTCAAGAGCGCGCATCGCGGTACAGGTGGCGCTTGCTGATGTACTGCACCACGCCGTCGGGTACCAGGTACCAGATCGGCAGTCCGTGGGCGATGCGCTGCCGGCAGTCCGTTGAAGAGATGGCCATGGCCGGCACCTCGATCAGGCTGACGGTGCCCTCGGGCAGGTGGTTGTCGTCAAGCCGGAAGCCGGGACGGGTCACGCCGATCAGGTGGGCCAGGTCGAGCAGCTCGTCAACCTGCTTCCAGGACAGGATCTGGGCTAGGGCGTCCGCGCCGGTGATGAAGTACATCTCGTGGTCGGGAAACTGGGTATGCAGGTCGGCGAGGGTATCGACGGTGAACGTAGGACCCCGGCGCTCGAGGTCCACCCGGCTGGTCGAGAACCGCGGGTTGGAGGCAGTCGCGATGACGGTCATGAGATAGCGGTCCTCGGCTGGGCTTACGGCCCGCTCAACCTTCTGCCAGGGGATCCCACTAGGCACGAAGATGACCTCGTCCAAGCCGAACCGGGCCTGCACCTCGCTGGCTGCGACCAGGTGGCCGTGGTGGATCGGGTCGAAGGTCCCGCCCATCACGCCGAGTCGCCGGCCGGACATGACCGCAGCCTAGGCGAATCCGGGCCTGCGGTTCAGGACGTCGGGGGTTGGTAGTCGTTGAAGGCGGTCGTCGCTGGGGTTGGTGGCTCTTGAAGAGCAGCCAACGGGGCGACCACGAACTGGCGCAGGTACAGGTCCTGGAAGGTCACCGGCCCGCGAGGGCCGGGTACCCGGTCGACGTTGATCCCGGTCTCCGGGACCCGCCGCAGCTTGAATCCATCGAGCAGGCGGGTGCTGGCGTTCCAGAACGCACCGGTTCCGGTGTAGGCGTCCAGGAACTCGCGTGCCGCGGTGGCGTCGCGGGTCACGATGGTGGCCGCCAGACCGGAAGTCTCCCGGTTCGCGATCTCGGCAGCCGCCGCCGGACCGGCGGCCCGGCTCACGGTCAGGGTCGCTTCCCGGCCGGTGTCCAGCGCCCACTCGTGCCCGAGCGGGTGCGCGTGCGGTGGCGGGGACAGCTCGATCCCCCGCCGCCTAGCGGTATCGAGCAGCGTGTCGTACAGCGCTTCGGGAGCGTCCTCGGCCACCAGCAGCAGGTTCACCCGGTTGCAGACGCCCAGCCGGTCCAGACCCGCCACCAGCAACTCGACGGCCAGCGCCGGGTCGGCCGCGGTGTCGACGTAGAGCACCCCGCCCCCATCGGCGTGGGCCAGCACCCGCACCCCGTGCCTGGCTCCCTCAGCGGCCAGCGCCCGGGTGGTCTCGCCGCTGCCCCGCACGATGACCAGCGGGATCAGCTCGGGTTGCTGCACCAGGGCGACGGCGCTGTCCCGGCGCGGATCGGGCACCAGTTGCACCGCGTCCGGGTCCAGTCCGGCGTCGGCCATTGCCGGCGCGATGACCTCCGCGCCCAGCGCCACGGCGCTGCGCAGGGCTGCCGACCCGGTGCGGAGCACCCCCGCGTTGCGCGACTTCACTAACTGCGAAGCGATGTCGACGGTGACGTTGGGCCGGGCCTCGAAGGTCGCCCCCACGACTCCGACCGGCCGCCGGCGCTCGACCAGGCGCAGCCCGTCCGGGCGGTCCTCCAGCACCTGGTCCCGCGGCGGGAACGGGACCTGGGCGAGCAGGGCGAGCTGGCCGGCCATCTCGGCGAGCCGGGCCGCACCGATGCGCAGCCGGTCGACCAGCGCCGCGGTCATCCCGGACTGCTCGGCAGCGGCCACGTCCTCCGCATTGGCCGCGAGCACGGCCGCAGCAGACGCGGTGAGCCGCTGCGCCATAGCGTGCAGCGCGGCGTCGATAACGTGGTCGGGCGCAGCCGCGAGGGCAGGGGCAGCGTGCTGCGCCCGCCGGGCACAGCCGGCCACCACTTCGGCCGCGGTCGCGGTAGGTACTTCAGTGGTCGTTCGGAGCTGCACACCTGCGAGCCTACGGGGCGGGGGTTAGAGGGGGACCAGGTCGTCGGCGTGGACGACTTCCCGGCGTAGCTCGGGAGGCAGGTCCCGGGTGGAGCGACCGATCAGCGCGGGCAGCTCAGCGGCGTCGAAGCCGACCATCCCCCGGGCGACCACCACGCCCCGGCCGTCAAGCAGCTCCACCACGTCACCGGCCTCGAAGTCGCCCTCGACCCCGGTGATGCCCGCGGCGAGCAGTGAGCGCCGGCGACACACCACGGCGGCCACCGCCCCATCGTCGAGCCACAACTGACCAGCCGACCCTGCCGCGTGGCGCAACCAGAACCGTCGAGCGGACAGCCGCGGCCCGCTAGGGGCGAACGCGGTGCCGACGTCAGCAGGCCCCAACGCCCGCTCGACCTGCGCCGCCGCAGCGAGCAGCACCGGGATCCCGGCCTGCGCGGCCACCGTCGCGGCGTCGAGCTTGGAGGCCATCCCCCCGGTGCCCAGCACCCCACCGGGGCCGAGCTGCACACTGTGCACATCGGCCGGACCCAGCACCTCGGGGACCAGGCTGGCCACGCCGCGCCGGGGGTCGCCGTCGTAGAGGCCGTCGACGTCGGAGAGCAGCACCAGAGCATCCGCCCCCACCAGGTGTGCCACCAGGGCAGCCAGCCGGTCGTTGTCCCCGAACCGGATCTCGTCGGTGGCCACCGTGTCGTTCTCGTTGACCACCGGGACCGCCCCCAGCCCGCGCAGCCGGGCGAAGGTGCGCTGGGCGTTGCGGTAGTGGGCGCGGCGGACCACGTCGTCTGCGGTCAGCAGCACCTGACCCACGGTGCGGCCATGCCGTCCCCACGATTCGGCGTACGCATGGGCCAGGGCCAGTTGCCCGACGCTCGCGGCGGCCTGCTGGGTGGCCAGGTCCCGGGGTCGGCGGCGCAGTCCCAGCGGCGCCAACCCAGCGGCGATGGCCCCCGAGGACACCAGCACCAGGTGGGTGCCGGACGCGACGCGCGCGGCCAGCCCATCGACCAGGGTGGCCAGGCGCCTGCGGTCCAGCCCGCCGGCGGCAGTGGTCAGCGCCGCGGATCCCACCTTGACCACCAGGTGGCGGGCCTGCGCCACCGCCTGCCGGGTTGGGCTCACCCCGGCTCCCCCACCCCGCCACCACCAGCGGGGTCAGCACCAGGACCGGCCGCACCGGGGGAACGGCGGACCCGGCGGGCCGCCTTGCGCTCGACGGCGCTGACCCGGTCGTCGCTGTCCAACCGCGGGTCCGTGCCCCGCCCACCCAGGTGCACCGCGGCCGCGCCGGCCGGGGTGGCGGGCTCCCAGTCGAAGGTGACGCCGCCGATGGTGACCGGCGACCCGGGCCGAGCCCCGGCCCGGGCGAGGGCGTCCTCAACCCCGAGCCTGGCCAACCGGTCGGCGAGATAGCCGACGGCTTCGGCGTTGTCGAAGTTGGTCTGGCGCACCCAACGCTCCGGGCGCGGCCCACGGACCACAAACCCGTCGGGCTGGTCGGGATCGGGGCTGACGTCGAAACCGGTCTCGTCGACCCCGGCGGGCCGCAGTACCACCCGGGTCGGTTCGGCTGGCGGGCGCGCGGCCCGGTGTGCGGTGACTGCCGCACCGAGCGCGAAGGTCAGCTCGCGCAGGCCCTCGGTGCTCACCGTCGAGACTGCGAACACCGGTAACCCGCGGTCGACAAACTCTGGGCGCACCAGATCGGCCAGCTCCCGCGCATCCGGCACATCGATCTTGTTGAGCACCACCAGGCGATGTCGGGCCGCCAGCTCACCACCCAGCAGGGGGGTGTAGGCAGCCAGCTCCCGCTCCAGGGCGTCCACATCGGACACCGGGTCGCGGCCGGGGTCCAGCGTCGCGCAGTCCACCACGTGCACCAGCACCGCGCAGCGTTCGATGTGCCGCAGGAACTCCAGCCCCAGCCCCTTACCCTCGCTGGCCCCGGGGATCAGGCCCGGCACGTCGGCGACGGTGAACACGGTCTCCCCCGCAGTGACCACCCCGAGGTTGGGCACCAAGGTGGTGAACGGATAGTCGGCGATCTTCGGGCGGGCCGCGGAGAGCACCGAGACCAGCGAGGACTTACCCGCCGAGGGATACCCGACCAGCCCGACGTCAGCGACCGACTTCAGCTCCAGCACCAGGTCGCGGGCCTGTCCGGGCTCTCCGAGCAGGGCAAACCCCGGCGCTTTGCGCACGCTGGAAGCCAGCGCCGCGTTACCCAGCCCGCCACGCCCGCCGGTGGCGGCGACGAACCGGGTGCCCGCGCCCCCCAGGTCGGCCAGCACCTCCCCGTCCGGAGTCAGTACCACGGTGCCGTCCGGCACCCGCAGCTCGAGGTCCTCGCCGGCCGCGCCGTGCCGGTTCCCGCCCTGCCCCGACCGACCCGCAGCGGCTCGGGCCTGGCAGCGGTAGTGGAAGTCGAGCAGGGTGTGCACCCCGGGATCGACCACCAGCACCACGTCGCCGCCGCGCCCACCGTTGCCGCCGTCCGGGCCGCCGAGGGGCTTGAACTTCTCCCGGTGCACCGAGGCGCAGCCGTGACCGCCGTCACCGGCGGCGACGTGAATCACCACCCGGTCCACGAAGCGGGACACCTGAAATCCTCCTCGATCGGTGCTGCCACGCCGACGAGGGGCGGGCCGGTCGTCGCCGGTCCCGCCCCTCGTCGGGGTACGTGCTGGTGAGGGCCGGGCTCAGACCTCGGCCGGAACGATGTTGACGGTCTTGCGCCCGCGCTTGGTGCCGAACTGCACGGCGCCCGCCTCCAGGGCGAACAGAGTGTCGTCGCCTCCGCGGCCGACATGCACCCCCGGGTGGAACTTGGTGCCGCGCTGGCGGACGAGGATCTCGCCCGCACTGACCACCTGACCGCCGAACCGCTTCACCCCGAGCCGCTTGGCGTTGGAGTCACGACCGTTCCGGGAGCTGGACGCGCCCTTCTTGTGTGCCATGGGTGCTCACAACCTCCGAGACATCACTGGGAGATGCCGGTGACCTCGACGCGGGTCAGCTTCTGCCGGTGACCCTGGCGCTTGTGGTAGCCGGTCTTGTTCTTGAACTTGTGAATCCGGATCTTGGGGCCCTTGGTCTGCTCGACGACCCGCCCGGTGATCGAGGCCGCATCGAGCGCGGCAGGGTCAGTGACCACATCAGCACCATCGACGAGCAGCACAGCGGACAGGCTGACCGCGGTACCCGGTTCGCCCTCGAGCTTCTCCACCTCGACGACGTCCCCGACGGCCACCTTGTATTGCTTGCCGCCCGTCTTCACGATCGCGTACATCGGGTGGGACTCCTGCTGCTCGAGGGAATGGGGTGTGCTTGCGTGGCAGCGCGCACAAACTGCGGCCCGCCATGCTGGCGGGCCGCTGCCGAGAATACGGCTCGCCGTCCGACCGGGTCAAACCAGGGTACTCACCCGGCCTGCTGCACCGTCGAGGACACCTGTCCCGTGGAACCGGAGTCCTCCCGCTGTTCTGCCGACGGGGGTCCCGCAGGGCGCGAAGCCGCCCGGCGGCGGCGGGTCGTCCGCGCTGCCGGCTGCGATTCTCCGGAGTCCGGGGTCGCCGTGGCGGTACCGTTGCTGGCGGCACCCAGCAGCGGGTCGCTCGCTGGCCCCGCCGACGGTGACAGGGTCGGCTCCGCCGAAGGTGAGAGGGTCGGCTCCGCCGACGGTGACAGGGTCGGCTCCGAGGTGGGTTCCGGTGCCGCCTGCGGCTCGGCGGCCTCGGCGGCCGGACGCGGCTCCGGGGGCTGGGCACCACCCCCGGAGCCGCGTCCACGGGAGCGCGCCCGGCGGGTAGCGGCAGCCCCGGCCCCGGACCCGGCCGGCACGACTGCGCTGCGCACGTGCACCGGTTCCGCCGACACCAGCACACCGCGTCCCTTGCAGTGCTCGCAGGGGGTCGAGTGCGCCTCCAGCAGACCGGTACCCACCTTCTTGCGGGTCATCTGGACCAACCCGAGCGAGGTGATCTCAGCGACCTGGTGCCGGGTGCGGTCGCGGCCCAGGCACTCGGTGAGCCGGCGCAGCACGAGGTCCCGGTTCGACTCCAGCACCATGTCGATAAAGTCGATCACGATGATCCCGCCGATGTCCCGCAACCGGAGCTGCCGGATGATCTCTTCGGCAGCTTCGAGGTTGTTACGGGTGACGGTCTCCTCGAGGTTGCCCCCGGAGCCGGTGAACTTGCCGGTGTTGACGTCGATCACGGTCATCGCCTCGGTTCGGTCGATGACCAGGTAACCGCCCGAGGGCAGCCAGACCTTCCGGTCGAGCGCCTTGGTGATCTGCTCGTCGATCCGGAACTCGGCGAACACGTCGACGTCCCCGGTGTAACGCCGCACCCGGGGTATCAGCTCTGGGGCGACGTGCTCGACATAGCCCTCCACGGTGTCCCACGCGTCGTCGCCCTGCACCACCAGCTCGCGGAAGTCCTCGGTGAACAGGTCGCGGACCACCTTCACCAGCAGGTCCGGCTCCTCGTAGAGCAGCTCCGGCGCCTTCACCCGGTTCCCCGACGAGCCCGAGAGCCCGCACTTGGTCTGAATGACCTCCCACTGCGCCTGCAACCGCCGGACGTCGCGGGCCAGCTCCTCCTCGCTGACCCCCTCCGAGGCGGTCCGGATGATCACACCGGCGTCCTCAGGGACGATTCGCTTGAGCACTTCCTTGAGGCGCTTGCGTTCGTTGTCCGGCAGCTTGCGGCTGATCCCGGTGGCCCGCCCGCCCGGCACGTACACCAGGAACCGGCCGGGCAGGCTGATCTGGGTGGTCAGCCGGGCACCCTTGTGCCCGATCGGATCCTTGGTGACCTGGACCAGCACGCTGTCCCCGCTGGAGAGGGCCTGCTCGATCCGGCGCGCCTTGCCCTCCAGACCCGCAGCGTCCCAGTCCACCTCGCCCGCATAGAGCACCGCGTTGCGGCCCCGCCCGATGTCGACGAACGCAGCTTCCATCGAGGGCAGCACGTTCTGCACCTTGCCCAAGTAGACATTCCCGACCAGCGATCCGGCGCCGGCCACCGTGACGAAGTGCTCGACCAGCACGTCGTCCTCGAGCACCCCGATCTGGATGCGCTCCGAATCCTCCCGGACCACCATGGTCCGGGCCACGGCCTCCCGCCGGGTGAGGAACTCCGATTCGGACAGGATGGGTGCCCGGCGCCTGCCGGCCTCCCGGCCGTCCCGGCGGCGCTGCCGCTTGGCCTCCAGGCGGGTGGAACCGCGGACGGCCTGCACCTCGTCCTCGGCCGGCCGGTCCTTGGCGTCCCGGACGTGCACGACGGTGTCCGGCGGATCGTCCTCGCGGAGCACCGCCTCGTCGTCGCCACCGTCGCGGCGGCGCCGCCGGCGTCGGCGGCGTCTGCCGGTGGTCTCGCCGAGCTCCCCCTCGCCCTCCTCGGACTGCTCGTCGGCGGAGTCGGCGCTGTCCGCCAGGTCCCCGTCGCCCAGCTCGGCCGAGCCGTCCTCGATCCCCTCGCCGCCCTTGCCCCGGCCCCGGCCCCGCCGGCCCCGCCGGCGCCGGCGCCGGACGCCTTCGTCAGCGTCCACCTCGTCCTCGGGCGGTTCCTCCTCGCCGTCACTGTCGAGGTCCTCGGTGGGCGAGGGCTGCAGACTCGGCGGCAGGAAGATTGGTGCCGGCGGGTTGAACACCGGGGCCAACGCCCGCCCCGACAGGTCCGAGCCAGGGAGCTCGGCGACCCCCGCCAGCTCAATCTCCAGCGACTCGATCCCCAGCGGGTCCGGCTCAGGATCCGGCAGCAGTATCTGCACTGCCCGCACCGCGGTCTCCCGGTCGATGCTGGACTGCGCACCGCGCACCACGACCCCGAGCTCGGCCAAGGTGGTCATGATCTCCTTGCTGCTCACGGCGAGCAGCTTGGCCAGCGCGTGCACCCGCAGCCGCGCAGGCAGCGCAGCGACGAGCTCGGCGCCACCGGGTGCGCCTTCATCGGATGCGCGTTCATCGGATGCGGCTGTGCGCCCGCCGGTAGCGTCGGCGGGCGGCTCCATGTTCGCCATTCAGCTCCTCCAGCCCCCGGGCGCTTCCCGGCAGCCGGGAAGCGACCGCACAGAGGCCCTGTGCGTCATCCGTCGCCGCACCGGCGACGGCAATCCTGTTGTGTACCGGCTGCTACCCCCGTCCGGGCAGATCAGCCGGCGTGTCCTGCGACCCCGTGCCGATCCGGCTCACCGTCGCCAGGCTGCCCTGGAG
>DASTLT010000112.1:0-5040 GCA_035714625.1 Pseudonocardiaceae bacterium | reverse complement strand
GGCCGCACAACCTGCCGCAGGGTGAGCGGGAGCGGTGTGCGGTGGAGGGCACCCGGATCGCCCCCTGCCGATGGGGCCACCGCCCCGCCCACACCAGCCCGCCCACACCAGCCCGCCCGCACCACCACCTGTGGTTCGCCGACCTCGCGACCGGATCATGGGCCATCGCCCGGTATGACCGCTCCGCCGGCCCCTACCAGATCCGCCAGCACGGCCCCCGCCACCTGTGGACCGAGATCGAAGCCGCCTACCAGTGGTGGTGCGACCACGGCAAGCCCCCGCTGACCCAATGGCGGCTGACCATCAACCCCGACCAGCAGACCACCAGCCTGGCCACCGACCACTGAGCCGGGTCTCACCCTCGTCCCCGCAGCGATGTGGAATCCGGTCCGCTGGCACCTCCTGCACGATCAGCCCGGCTGGGGCTCGTTTCCGCGGCTCGGGTTACTGGGGACCTGTAGGTTGCGGTAGTCGTCGGCAATCCGGTGCAGCAGGGTGCGGGCGTCGGCGCCGAATACCGCGAGGTACTCCAGCTCGCCGAACAGTGTCTCGTAGTCGGGTACCTCCCGCTCATCCAGGATTGCCGTCCCGGATCGGGTACCGACCACGACCGCCCGGTGGTCGTAGAGGTGGAAGCCGTGCAGGGGAAGCACACGAGTGGGCGTCTGCCAGGGGATGATCCCCAATCGGACGTTCGGCTGGTCGAGTGCGGTGGCGATCCGTTCGATCTGCTCGACCATCACGGCTGGGCCGCCGAGGTTCCAGCGCAGCGCGCCCTCGGTCTGGAGGAGTACCCATCGCCGGTTCGGGTCGTCGAGCATGCGGTGCCGCGCCATCCGGGACGCGATGGATGGCGCGGCCTGGTCTTCGGTCATTCGCTGGGTGAATACCACCTGGGCGTAGGCGCGGGTCTGCAGGATCCCGAGCACCGCCGTCGGCGCGAAGCTGCGTACCAGCCGGGATTGCTCGTCGAGTTGGCGGATGCGTTCCTGGAAGTGGTGTGCGCCGCGTTGCAGGATCACCCTGGAGTCGATATGGCCCGCGCGGGCCGCCTCGACCAGCGTCATGATGCGGCGCCGTTCGTCCCCGTGGACGCCGTACACCGTCAGCAGCGCTTCGGCCTCGGCGATGGTGAGCAGGCCCTTGCCATTCTCCACCCGGGAGATCTTGTTCTGGCTGGTCCTCGCTCGCCTGGCCGCCTCGATCTGGCCGAGACCGGCGGTGGTGCGGGCCGCGTGCAGCGCCCGGGACAGCTCGTCTCGGTCGTCGTTGTTGTGTCCGGTGGCTGCCATGGCTGGGGTCAGGCGACACGATGGTACTCCGGGTGTTGAGCCCACCACGCCTCGAACGGCACCGCCGCGCTCCACGCCGCGTGCCGCGCCGCCTGGTAGCGGCCCAGTTCGGCCGGGTCCACCACGCTGGCGCCGACGAACCGGCCGGCGTTGTCGTAGTGCAGCCGCACCGGGTGCTCCTGATCGACCAGCCAGAAGTCGTGGTCTGGCACGGCGGCGGGCAGTGGCCGCTCGGACAGGTCCAGGATGCGGGTATCGTCCCCGGCGGGCACGTTGTAGGCGTACCCCCACTCGCAGGCGTACCGGTCGTAGGCGCTCAGGGGGGTGCGCAGCACCCGGACCCGATGCCGGTCAATGCCCTGGGCGCGCTGCTCACGCAGGAAGTCCAGCCAGCGCCCCTTGCGTTCCATGTCCGGGGCAGGCTCCCCGGCGAGGTAGCGCGGGAAGTCGCCGCGGTCGGTGGGCACGTCGTAGGCTGGCAGCGTCTCCAGCCGGTATAGGCTGCGGGTGGCGCGGCGCAGGTAGACGCCCAGCTCGCGCTCGTCCAGCATCAGGTCACCTCCGGGAGCAGGGCCGCCGGAATGGTCACGAGGAGTTCACCGGGGCCGATCCGGGCCGCAAACGCGGCGATCTTGGCCGGGTCAGTCTCGGGTTTTACGACCAGGTGCAGTAGCTCGGGGTCGTGGTTGAGGCGGGCGACCATCGGGCAGGTGTCGCCTTCGACGCAGAGCTCGTCACCGCGCAGCACGGTGATCTTGTGTCGGTTCTCCATGGAGTGCCCCTCCCAGGGTGCGTGTTGCGGTGCGGCGAGTGTCCCGTAGAACCATGATCTAATCAATGGTCTGCCAGATACTGTTGGTTGCGCGACTGCTGGTCTGCTCATATGCTGCCCTCTGGTTAGCTATCTAAACGTTAGATAAAGCGTCCCTGCTGTCCGCCTTGCTGCGGGGTGCGGGTAGTACCACGACAGGAGCGAGAGGCCGTTGTGAAGCAGCCAGCAGAGCATGAGGGGCCGCACAACCTGCCGCAGGGTGAGCAGGAGCGGTGTGCGGTGGAGGGCACCCGGATCGACGGCAGTGGCCGGTGCACGGTGGTGCTGATCCGGGACCGGCGCCGTCGGGGGTGGGTGCTGTACCCGCACGGGATGAGTGGTCTTGGCGTGCTGATCGCCGAGGAGGCCATCCGCACTCTCACCGATCGTCTCGGGGGTCGGTCATGACTCCCGGCAGCGGAGCCGGACGCCGTGCCGAGCTGGCGGGTGCCCGGCCGGTGGTGCTGGCTGCGGGGAGATCGACGTCCTCGGCGCGGTGCGCACCGCCCTGATGGCCCCCCCACCGGCCGGGACTTGACCGGTCGGCGGATGCATCGGAGTTCGAGAGGAGATCGGAATGCCTGCCCACCCTGCCCCGCTGTGGCGTGACCCGTTGTTCAGCCCCGGGGATCGGTTCCCGCTCGGCCCGCCGCGCGGGGTGATGGACAACTGCCAGCAGGGGCCCAGTGGCCCAGCGACTCGGCCGTTCTCCCTGCGCCACCTCGTGCCCGGCGCGCGGCTCGACACCACCGGCCTGGCGCTACACCTACTGCCCGGTTCGCCAGATCGCCCTGGTGCACGACGAGGACGGCGCGCTGGTCCCGCTGCTGCGGCACACCCAGCCCGGGCCCACACCGGGCTCGACCTCCGGCGGCGGTGACGGTCAGGGGCCGAACCCGCCGCCGGAGGAGGTGGGCAGCCCGGACTACCAGACGAGCTGAGATGACCGTTCTGATCCTGGCGCGGGATCTGGACCCGCACGCCGACCGGGTGGTCGAGGCGCTGGGCGAGCGGGGCGTGCCGGTGTTCCGCACCGACCTGGCCGCGTTCCCGCAGTCGCTGAGCCTGGACGCCCGGCTCGGCCCGGACGGCTGGGACGGGGTGCTCGACACCGGGCACCGCCAGGTGCGGCTGGGCGAGATCCGGTCGGTGTGGTACCGCCACCCGTCACACTTCGTGCTGCCCGAGGGCATGTCCGTCCCGGAACGCCGGCACGCCGCTGCGGAGGCCCGCTGCGGGCTGGCCGGGGTGCTGTCCAGCCTGGACGTGGTGTGGGTGAACTGCCCGGCCCGGGAGTCCGATGCGCTCAAGCCGCGCCAGTTGCAGGTGGCCCGCCGCTGTGGGCTGGGGGTGCCTGAGGCGCTGGTCACCAACCGGCCCGACGCGGTGCGGGACTTTGCCCGCCAGGTGGGCGGGGTGCTGGCCGGCAAGACGCTGGCCGCGGCGCTGCTGGTCGAGTCAGGGCGGCTGCAGATGGCCTACACCCGCCGCATCGAGCCCGCCGACCTGGCCGACCTGGCCGGGGTGGACACCACCTTGCATCTCTTCGAGCCCTTCCTGCCCAAGGCGTGGGAGGCTCGAGTGACCGTGGTCGGAGACCGGGTGTTCGCGGTGGGCATTCACGCTGGCTCCGGCCCCGCCCGGGTGGACTGGCGGGCCGACTACGACAGCCTCGACTACACCGTGGTCACCCCACCCGAGTCGGTCACCACCGGGATACATGCCTTCATGAAGACCCTTGGGTTGTCGTTCGGGGCGTTCGACTTCGCGGTGACCCCGGACAAGGAGTGGATCAGGTTCGAGTGCAACCCCTGCGGGGCTTACGGGTGGCTGGAGGAGAACCTGGGCCTGCCGATCACTCCAGCGCTGGCCGACCTGCTCGCCACCGGAGCCACCCTGTGAGCTATCCCACCGATCTCACCGCGGAGGAGCAGGAGCTGGCCCAGGCCCGGCTGCGTGAGCTGGCCGCGCGGTTCGTCGCCGACGGGGTGCTGCGCAGCCCGATGTGGCGGGAGGTGTTCCAGCGCACCTGGCGGCACCCCTACGTGCCGTCCTTCTACCCCGCACTCGACGCGCCGTGCCTGCTCTGCATCGACCCGCAGCGGCGGGCCGAGTGGCTGGGGGCGGTCTACCGCGACCAGACCCTGATCACCAAGGTGGTGCAGGTGCCGCTGTCCCGGGCGCTGCGGCCGGGCAGCTACCCGGTCTACACCAGCTCCTCGACCCTGCCCTCACTGGTGCTGCGCATGCTGGAGGCCCTCGACGTCCACGACGGGCAGCGGGTGCTGGAGATCGGTACCGGCACCGGCTACCACGCCGCCCTGCTCTGCGAGCGGCTCGGTAGCGAGTGCGTGACCAGCATCGATATCGACCCCGAACTTGTCGAGCTGGCCGGCGAGCGGCTGGCCGCGAACGGCTACACCCCCACCCTGGCCGCAGTCGACGGCGCCGGGGGCTACCCGCCCGGTGCCCCGTACGAGCGGATCATCGCCACCTGCGCCGTCCGGGCCATCCCGCCCGCCTGGCTGGACCAGGCCGCGCCCGGCGCGGTGATCCTGGCCGATGTGCACGGCCCGCTCGGCGGCACCCTGGCCCGGCTCACCGTCGACGCAGCCGACACGGCCACCGGACGGTTCCTGCCCGACTGGGCCGGGTTCATGTGGCTGCGCCACACCCCTGGCCTCGCCCCGCCAGAGCCGCGGCTCTGGTCGGACGACGAACCCGTGGACTCGGTCAGCGCGGTCGACCCGGCACTCCTGTCAGACGGGTTGTTCGGCTTCGTCGCCCAGTGGCACCTGCCCGACGTCACCTGGGGTCCGACCCCCGACAACGGCGCAGCGGCCATCCACCTCTGGGCACCCGACGGCTCCCGAGCCGTCGCCCGCACCACCACCGTGGCGGGCGGCGGCTTCCCGGTCAGCCAGGCCGGTCCCCGCC
>DASTLT010000111.1:0-30392 GCA_035714625.1 Pseudonocardiaceae bacterium | reverse complement strand
GGTGGAGGCAGCAGGCTGGGCGGTGTGAGGCTGGGGGGCGGTGTGAGGCTGGGGGGCGGTGTGAGGCTGGGGGGCGGAGGCAGGCTGGTGGGTGGTGGGAAGCTGGGTGGGGTAAGGCTGGTGGGCACGGGGATGCTGGGTGGAGTGCTGCCGGCCGGAGGGGTTGGCGTACCGGACCCGGCTCCTGGAGGGGACGCGCAGGTGGTGTCGGGCCCGTCCACGCCGTTGTGCGTGCCACGCGCGGAAGTGGTGAAGGCGAGGTAACGGCCGTTCGCCGAGAGGGCGGGCTCGTTGCCGTTCACCGGATTGCCTGTGGTGTCGGTCGAGACCACTTCGGAGCGCGGGCCCTGGCCGGTCTCCCAGGCCACCGTGCGGACCAGTTGAGAGCCAGCACCTGGGGCGGTGAACGCAACCAGCCGCCCGTCGCCGGACAAGGTGGGGGTGGCCTGGAAACCCGGCGGGATGGCCAACGGGGTGCCGTTTTCATCCACATCAAGCCGGACCGCGGCGAAGCCTTCCTCACCGGTTCCAGCGAGCGGGGCGGCGGACAGATCGACTCCCAGCACCGTGGCGCGCGCCTCGGCAGTGGGGCCGGTCCCGGTTTGGGGTCCGGTCTCCGCGACCAGCACGAGCCGACGTCCGTCGCCGGACAGCGCGGGAGCGCCCTCCCCGCGCACCGGGAGGCCCTGGGCCGTGGCGTTGATCCGTTTGGATCGCACAGCGGTGACGGCGCCGTTCGGTCCCTTGTCCAGGGTGCTCAGGTAAACGACCGGCACTCCGCGGCCGTTAGCTGTCTCGGCGGCGGAGTTGTTCCCGTCGGGCGGCGTCACCCCCACCCAGGCGAGGGCGTCACCGGCTGCCGAGATGCTGGGATCCGCCGCGCCGGTCAGCGGCCTGCCCTGGGTATCGAGCTGACCGGGGCTCACCTGGGTGACCTGATGGCAGTACTGCTGCGGTGGGCAGTTGGTCTCGTCGAAGACACCGTCCCCGTCCGGGTCACGATCGACCACGACCACGTTGGAGGTGAGGTTCTGGACTTGTGCGCTGAGGTTGCTCGCCGCCGTCTGGAACGCCACATAACGGCCATCGGCCGAGATCGAGGGGTGCTGGCTGGGGCCGTCGGCCGGAACCGGCGAGGTAGTGGCCAGGCCGTCGAGCAGGCTCACGCTCGTCAGACGCGGCGCGCCGGAGGACAGCAGAATGGTTTTCTGCTCCTGCAGATCCCGGACGTAGACGTCGAGGTCGGAGGCGCCGTCGCGGGGCACGTCCAGCGGGTCGAGACTGCGGGAGGTGGAAAAGGCGACGAAGCGCCCGTTGGCGGAAATCGCAGGCTGCCCGCTGCCTGCGGCCGAGGTGCTCTGGTCGACCGAGACGAGCTGGGTCGTGCCAGGGGAGACGGCGGCGTTGGCCCACCGCTGCGGACTGGCGCCGACCAGCACCAATCCGGCGGCCAGCAGAGTCGCAATGGTCAGCAGGACCACGGTCCGGCCGGATCGGCTGCCCAGAAAGTGGCGGCCCAGACGACGTTGGCGGCCCAGAAGAAAGTAGCGGCTCAGCACACGCGCGTGCATAGCGCCTCCTCCAGAGCGGACCTCACCGAGCGCTGCATTAACGCGACATTAGGGGAGGGGTGGGTCGCTGATGCCCTCTCGCGGGGTGGGCGTGCGGGCCGAATTGGTTGCCCTTTCGGGCCAGCCGTATTGCCCGGGTTACCACCCCTGCGCCGGTGATCGAGGTATGTGCTCGGACAGCACAATCTCTGCATGGGTGCCATCACGTCCCTGGAACACCGGAGCATTGCGGTGCAGCCCGGTGCAGAAGCCATCTGCTCGGTGCTGGTGCGTAACACCGGAACCGTGGTCGACCAGTTCACCGTCGAGGTCCTCGGTGACGCCAGCGCCTGGGCCCAGGTCGACCCGGCCACGGTCAACCTGTTGCCGAACGAGGAGAGCACGGTCGTCGTTCGGTTCCAGCCACCGCGCTCATCCGAGGTGGCCGCCGGCATAGTGCCGTTCGGGCTTCGGGTCTCCCCCCGGGAGGACCCGGCGGGCACGGTGGTCGAGGAGGGCACTCTCGAGATCGGCACCTTCACCGACGTCCGGGTCGAGCTCATCCCGCGCCGGGCCCGGGGGCGGCGCCAGGCCAGATGTGACGTCGCGGTCGACAACCTCGGGAACCATCCGGTCACCCTCGGGATTGAGGCGGATGATCCCGATCGCAACCTCCGGTTCCGGCCCGAGCGCACCGAGCTCAGGCTGCAGCCCGGCACCACGGCGTTCGTCGCCCTGACGATGCGGCCAGAGCGGGGGTTCCTGCGGGGTCCCGAGCAGACTCATCCCTTCCAGGTCCGGGTCAACGGCGCCGACATCCCGCCCACCACCGCCGAGGGCGCGATGGTGCAGCAACCGCTGCTGCCAAAGTGGCTGCCGCTGGCGATCGCGGCGCTGCTGGCTGTGCTGATCGCGCTGGTTGCCCTGTGGTTCACCGTGGTCAAGACAACGGTCCAGTCGTCGGCGCGGGAGGCGGCTGCCCAGCAGGTCCAGCAGGTCGCCCAAACGGCGAACGAGGCAAGGGACCGGGCCGAGGAAGCGGCGGTCAAGGCGGGACTACCCCCGAAGCCGAAGGCTGGCACCCCGGGTCAGGACGGCGCCGCCGCAGCCCCCACCTCCCCTGGTGCGCCCACCACTACCCCTGCCGCCCCTACCAGTCCCGCTGCCCCCGGTGGCCCGCCAGTTCGGGAGCCGACCGACTTCCGCATCGCCGCCAACAATGCGCGACAAGCCACCGGCCCCGATGACTTCACGTTCTTCGTCCATGAGTTCCCTGCCGGCAAGACCGTCCTGATCTCGGATCTGGTGTTGCAGAACCCCTTCGGGGACAGCGGGATTGTCCGCATCATCCGGGTGGTGGGTGCGGATCCGGCGAAGGGGGACGTCCTGCTCGAGGTCGGCCTCAGCAACTTCCGTGATCTTGACTACCACTTCCTTCAGCCGTGGCAATTCAAGCCCGGCGAGAAGATCGGGCTCGCGGTCAATTGCCAGAACCCGCCCCTGCCGGGCGATCCCAATGCGCCCAACCCCTGCAACCCATCGGCCTCCTTCCTGGGTCAGCTCGAAGGCCCGGCGAGTCCTGCTCCTACCACCCCGCCGGCCACCACCACGACTGCTCCCCCGGCCCCGACCACGGCTCCGCCGACCCCGACCCCTGCGCCACCGGCCCCGACCACTGCGCCACCGGCCCCCACCACCCCGGCGGGCCCGACTGCCTGACATTCCGGCAACCAGGCCTGGGAGAACCACCGGGGCAGAATTCCACCAAGGGGACTGGTCAGTTGCCCTAGGGTTTCCTACCCTGACCCTCTGTGGGCTTGACATGGCCCTTTGTGGGCAGGGATGCCGAGTTTCAACGGATTCGCGATGCGATGGCGAGTGAGCCCGGCATCGTGCTGGTGGGCGGCCCTGGGGTGGGAAAGACCCGGCTCGGCTACGAGGTCATCACCGGGGCCGACCGCCAACGGTACGTGAGCCGGTGGGCGGCAGCGGTGGCCGCGACGGCAAAGACCCCGCTGGGCGCCTTCGCCTCCCTGCTGCCTGCCGACCTGCCCACCAATCCGGTCGCGATGTTGCGCGGTGCGGCCGACGCGCTCCTCGGCCACTCCGGAACTCGTCGGCTGGTGCTAGGTGTCGACGACGCGCACCTGCTCGACGAGCTCTCCGCCATCCTGGTGCACCACCTTGCCCGGACCCGGCGGGCCTTCGTCCTGGTCAGCCTCCGGAGCAGGCACGCAGCACCCGATCCGATCAGGGCGCTGTGGAAGGACGGGTTGGCCAGCCGAGTCGAGATCGCGGCGCTGTCACCGGCCGGCACCGCGGACGTGCTGGCCGCCGCGCTCGGCGGCGAGGTGGACTCCGGCACCACCCAGCGGCTGTGCCGGGTCGCGCAGGGTGACCTGCTGCTGCTCTGCGAGCTGGTGCGCGCGGGCCGGGACAGCGGGGCGCTCACCGAGGTCGCTGGAGTGTGGCGCTGGATCGGCCGGTTGGTCATCACCCCGCGGCTGGTCGAGCTCGTCTCCGACCGGATCGGGCGCCTGGAGCGGCCGGAACAGGACATCCTCGAGATCGTCGCGTATGGCGAGCCGATCGGCGCCGACGTGCTGACCTCGCTCGCCGACCCCGGCCTGGTCGAGGCGTTGGAGGCCAGGGGACTGCTCTGGGCCCAGCAGGATGGCCGCCGAATCGACGTTCGGCTGGCGCATCCGCTCTACGGCCAGGTCCTGCGGAGGACCTGCCCGCCGACCCGGGCGGCGGCCCTGCGCCGGGCGCTGGCCGATGCGGTGGAGGCAACCGGGGCCCGCCGCGAGGACGACTGGTTGCGCATCGTCACCTGGCGTCTGGACTCCGCCACCCCGCTTCGCCCTGAGGTGTTGATTGCGGCAGCAGGCCGGGCCCTGGCCGTGCTGGATCTACCGTTGGCGCAGCGGCTGGCCAGAACCGCGTTCGAGACCGGCGGGGACCCGGCCGCAGCGGGTGCTGTGCTCTGCCGGGCGTTGCTGCTGTCCGAGCGCAGCGCTGAGGCCGAGGACGTGCTGGCGCAGCTCGCGGGCATCCCGATGTCCGCCAACCAACGCGGGGAATACGCCCTTGGGCGGGCCTACAACCTGTTCTGGGGGCTGCACCGGGTCGACGATGCCTATGCGTGGCTGCGCACCACCCGGGACGGCCCGATCGATTCGGTCTGGCGGGACGAGCTCGATCTGCTCGACTGCGTGTTCCAGGTCATGCAGGCCAAGGTGGGCCAAGCCCTGGGCGGTCTGGCCAGCCTGCAGAACCGCCCGGGGCTGAGCCGGCGGGTCGCCGCCCAGATACCGGTCGCGCAGGGCATCGCTCTGGTTCACCTGGGCCGGTTGGGCCAAGCCGGTGCCGTGCTGGATTCGGCCGTCGAACTGGTCTTCCGCCAGACCGCCGACATTCCCTGGGTGACCGAGATCCACCGGCTCTACCGGTGCCAGGTGGCGCTGTTCGCTGGCCGGCTGGATGAGGCCGATGAGCTCGCAGCGGCGTTTTATGCGCACGCGGCGCAGGCCAGGTGGGATTTTCCGGTGCGGCTGTCCTGTTGCGTGCAGGCCCAGGCGGCGCGGCTGCGCGGACGGGTGCGAACGGCCACCCGCTGGGCACGCGAGGGGCTTCGCCTCTTCGGACCGCAGCGCAGCGCACTGTTTCACCAGGTTGTCCTCGGGGAACTGGCGCATGCGGAGGCGCTCGCCGGTCGTGGGCCGGCGGCGCTGGCCGCCTTGGCGCAGGCGGATGGTCGGCCCGCGCCGGCGGAAGCGCTGCTGCAGCCCTGGATAGAGCTGGCCCGACCCTGGGTGGCGGTGGCCACCGGTGATCTCGTCCGCGCCGTAGAGCTGGCCGGCGCTGCCGCCAGGTACGCCCGGACGCAGGACGCAGCGGGGTTCGAGGCAGTGGCGCTGCACGACCTGGTCCGCCTGGGCACGGTTTCCGCAGCGGTGGATCGCCTCTGCCAGTTGTCCGAGATCGTCGACAGTGACCTGGTCCACGCCTTCGCCGCGCACGCCGTGGCCGTCGCGGACGGCGACCCGGTGGGCATGGAGGCGGCGGGCACCACCTTCGCCCGCCTCGGTGCCGATCTGCTGGCGGCCGAGGCCTACGGGCAGGCCGCGCAGGGGCATGGTGCGGCGGTGAGCAGTCGCCGGCTGCGCGCCCAAGCTGCACTGCTTCTGGACGGTTGCGAGGGTGCTCAGACTCCCCTCACCGCCGGTATCACCGCTCCGCAGCTCACCACCCGGGAGCGCGACATCGCCCGGCTCGCCGCAGCAGGTCTGTCCAACCGGGAGATCGCCGACCGCATGGTGATCTCCAGCCGCACGGTGGGTAATCATCTGCACCACGTCTACGCGAAGCTGGGGATCAACGGACGATGGGCGCTTGCCGGACTGCTCCCGCCGCTGGAGCCGGTCACCAGGGTCGCGCTGCCCGGCCTGGACGGCCACCCCTGACCAGGGGGCACCTGACGCTTCCCGAAGGTGTTCCTCAACGGGTGGTGACGCTGCGCTCGGGGGCTCCTAGCGTCGCAGTATGCGAGCCCAGGTGATGCTTCCCAGCGGCTGCATCCGGCTCGAGCCCGGCGGGTACACCACTCGCCAACTGCTGGTGCGCAATCTCGGTCCGACCACCGACCGGTTCCTGCTCGAGGCGGTCGGCGCGGCAGCTAGCTGGACGACCCTGGATCCCCCGGTGCTCGTGCTGGAGCCCGACGCCACCGGGTATGTGACAGTGCACTTCCACCCGCCCCGCGCGGCGCATGTGCGGGCCGGGGGCACTCCCTTCGGGGTGCTCACCATGTCGACCCAGGAGGCTGTGGGCTCGGTCGTCGAACGGCTGCTTGAGGTAGGCCGCTTCACCGATACCGTGCTGGAGCTGACCCCCCGTTCGGTCCGCAGGTCCTCGGCCAGCTTCCAGTTGACGGTGGCCAACCAGGGCAACGCCACGGTGCGGGTGAGCATGCGGGGACGGGATCCCACGGGGACGCTCCGGGTGGAGTGCACTCCCGCCAAGCTCACTGTGTTTCCTGGCACGCTCGCGCACAGCGGGGTCCGGGTCCGGCTGGGGCGCCGGCGCTGGCGCGGGGTACCGCTCACCCGGCCGTTCCAGATTCTCGTCGATCACGGTGAGGGTGCACCCCTGATCGCGGTCGGCGAGCTGGTCGAGTATGCGATCCTGCCTTGCCGCTAGCCCGGGTCAGATCAGGCCCTCACGCACCGCGTAGGCGACCGCCTGGGCCCGGTTGCGCAACTGCAGCCGGGTGGTCACGTTGTGGATGATGTTCTTGACGGTCCGCTCCGAGTAGGCCAGCTCCCGAGCGATGTAGCTGGTGGCGTGGCCCTCGGCGACCAGGCGCAGCACGTGCAGCTCCCGCTGCGACATGCCGGCCGGGGTGAGACCGCGGGGTGCGAGCGCATCCCGCTGCAGCCGCCCCACCTGCTGCATCAACCTGCCGAGCAGGTCCGGTGGCAGGGTGCCCTCGCCGGCCACCGCGGCGTTGATCGCCGCGATCAACTGCTCGGGTGATGCCTCGGTCCGCCGCAGCAGCCCGCAGCAACCTGCCTCCACCGCGGCGAGCAGGTCGGCGCCCTCGACCTGGCTGGCCACCACGACCACCCGGACTCCGCCCTGACGCTGAGCGGCGCGAATGGTCTGGACGGCCTGCTCGTCCACCCGGTCGACGACCACGAGCGCCACCGTGGGCGCTGCGTCGCCGGTCTCGACGAGCTGGACCTCCTGGCGGAACCGCAACTGGCTGGCGATACCCGCCTGTGAGATTGGATCGAACGCCGTCACCGCCACCGCGACGCGCTCTCTCATGTCGTCCTCCCTACTCCCTGAGAAGCCTGGCCAAAGCCCACCCCTACGTCACCACGGGATCGACACACAGTCATGAGTCCCCGCTGACTCATCTGAATACGTCACGCCAGACAAAATTGGTGGTTGCACGGCGTTAGTGGCTCTAGCCTGAGCGAGTGACATTGCGCTGGGGGCTTGTTGGCCGAGACAAGGAGCTTGACCTGCTGCGCACCGCCCTGGCCGAGGTCGATGCCCGGGGGGTGGTGCTGTTCGGAGCGCCCGGGGTGGGCAAGACCCGGTTGGCTGCCGAGCTGCTGGACCACGCCGCGGGCCAGGGTTGGCGCACCGAGTGGGTGGTCGGGACCCGCGGGATCTCCGGCGTGCCGTTCGGTGCCTTCGCCCATCTCCTCGCGCCCAGTGACCTCGCGCCCAGTGACCTCGCGCCCAGTGACCTGGCGCCCAGTGACCTGGAACCCAGCGATCTGGCCGCGACCAGCTCGGGCGGCCTGCTGCAGCGGATCGGGGAGCGGTTCTGCCACCGCAACGGGAATCGGCCGATCGTGCTGGTGGTGGACGACGCGCATCTGCTCGACGACGCCTCCGCCGATCTCACTCACCTGCTGGCGTCCAGCGCCCGGGTGTTCGTGGTGGCCACGGTGCGCCACGGTGAGCGCGTCCCGGATGCCATCAGCGCACTGTGCAAGGACGGTCTGGCCGAGCGGGTCGAGGTGCCCGCGCTGTCCCGCAAGCAGGTCGGGCAGTTGCTCGGCGGCGTGCTGGGCGGCCAGCTCGATACCGCAACCCAGTACCGGTTATGGGACGCCAGCCGGGGCAACGTGCTGTTCCTGCAGGAACTCGTGCTGACCGGGCTGGAACGGGGCCACCTCGCGGAGCGTGCCGGTGTCTGGTCCTGGGCCGGGGAGCTGGCGTGCAGTGACCGGCTGGCCGAGCTGGTCGCGGACCAGTTGGTCGGCTTGAGCCGCCAGCAGCGCTGCGCACTGGAGGTGCTCGCCATCGGTGAGCCGCTGCCCAGCGCGCTGTTCGACTCCCTCGTGGGCACCGCTGTGGTGCAGCATCTGCACGGCAGCGGCCTGCTGGGCGCCGCCAGGCAGGGGCAGCAGATCCAGCTTCGGGTGGCGCATCCGCTGTACGCCGCGGCGATCCGCGCCGGGCTGGGGGTGGTGCGCAGGCGCAGCATCTTCCGGCAGTTGGCCGACGCGCTGGGCACCATGGCCGCCCCGCAGCGACAGGACGTGCTGCGGGCCTCGTTGTGGCGGCTGGAAAGTGGCGGCTCCGTTGATCCGGCCATGCTGCTGGCCGGCGCCCGGCAGGCCAGAGCGAGCTGTGCGCACCAACTGGCGGAGCGGCTGGCCCGCGCCGCGATCGACGAAGGTGCCGGTACCGACGCCCGCGTCGTGCTGGCCGAGGCGTTGCACTGGCAGGGCCGCGACGCCGAGGCGTGCTTAGCAGTCGGCAACCGCCCGCCGCTTGATGCCGGCCCCGCGGGGGCCGCCGAGTGGGCAATGGTCGCCTCAGCGGTCTTCTTCTGGGGTCTCGGTGATGCGGACCGGGCCGAGGAGATAGTCCGCTGCGCGGAGCAGATCACCGCGGCGGGGCCCGAGCACGACCTGCTCGTCGCCCAGCGGGCGAGGCTGGCCTTCTTCCATGCCCGGCCGGCGGACGCCTGGGCCGCGGTCGAACCGTTGCTGTCCCCGGAATCGGCCAGCGACCTGGTCCTGATGGCGGCGCGGGTCGCGGCGGTCCCGGCACTCGCTGCCCTGGGACGGTGCGACGCGGCGCTGAAGCTGGCCGATGAGGCCACGGCGGCGGCCGCGAAGCTGCGCGACCCGCAGCCCCAGCTCGTCGGGGAGCTGCCGGCCATGCAGGTGCTGGCGAGCTGGATGGCCGGCCGGTACCGGCAGATGGAGGACCTGGCGGCCGCCTCCTACCAGCAGGTGACCGCGGAGCAGGCGCACGACCTGCGCGGGCTGTGGGCGATGCTGCTCGGGCGCGCCGCGCTGGCCGCCGGCCGGGCCCGGACGGCCCGCCAGCACCTCCGGGAGGCGTGCGCGCTATTGCGCCAGCAGGATCCGGGCGGCCTGCTGGCGTGCGCCCTGGGGGCCCAGGCGCTGGCCGCGGCGCTGCTGGGAGACGTCGAGGAGGCCGAGCGGGCGCTCGTCGGGCAGCGGCGCAGCCAGCTCCCGGCCGTGCGGGTCTTCGACTGGGAGGCGGTGCTGGCGCAGGCGTGGACGGCGGTCGCGCGGGGCGAGCATTCCACCGCCCGCAGCCTGGCCTGCCGGGCGGCGGATGTCGCCGCCGCCAGCGGCCTGTGCACCGGGGAGCTGCTGGCGTTGCACGATGCCCTGCGGCTCGGGGAGATCCGGGTGGCGCCCCGGCTGGCGGCGCTCGCCGGGGTGGTGGACAGCGCGCTTGCACCGGTCATCGCCTTGCACGCCACCGCCCTCGCCACCGGTGACGCCGACGCACTGGAGCGCTGCGCTGCCGGGTTCGCCGAGCTCGGGGCGGTGCTGCTGGCCGCCGAGGCAGCGGCCGAGGCCGCCGAGCAGCACCACCGCGCGGGTCATCTGGTGGCCCGGCTCGCTGCCCGGGAACGGTGCCGGGAGTGGGCCTCGCGCTGCGAGGGGGCACGGACCCCGAGCCTGCGAAGGGCCGGTGACCCGCGGGCCCTCGACGCCCTCACCACCCGGGAGCGGGAGATCGCCGAGCTGGCCGCGCGGGGCCTGCCCAAACGGGAGATCGCCGAGCGGCTCGCGCTCTCCGCGCGCACGGTGGGCAACCACCTCAACCACATCTACAGCAAGACGGGGGTGTCCGGGCGGGCTGAGCTCGCGCTGCTGCTGCCGTGGCGCTCACCGGCGCGCGGTGCCTGACGGCGCTGCCGCTACGCCTGCCGCCCGCCACGCCGAGGAGCAGCTCGACCCGGCGAGTCAGTCCCGCAGGCCGGCGGAGATCAGGTCCATGACGGTGGAGTCGGCCAGCGTGGTGACGTCACCGATCTCCCGGTTCTCCGCGACGTCGCGCAGCAGCCGCCGCATGATCTTGCCGGACCGGGTCTTGGGCAGGTCCGCGACGACCAGGATCTGGCGGGGCTTGGCGATCGCGCCGATCTGGCTGGCCACATGCTCGCGCAGCTCCCTGATCGCCGCCTCACCCGACGCCTCGGACTCCGCGACACCGCCCCGCAAGATCACGAACGCGACGATACCCTGCCCGGTGACCGGGTCCGACGCGCCGACCACTGCGGCCTCGGCCACCGTCGGATGTGACACCAGCGCGGACTCCACCTCGGTGGTGGAAATGTTGTGCCCGGACACCAACATGATGTCGTCCACCCGGCCGAGCAGCCAGATCGCGCCGTCGTCGTCGTACTTGGCGCCGTCGCCGGCAAAGTAGTAGCCCTGCTTGGCAAAGCGCGACCAGTAGGTCTGCAGATAGCGTTCGTCGTCACCCCACAGCGTGCGCAGCATCCCCGGCCACGGCTGGTCCAGCGCGAGGAAGCCGCCCTCGCCGTGGGCCACCGGGGTGCCGGCGCCGTCCACCACGACCGCGCTGATCCCGGGCAGCGGACGCATCCCCGAACCCGGTTTGGTGGCGGTGACCCCAGGCAGTGGGGAGATCATGATTGCCCCGGTCTCGGTCTGCCACCAGGTGTCCACGATCGGGCAGCGCTCGCCGCCGATGTGCTCCCGGTACCACATCCAGGCCTCCGGGTTGATCGGCTCGCCGACCGAGCCGAGCAGCCGCAGCGAAGACAGGTCGTATTTCTCCGGGATCTGCTTGCCCCACTTCATGAAGGTGCGGATCAGCGTCGGTGCGGTGTAGTAGGTGGTGACGCCGTAGCGCTGCACGATCTCCCAGTGTCGGCCCTCGTGCGGGGTGTTCGGGGTGCCCTCGTAGAGCACCGAGGTGGCCCGGTTGGCCAGCGGCCCGTAGACGATGTAGCTGTGCCCGGTGACCCAGCCGATGTCGGCGGTGCACCAGTAGACGTCCTGCCCGGCCTTGTGGTCGAAGACCACATGGTGGGTGTAGGCGCACTGGGTGAGGTAACCGCCCGAGGTGTGCAGGATGCCCTTGGGTTTCCCGGTGGTGCCCGAGGTGTAGAGGATGAACAGCGGGTGCTCGGCGTCGAACGGCGCTGCGGTGTGCCGTTCGGGCTGGCCGTTCACCAGGTCGTGCCACCACAGGTCCCGGCCCTCGGTCCAGTCCACCTCGGTGCCGGTGCGGCGGACCACCAGCACGTGGCGCACCGGCGAGCCGCCCTGCAGCGCCTGGTCGGTGTTGATCTTCAGCGCCGCCGCCTTGCCGCGCCGGAACTGGCCGTCGGCGGTGATCACCAGCTTGGCCTCGGCGTCGGCCACCCGGTTGCGCAACGCCTCGGCGGAGAAGCCACCGAACACCACGCTGTGCGGCAAGCCGAGACGGGCGCAGGCGAGCATGGCGAAGATCGCCTCGGGGATCATCGGGAGCTGGATGGCCACCCGGTCGCCGGCTTCCAGCCCCAGCGAGTGCAGCGCGTTGGCCGTCTTGCACACCTCGCGCTGCAGGGCGGCGTAGGTGATGGTGCGGGTGTCCCCGGGCTCGCCCTCCCAGTGGAAGGCGACCTGGTCCCCGTACCCGGCCTCGACGTGCCGGTCGACGCAGTTGTACGCGACGTTGAGCCTGCCTCCGACGAACCACTTGGCAAACGGCGGGTTCGACCAGTCGAGTACCTGCTCGAAGTCGGTGTCCCAGTGCAGCCGACGGGCCTGCGCTGCCCAGAACGCCGCGCGATCGGCGTCGGCCTCGTCGTAGAGCTCGGCGGTGGCGTTCGCCTGCGCGGCGAATTCCTCACTCGGGGGGAACACGCGGTTCTCGGCGAGCAGGTTGACGAGTCCTTGACCCGAGTCGCCCATCGTCGGGACCTCCTTATGGCACCGGTCGCGGTCTAGCAGGTGACGTTAGTGGCCGCGCCGGTGCCCCGGCCAGGTGAGGGGCCGGTGAGGTCTGCTGATTCAGTCGTCGTCGTCCATGGCTGCGCTGTCGTACCCGCGGTGTCCATTGGGCGTGGCCCCCTGGTAAGCGGGTTGCCGCCAGCGCGGCGGGTCGTGGTAGGCCAGGCCCTGCTGGTGCTGGGCCGGCCGGTGCTGGGCCAGCCGGTGCTGGGCCAGCATCGACGCGAAGGCCTGCTCGCGCTGGTCAAGCCGCCGCCGTTCCTGGGCCAGCCGCCGGAAGGACTGGTCGATGGAGCGGGTGGTCAGGCCCGTGCCGACCAGGAGGCCCGCCCCGAAAGCTGTCACGAGGCCCGCCGCAAACTGTATTAATGGAAACATGGTGAACCTCCTCGTCGTACTCCCCCTCGTGGTGCATGCCTGAGCAAGGAAACGGCAGTGAGGACGATCAGCGGTACAACCAACCAGGACGGCCTACTCTGGACCTCCTAGGCTGGAGGACCGGGCGTGGGCTGGGAGGGGAGCGGGCAGGTGGACGACGATCTGGGTGACGTGTTGCGCCATCTCAATCGGCACAGCCGCCAGGCGCAGCGCCAACTGGCCAACCATCCGCTGACCCGGGCCTACCTGGAGGCGGGCATGCGCCTGCTGGCGGAGGAGTTCTTCCCCAAGCCCGCCGACGAGGATGACCGGCCCCAGCACCGGTCCTTCCTGCGGATAAGCCGCGACCAGGTGATCAAAGAGGTGGCGCACGGGCCGGACGACCTGCCGCACCAGGGCAACCCCGGCTCGCTACGCGACCGGTGGCCCTACTTCTCCGACTATCTCGGAGATCTGATCCTTTATGCCCTTCGGATCGACCGGTTCGGCGGCCACCTGGAGCTGGCCGAGCAGGCCGCGGACGCCATCGGTGACGACACGCTGTCGCTTGCGGCCCACGAAATCGCCTATCGCGACCTCAATCTCAAGATCGACGACACCGCCACCCGATTCCATTTCCTGGTCACCGCTTTCGCCGACCACGACCCGGTGGTGGCCAAGGCGCTCAGCGCGGTTTACGAGGAGCTCACCGAGTCGTGGCGCCAGGTCTACGAAAAGATCTTTCAGAGTCGCGGTCTGCGGCTGCGGCCGGGACTGTCGTTGGACGAGTTCACGCTGATCATCACTGCGGTGGCCGAGGGTCTCGCCCTGCGCGCCCAGGGGGACCGCTCGACGGCCGTGCTGGACCACAAGCGCAGACGGTCCCTGCTCGGCACCGCCGCGCTGGCCCTCATGATCGCCTTCGTCGACCCCGGTGACGGCCAGACCCTCGAGGACATCGCCGACCGGGTAGCCAACTCGCAGGCCGGCCCGCCGCCCGCACCGGCGACCTGATCACGAAGCCTCAAGTGCGGAAAGGGTGGCCAGAGCTCAGATCCCGGCCGCGTTGGCGTAGTACATCTGATCCTCCCGGTAGCCACCCTGGCCCATGCCGATCATCGAGATGTCGTCGACGAACTCGATAGCCTTGATCCACTTAGCCATCTTGTAGCCGAGCTGGTTCTCCAGCCGCACCCGCACCGGCGCGCCGTGCTCGACCGGCAACGGCCCACCGTTCATCTCCAGGGCCAGGATTGCCTGATTGTCCTGCGCGAGGTGGATGGGCGCGGCCTCGTAGAAGTATCCGTGGCGGCCCTCCTCGCCCTCGGTGAGCCCCTTGTCGTCCATCGAGTAGAAGACGATATGGGTCACCTCCGATTTCGGACGCACCAGGTCGATCAGCCGTTCGAGAGGAACACCGCGCCACTCCGCGATGGCGTTCCAGCCCTGGATGCAGTTGTGATTGGTGATCTGCGTCTGGGTGCCGAGAGCACGCAACGCATCGAGGGACAGTGACACCGGGTTCTCGACGAGGCCCCCAACGGCCAGCCGGTAGTCTCGGAACCCGGTGGCAGCCATTCGCTCGTACTCCGGGCCGACCGGGGGGTAACCGTTGACCCGGTGGTAGCCGGAGATATCGGCGCGAGTGTAATGCTGCCGGGACTTGAGGTAGCGGGAGAGCGCCCGTTCGAGCGGGTCGACCAGGACACCGAGCACCCGCTGGGCGCCCCGCGGGTGCATCCGGGTGAGCACCGTCGCCACGACATGAACCAGCACGATCGCGAGAAGGCCCAGGGTCCCGAGAGCCACTGCCAGTGCCCGGTTCGCCAGGGGGTCTCCCAAGACGATCTTGGCGAACTCCGTCGGGATGCCATATATGATCACCATGGCGGTGTGGATCAGGACGAACCCGGTGAATGCGCAGAGCCCGAGGAAGTGGACGCTCCGAGCGCCTTGCCGACCACCGAAGATCGCTGCATACCATGGGAAGCGTCCGATCACCGATGGGGACATCGCTGCCCCGGACAGGATCTGCAGTGGCGCCAGCACGAAGATCACGGAGAAGTAGGCCATCTTCTGCGCCGCATCGAAGGGCTGGCCGGGCAGCTTGTCCGGGTACTCGAAGTGCAGGTAGGTGCCAATTGCCTTGATCGACTCTGGGATGATCGACCAGTGGGTCGGTACCAGGTAGACCCAGTAGCCGGAAACGAAGATCAGGGTCAGGTAGACGATCCCGTTGACGATCCAGAACTGAAGGGTCAGGAAATGCCAGTGCCGGCCCAGTCCCAGCTTCTTGCCGCCCGGCATGGCCAGCACTGGGTTCCAGGACTCTTCCTCGTCCAGCGAGGTCCATGCCCGGCGGGAGTCGCTCCCATACATCCGCTTCGAGAACCGGGCCCATTCCCGCCCGGGTGGGCAGTGGTCATTGACGTAGAGTTTGGGAAACGCGGACAGGATCTCGATCCCTGAGCGCGCGAGCATGAGCAGGAACAGGATGTTGAGCGCGTGGGTGATGACGACAAACCACGGGTAGTGCTCCGGCATAGGCGGCACGAGATCCCTCCCTGTCGAGCGAGGCCGACGGCCAACTCGCGATCACACACCGTCTGGTACACGTTACGCGCTGTTGGCAACCCTGCCGCGTCCGGCGGGCTGGGCGGGGCCTACTGGTTCCTCGGCATGCGTACGGGGCGCCGGGGTGGTGAGGTTGGGGGCGTGCGGGATGGGGTGCCACCAGCAGACCAGTCCAGCCTGCCGCACGAGGATCCGCAGCAGGCCGTGGCGAAGGCGCGCGCCGCTGTGCTGCGGGGGCGAGGCCCGGGCGTCGACAAAGCCGAGCGTGACCGCTGCCAGCAGGGCAGGCTGACCTTGGGCGCCCTCCCGACTTCGCTGGAGCGGGAGCTGGTCCACCTGCAGACCGCCTGGATCCGCACGGCCCAGACCCGGGATACGGACCGCACCTCACTGCAGGACGAGATCGACCGGCTGCGCGAGATGTGGTGTTGAGTGCAGCACGGGCCATTCGGCTCCGAATCGCGGCCTGCGGGTCGAGAAGCGAGCTGCTCAGTGACGGCGCAGGCGCTGGGCGGCCGGGTCGGCGGACTCCTTTGGTGGGGCGGGAAGGACGAGAGTCACCGTCGCGATCCGCAACTGCTGCATGACCTTGCCGACGGCGAGGGTGTTCTCGTCGACGACGAAGCGAAGCTGACCGAGTTCCACGAATAGCTCAGGAGGCGAGGTTGTGTGTCACCTGCAGCCGACCGCTTGCTGCACCTGGTCTTCGGATAGTTCATACCTGCCGGCAAACCTTCGAGACCGGGTCGCCATCCAGCACCAGTCCGGCCAGGGTGGCGAGGTGAAGGTTGCGTGCCGCCACAGCACAGTAATGCGTGAGAGCGGCAGCGGCAGCGGCAGCCCGGGTCCGGCGCTACTCTCGGCCGGGTGGCGGCAGACCCGTTGGCTGTGCTGGTTGACCTGCCTGGCGTCCGGGAGGCGGTCGCCGTTGCCCGGGACGAGGTGAGCGGGGTGCACCGGCACCCGGTCAACCGGCGCGGTTGGCCGGCCAGCGCGGCGGAGGCGTCGGTCCGGGCGGCCCGGGCCTCGGCGGCGCTGGACGGCGGCGCTGCCACGCTGCCCGCCGAGGGGCCGGTGGACGACCCGGTGTTGGCTGGTTCGCTGCGGGTGGCCGAGGCGCTCGGCGGGCTGCTAGGTACCTGGCAGCGCGCGCCGTTGCAGGTGCTGGCCCGGCTGCACGTGCTCGCCGCGGCAGATCTGGTGCCCGAGCTGGCCCTGGGCCGGCCGCGCTCGTCGCCAGCGCGCACCGCCCGGCTGCACCGGCTGGCCCAGCTCGTGGCCGGGGGGAGCCAGGTGCCGGCCCCGGTGCTGATCGCGGTGGTGCATGGGGAGCTGCTGGCGCTGGCGCCCTTCGAGCAGGCGAACGGCGTGGTGGCCCGGGCCGCGGCCCGGCTCACCGCGATTGCCAGCGGGTTGGATCCCAAGGGGCTGGTGCTGCCGGAGGTCGCCCACCTCCGCCGGGAGCGGGAGTACCGGTCGGCGGCGGCCGGCTTCGCCCAGGGCGGGCCGCACGCGGTTAGCCGGTGGATCGTGCACTGCTGCACCGCGCTGCGCGCCGGGGCGCGGGAGGCGATCTCCATCGCCGAGGCCATGGCCTCGGCTTGACGTGCTACCGGGGTGCGCTAACGGCGGCGGGTACTGCGCCGGCGGTCCGGCCGGGAGTCCGTCCGCCGCCCGCGCACCGCGTCCCGGGTGACCTGCAGGGCCTCGCGGACGGTGTCCAGGTGCTGCTGGGCGACGCCGATGAACAGGCAGTCCACCACGGTCAGTTGCGCGATCCGGCTGGACGTCGCACCGGAGCGGTAGGTGGTCTCCCGGGCGGCGGTGGTGAGTACGTGATCGGCCACCTCGGCGATGGGGGAGCGGGGGAAGTTGGTCAGCGCCACCGTGGTGGCGCCGTGCCAGTTTGCCTCATTCAGCACGTCGAGGGTGTCGGTGGTAGCCCCGGTGTGCGAGATGCCCACTGCGACGTCGCCGGGCCGCAGCAGCGCGGCTGAGGTCAATGCCATGTGCACATCGCTCCAGGCGAAGGCGACCCGGCCGATGCGGTGCAGCTTCTGCTGGAAGTCCAAGGCGACGAAGGCACTCGCCCCGACGCCGTAGATGTCCACCCGGCGGGCCTGGGTGAGGGCGCTGACGACGGAGCCCAGCGTCTCGACGTTGAGCTGCTCGGCGGTCTCCTCGACCGCCCGGGCATCGGCGAAGGAGACCTTGGCGACCACGTCGGTCAGCAGGTCGTCCGGGCCGATGTCGCTGCCCACTTCCTGGTGCACCCGGACCGCGGTCCGAGCCGCGTCGGCGGCGAGCGAGAGCCGCAACTCTGGGTATCCACCGACCCCGATCGCTTTGCAGAACCGGGTCACGGTGGTCTCGCTGGTGCCGGCCTGCTCGGCGATGTCGGTGATGCTGCGGTGGGCGACGGTGGCAGGGTTGGCGAGCACCACGTGGGCCACCCGCTGCTCGGCTTTGGCCAGGCCCGGCAGCAGCGACCGGATCCGGACCAACGGGCTGGATTCATCCTGCACGTACCCTGCGGGGTCGACGACACCAGTGTCCATGCGTGAAAGTTACTGACCAGTCCCCGAGGACACAACGTGCCGCTCCGCGCGTACCATCAGCCAGTCCGGCCAAAATGGAGACGGCGGCACCACCTAGCCCCTGATGGGGTTAGGAAGCACCGCCGTCAGCGCAGGCGACCGGGGTACCAAGCGTGCAACTCGTGTCGTACCTGGTGGGTCTCGGCGCCCATCATCCGCGGTGGACGTGGTACGCAGACCCGTTACGACATGCCTCCCGCGGCGTGCCGCGCGTGGGTTCCTGGTGTCTGCGCCCGGAGCCCTGATCGGGGTGGACGGCACTTCTCTCCTGCACCGTCCCTGGCCGCTCAGGAGTCCGTGCCTCCATGTCTACGCGGTGACGCGAGCCACAGCAAGAGGCCCGATCAGGTGCACCGTTTCAGGTACCTACCGTGACGAAATGCGGTGCCCGGCCACCTGTTCCACCTAGCTGCCTCCACGGCTGGCTCAGTTCCCGCTCAGCCTCAGTTCCCGCTCAGCGCTGGCGACGGCGCAGGCCGTACCAGGCGACGCCGGCTGCGGCCACCGCGCCCAGTCCGACCGCGGCGGCGAAGTGTGCTCCGGACCGGGTCGGCATCCGGGTCCGCAGCGAGACCGGATTGGAGAAGGCGAGCACCGGCCAGCCCCGCGCGGCAGCCTCCCGCCGCAGTGCCCGGTCCGGATTCACGGCCGTGGGGTGACCGACTGCTGCCAGCAGCGGCAGATCGCTGATCGAGTCGGAGTAGGCGTGGCAGCGCTGGAGGTCATAACCCCGCTGCTCGGCCAGTTCCCGGACGGCGAGCGCCTTGTTCTCCCCTGCGCAGTAGAACTCCACGTCGCCGGTGTACCGGCCATGCTGGGTGACCATCCGGGTGGCCACGCAGTGGGTTGCGCCAACCATCTCGGCGATCGGCTGCACGATTTCGGCCCCGGATGCCGACACCACCACGACGTCCTCACCGCGCGCCCGATGCTGCGAGATCAGTTCGGCTGCCTCGGCGTAGACCAGCGGGTTCACGATGTCGTGCAACGTCTCCTCGACGATCGCGGTCACCTGCGCGATGTCCCAGCCCGTGCACAGCGCGGTGATGTGAGCCCGCATCCGGTCCATCTGCTCGGTGTCAGCGCCGGACAGCAGGAACATGAACTGGGCGTAGGTGCTCTTGAGGACCGCCCGCCGGTTGATCAGGCCCTCTTGGAAGAACGTTCGGGAGAACGCGAGCGTGCTCGACCTGGCGATGATCGTCTTGTCCAGATCGAAGAACGCCGCTACGCCCATGACGGTTTGGCCGGATCCGGTCACGGCGGCGAGCATAGGTGGCGGCAGGCCGAGTGGTGGCCATGCGTTTCCATTTCCCTGCGCGGAAGGGGCAGCGCAGCAGGGCCTGATGGGGATAAGGTGTCCCTGTCCGGGCTTGACCCGGACGGGTTCAGCCCGACCCCCCGGGGCTGAATCCCCCGACGACCCCCGCCCCTCCCCCCTGGCGGGGGTCGTCCCATATCTGGACGCGGTGCTGCCGTGGGCACACGATCGCACGGTCATCATTCTCGCCGCTCTGTTGCTTCTGCGTATTACTGGCGACAGTATGGCGGATCCTCGCCTCACGGTACACCCCGCCCCCCGCATAACGGCTGCACACCGGCGCCACTGCCGCGGGGCTATCCACATTCACCCCCGTTGTCCACAAGTTGATCATAACGCATTGGAGTCCCCCCGTATCCCCTTTGATGCTGGCACCGCACGCCCCGCGCTGGCACGGGGCCGGGGAACTGCGAGGACACCGTGAACGGTGGCGGTATGAACGGCAAGCGGGTGGCCGCTCGCCGGCCGGTGGTCATGATGACCCCGGGTGGGCTGGCCGACGAGGTGGTCCGGCTCGCCGCGGCGGCCGGGTGTGAACTGGAGTGGGTCAGCGGTCCCGCAGGGGTCCGAGAACAGTGGAGCACTGCGGCCCTGCTGTTGCTCGACGTCGAGGCTGCCGGGGCGAGTGCGGCCGCCGGTCTGCCACGCCGGGACGGGGTGGTGGTCGTCGCCACTGCGGCGGACCCGGAAGTGTGGCGGTGCGCGGTCGCGGTCGGCGCCGAACACGTGGCGATACTGCCGGACGGCGAGGCCTGGCTGGTCGGCGCGTTGGCCGACGCAGTCGAGTCGCCCACCGAACCGGGTCGGGTGCTGGCGGTGCTCGGTGGTCGTGGCGGTGCCGGGGCATCGGTGTTCGCGGTCGCGGTGGCGGTGGTCGCCGCCCAGGCCGGCCACCAGGTGCTGCTGGTGGACTGCGACGTGCTGGGCGGTGGTCTGGACCTGGCGCTGGGTGCGGAGAACATGGGCGGGCTGCGTTGGCCCGGTCTCGCCCTCGGTGGTGGGCGGGTGCCGGCCACCGCGTTGCACGCGGCGCTGCCGGCTCCGCGGCTCGGGGACCGGGGTGGGCTGACCGTGCTGTCCTGCGAGCGGACCGGTCCCGGGCCGGACGGTGCCGCGGTGCGGGCGGTGTGCGGAGCCGGACGGCGGGCCGGCGAGATCGTGGTCTGTGACCTGCCCCGCTACCTCGGCGAGCCCGGCACTGCGGCGCTGGAGAGCGCGGACCTCGCGGTTCTGGTCGTTCCGGCGGAGGTCAGGGCCTGCGCTGCAGCGGCGACAGTGGCGGCGCGGGTGTCGTGTTACGGGGTGTCACTGCAACTGGTGGTGCGCGGACCCGCGCCGGGCGGGCTTACCCCGCACGATGTGAGCCGGGCGCTGGAGCTTCCACTGCTCGCCGCCATGCGTCCGCAGCCCGGCCTGGCAGGGGGCCTGGATCGCGGTGCGGTGCCGGGGCGCACCCGCGGGCCCCTGGCCACCGCGGCGCGTCAGGTGCTGGGGACGCTCCAGGGTGGCCCGCGGTCCCGGAGCGGGGCGGCCCAGGGCAGCACCACCCAGGGCAGGGCGGCGTGACCGCGACCTGGCAGCCTCCCGGCCCCGTCACACCCCTGGTCGACCGGGTCCGGCAGCGGCTGGCCGCCGAGACCACCACGGCGTCCCGAGGGGACCTCTCCCCGGGCGCCATGGCGGCTGCGGTGCGGGCTGAGGCCGGCGGGGTGCTGGCCGATCTGCAGGTGCTCTCGGCGCTGCGGGAACTGCAGCAGGAACTGGTCGGAGCCGGCCCGCTGGAGCCGTTGCTGAACAGTCCCGGCACCACCGACGTGCTGGTGAGCGGGCCCGACCAGGTGTGGGTCGAGCGGGCGGGGGAGCTGCATCGCACCGAGGTGCGCTTCCCGGACGAGGAAGCAGTGCGCCGGCTGGCTCAGCGGCTGGCGCTGGCCGCGGGGCGGCGGCTCGACGATGCCTCGCCCTACGTCGACGCACCCCTGCCCGGCGGGGTCCGGCTGCACGCCGTGCTCCCCCCGGTTGCCGCGGATGGCACCTGCATCTCGCTGCGGGTGCTGCGACCCACCATGCACGGGCTGGACGCGCTCCAGCAGGCAGGCAGCGTGGCCCCGGAGGCAGGATCGCTGCTGCGCGCGGTCATCGCCGCCCGGTTGGCCTTTCTGGTCGTCGGCGGCACCGGAAGTGGGAAGACCACCCTGCTTGCGGCGCTGCTCGGGTGCGTGCCGGGCAGTGAGCGGATCGTGTGCGTGGAGGAGGCCCCCGAGTTGCTGCCGGGCCACCCGCACGTGGTCCGGCTGGCCGCCCGCCAGCCCAATATCGAGGGGGTGGGGGAGGTGACGTTACGCGACCTGGTGCGCCAGGCGCTGCGGATGCGCCCGGACCGGCTGGTGGTCGGGGAGGTGCGGGGCGCCGAAGTGTGCGAGTTGCTCGCTGCGCTCAACACCGGCCACGAAGGAGGTGCCGGGACGCTGCACGCGAACTCGCTCACCGAGGTGCCCGCGCGGCTGGAGGCCCTGGCCGCGCTGGGTGGCATGCCGCGGGCCGCGCTGCACAGCCAGCTCGCCGCCGCCGTCCATGTGGTGCTGCACATGGCGCGCCGCGGCGGGTCCCGTGGCCTCACTGCGGTGGGGGTGCTGGAGCGCGCCGGCGAGCTGGTCCGCGTCGTACCGGCCTGGCAGGACGGGCAGTGGGGTCCGGGGGCGCAACGGCTTCGTGATCTGCTCGGCGCCGGTAGCGGCGGTGCGACGTGCTGAGTCTCGGGATCGTCACGCTGGCGGCCGCCGTGCTCTGCTGGCCCTCCGATTGCGGTCAGCGCCGGCTGCGCAGGCTGCGCTCCCGGTGGAGGGCGCCGGAGCCGGGCCGTCTCGGTGCGTCCTCGGTGGGTCCGTCCTCGGTGGGTCCGTCTTCGATGGGTCGGCTCTGGGTGGGTCGGCTCTGGGTGGGTCGGCTCGGGGTGGGACGACACTGGCTAGCGGTGGCGGTCACCCTGGCTGCCGGGTGTGGTGCGTTGCTGGCCGGACTTGGTGGTGGGCTTGCGGCCGCCATGGCGGCCGGCACCGCTGCCCTTCGCTGGCGCGCGGGTCGAGATCGCCAGGCCGGGACCGCGGCGGTGAGTGGGTTGGTGGATGGGCTTGCGGTCCTGGTGGCCGAACTGCGGGCCGGCGCCCAAGTGGCCGACGCCGCCGTGGCGGCCGCCACCGAGGGGCCTCCCAGTGCGCGCCGGGTGCTGTCCGCCGCTGCGGCTGCCGCCCGCCTCGGCGGTGCTGTGCCTGCGGTGCTGCGCAGCACCGGCCCAGCCCCATTGCGGCCCTGGCTCGGCCGGCTCGCCGACGCCTGGTCGCTCGCTGACCGGCACGGCATTCCGCTCGCGGATCTGCTCGATGCGGTCCGGGCCGACCTCGAGCAGCGGGTGCGTTTCGCGGCCGAGGTGCAGGCCCGGCTCGCTGGCCCTCGGGCCACCGCAGCGGTGCTGGCCGGACTGCCCCTGCTCGGGCTGGTGCTGGGCCAGGCGATGGGGGCCGCTCCGCTGCGGGTGCTGGGTCAGACCGCAGCCGGCCAAGTCCTGCTCGTCGTCGGTACCGGTCTGGCCTGCGCCGGCGTGCTCTGGAGTGCGCGGCTGGTGACCAGGGTAGGCCAAGCATGACCGGGCCGGTGCTGTCGATGCTGCTGATGGCGGCCGCGCTGGTGCTGGCACCCGGTCCGGCCGTGCCACGGGCGAGGCTGCGCCCACCGATAGCCGAAGCCACGGTGCACCGGTTGTCGACCCGCTGGTTCGGCCGGGGCGCCTGGGGCGAGTCCGGGCCGGGCGGTCACGGTTCTCGAGCCGACGGTGACGACGAGCGGCTGGAGCTGGCCGGAGTGTGGGATCTGCTGGCCGCCTGCCTGCGGGCTGGCCTGCCCGTTCCGGTCGCAGTGCTGGCCGTGGCACAAGGGCTGGACGCGCCTGCCGGCCCGGCGCTGCGCCGGACTGCGGAGCTGATCGCGTTGGGTGCCGATCTGGACCAGGCGTGGCAGCCTGCGCTGGACTGCCCCGCCACCGAGCGGCTCGGTCGGCTCGCCCGGCGCAGCGGCCGCAGCGGCATGGCCCTCGCCGAGTCCCTCACCCGGCTGGCCGAGGCGGAGCGGGCAGGGGCCCGTCAGCAGGCCGAGACCCGGGCGCAGCGCGCCGGGGTGCTCATCGCCGGCCCGTTGGGACTGTGTTTCCTGCCCGCCTTTCTCGCCATCGGCATCCTGCCGGTGGTGATCGGGCTCGCTGCGGGCCTGGCCCACCAATGGTGACCCCTGTGTGTCGGGTTCTGGTGCCCACTGGGCCTACCCACTGGGCCACCCACTGGAACTCCTCTCGAACCGCTGCGGGTGTGGTGCCCGGCGGATATGGCAGGCCCGGGAAGCCCGGGCCGGAAAGGAATGTGACATGACCATCAGCAGCAGGTCGGCCCGGCGGCTGGGGCGGTGGCGACTGGTCACCGCGCGGCTGACCGGTGCGATCCGTGGTGAGGCGGGCATGAGCACCGTTGAGTATGCAATCGGCACAATTGCCGCAGCAGCATTCGCGGCCGTGCTCTACACGGTGGTCACCGGCGATTCCATCGTGGGCGCCCTGGACGCGCTGGTCCAGCGCGCGTTGTCGGTGAACTTCTGATGCCGGCGGTCAGCCAGGCCAACGACCGGGGCACGGTCACCGTGGAGGCAGCGCTGGCGTTGTGCTCGCTGGTGGTCGTGCTAGCCCTGATGCTCGCGGGAGTCTCGGCGGTGGCGGCGAAGTTGCGGTGTGTCGACGCCGCGCGGGAGGCGGCCCGGCTGACCGCTCGGGGTGAGCAGGACCGCGGCGAGGAGCTGGCCCGTCGGCTCGCGCCGGACGGTGCGGCGGTGCAGGTAAGCGTCCGCGGGGACGAGGTGACGGTGCGGGTCGCAGCGGACCCGGTGGCTGGGCTGCTGCCGGGGGTCGAGATCGCCGCTGAGGCGGTGGCCGTGCTCGAACCGGGGCTCACGCCATGAAGGGCGCGGCCGGGTTGGGCCACCGGGTTCGGGCCGCGAGCGGCCTGGGCGCAGGAGACCGTGGCGCGGCCACGGTGTGGGCGGTTGGCGTCCTGGCCGTGCTGATGGGGGTGGCCGTCTTCGCCCTGTATCTGGGTGGGGCGATGCTGGCCCGCCATCAGGCCGAGTCGGCGGCCGATCTGGCCGCGTTGGCCGGGGCTGGCGGCGTGATCGGTGGGGAGCAGCAGGCCTGTGCCCAGGCCCGGCGAGTCAGTGACCGGATGCGGGTACGCCTGCTGTCCTGCCGGGTCCAGGGCTGGGATGTGCTGGTAGAGGTGATCGTCCGACCTGGCGGCACCCTCGGCGGCTTCGGCGAAGCCACCGGGCGGGCGCGGGCTGGTCCGGCAGGGGGCCGGGACTCAGCAGGGGGCCAATTCAGATGAAAACCATGGCGATCAGCCGAGCCGCCTGGAATCGGGCGACGAACGGTGTTGAAAGGACGACGAACGCGCGACGAGTGGCTCGCAGCCCTCAGCGCAGTGCCCCCCGCTGCGCTGAACGCTCGGCACGTTCAACGCAGCAGAGTCACCGACCAGCGACGGCGAACGGTTACCCATACCCTGAAACGGGCTGTGCGGTGTTGAGTAAGGCGGGAACGGCACGGCGATGGAGAATGACATGGACTGGACTGACACCTGGCGGGACGCGTTCCGTACCGAGCTGCGTGCCGAGGCCATCGGCTTCGCCTGCCACGGCTGGCCGGTGATTCCGGGCAGTTACCCGCGTGGCTCGAACTGGGTGGGGATGCCCTCTTCGCTGCGCGAGGGCACCGGAGCACACGGTGCGGTGCCGGTGCACCCGGACTGGGCGCAGTTGGCGGGCTGCGGTCCGGAGCGGGTTGCCGAGCTGTGGGCGGGGCATCCGTTCAGCGTGCTGCTCGCTACCGGCATGGGCATCGATGCGCTCGATCTGCCCGCCGAGCTGGGGCGGGCCACCGCGATCGGGCTGCGCGTCGCCGGCGTCCCGGTCCCCATCGCGGCCACTCCGACAGGGCGGTGGCTGTTCCCGGTGCTCGGCGGCGGTGTGCTGCACCGTGAGCTGGAGGACCAGCCGGACGTTGTGCTGCACGCTGAGGGTGACTGGGTTCCGTTGCCACCATCCCCCTGCCTGCCCGGGGTAGTGCATTGGCGGGTCAAGCCAGCGGTGTGCGGCTGGGAGCTGCCCCGGCTCGACGAGGTGACCGACGCGGTGCTGGCCGCCATCGACGGCGCACGGCCGATGGCGGCCCGCCGCTGAGGGCTGGCTCCGGTGGGAGAAACCTCCGGTGGGAGAACCCAGGCCAGCAGAGAATCTGGGTCAGCGGAGCAGACCATCGACAGGCAGCGTGCCCAGCACGGTCTCCAGCAGCACGACCGCGCCTGCCTTGTCCAGCGGTTCGTTGCCATTGCCGCACTTGGGTGACTGCACGCAGGACGGGCAACCCGCCGAGCACTCGCAGGCCACGATCGCCTCCCGGGTCGCCGTCAGCCACGGACGCAGCGCCGCGTGGCCCCGGTCGGCGAAGCCCGCTCCTCCGGGGTGCCCGTCATGCACGAACACCGTCGGCTCCCCGGTGTCCGGGTGCCGGGCCGTGGAGACCCCCCCGATGTCACCGCGGTCGCAGGTGGCGACCAGCGGCAGCAGGCCGATTGCGGCGTGCTCCGCAGCGTGCAGCGCTCCGGGCCACGAGGACGATGCCAGCCCCGCGGTCTCCAGCAGCTCCTCGGCGATGGTGTACCAGACGGCCCGGGTGCGCAAGGTCGACGGCGGGAGCTGCAACGGCACCGCGTCGAGGACCTGACCGGACGGCAGCCGCCGCAGGTAGCCGACCACCTGCGAGGTCACCTCCACCTCACCCAGCGCCACCGACACCCCGCCGCAGCGTCGCTGGTCCAGCACCGCGACCACCCTGATGTCGGTGCTGGAGCGGGCCGAGGTGGTCCACTCCGGCTGCGCGGGATGCACCAGCGCGACCCCCGCCTCCAGGTCCAGCTCGTCCACCACGAACGAGTCCCCCCGGTGCAGGTACACCGCGCCGGGGTGCACCGCGGCGCAGGCCGACCCCGCGTCCACGGTGCCGAGCAGCCGACCCGTGCCGGCCTCCACCACCGCCACCTGTGCTGCGTCCGAGCCGCGAAGGTCGACGCCGGGGTGCGGGCGTTCCCCGGGCGCAGCCCAGAACCAGCCACCCGGCCGGCGGCGCAGCACCCCCTCAGCGACCAGCTCCGCGACCACTGTCCGGGCCGCTGCGCCGAAGGTGTCGACGCAGGCATCGGTCAGCGGCAGCTCGGCCGCCGCGCAGGCCAGTTGGGGCCGCAGCACATACGGATTGCCCGGGTCCAGCACGGTCGCCTCGACCGGCGCGCCCAACAGGGCCGCACCGTGGTGCACCAGGTAGGTGTCCAGCGGGTCGTCGCGGGCGACGAACACCACCAGCGCTCCCGCCCCGGCCCGCCCAGCTCGTCCGGCCTGCTGCCAGAACGACGCCCGGGTGCCGGGGTAGCCGGCCAGCACCACCGCGTCGAGCCCGGCGATGTCCACGCCCAGTTCCAGCGCGTTGGTGGCGGCGACCCCGAGCAGCTCCCCGGAGTCCAGTGCGGCCTCCAGCGCCCGGCGCTCCTCAGGGAGGTAACCCGCCCGGTAGGCGGCGATCCGCGCGGCCAGGTCGGGGGCCGAAGCAGCGGACAGGGTGCGCTGGGCGCTGAGCGCGGTCAGTTCCGCGCCGCGCCGGGAGCGGACGAACACCAGCGTGCGGGCCCCCTCGACGACCAGATCGGCCAGCAGCCGGGCCGCCTCGGCCCCCGCCGAGCGGCGCACCGGCGCCCCGTTCTCGCCGGTCAGCTCGTCGAGCAGCGGCGGCTCCCACAGTGCTACGGTGCGCTCGCCGCGCGGTGCGCCGTCCTCGGTGACGGCCACCGTGTCCAGCCCGGTCAGCCCGGACGCCGACCCGGCCGGGTCCGCGACGGTGGCCGAGGCCAGCACGAACATCGGCTGCGCCCCGTAGCGGGCGGCAACCCGGCGCAACCGGCGCAGCAGCAGGGCGACGTGCGAGCCGAAGACGCCGCGGTAGGCGTGACACTCGTCGATCACCACAAAGCGCAGCCGCCGCAGGAAACGCGCCCACCGGCCGTGCCCGGCGAGCAGGCCGTGGTGCAGCATGTCCGGGTTGGTGAACACCCATCGGGCGTGGGCACGCACCCAGTCCCGCTCGGCCATCGGGGTGTCGCCGTCATAGGTGGCCGGTCGTACCCCGTCCAGGTCCAGCGCGCGCACCGCCCGGATCTGGTCCGCGCCCAGCGCCTTGGTGGGGGACAGGTACAGCGCGCTGGCCTGGGGGTGCTCCAGCAGCCCGGCGAGCACCGGCAGATGGTAGGCCAGTGACTTGCCGGACGCCGTGCCGGTGGCGACCACGACGTGGCGGCCGGCCCGGGCCAGCTCCGCAGCGGCCACCTGGTGCGACCAGGGGGCCGTCACCCCAGCCGCGCGCAGCCCGGCGCGGAGCTGATCGGGCACCCAGGGCGGCCAGGCCACCGTGCTGGCCGCCCTGGCCGGCAGCACCGCGGCGTGCCGCAGCGGGGACTCGTCTCGGCCGGCCAGCAGCCGCTGCAGCAGGGCCTGCCCTGCGCCGTGGTGCATCGCCTGCCGCCCTCCGTCCGGGGTCCGAGTCTCAAGACAAGCACCAGCGTTCGGGGGGAATCGCGGAGCACCCCCGGTGGAGCTGAATCGGTCATCTCCGGTGGGGTGGGACACCGACGGAGGTGTCCGACGAGCTAACCCCATACACTCACCCGCCTGGATGCCGCCCGCTCGGGCGGCGCAGTCGTTCCACCCGCACCAGCGCTACGAGTTCCCCCAGCGCGGGTGCATGTGCACGGAAAATCAGGAGGACGGATGTCCGGGAACATCCTCGCCGAGGGTGAGGGTCTCGAGCTGGTGGGGGGCGACTACACGGTTGTCGGTGTGGTTGCCGTCGTCGCTCTCGCCGCGCTGGCCGTCGGCGCGGTACTGCTCCGCGAGGTACTGGCCGCGGATCAGGGCACCCCGCGCATGCAGGAGATCGGCCGCGCGATCCAGGAGGGCGCCTCGGCGTATCTGAACCGACAGTTCAAGACGCTCTCCGGGTTCGCCGTGATCGTCTTTTTGCTGCTGTTCATGCTGCCCGCCGCGGACCTCGGCGAGCGGATCGGCCGCTCGATCTTCTTCCTCGTCGGGGCGGTGTTCTCCGCTTCGATCGGCTACCTGGGCATGTGGTTGTCCACCCGGGCGAACATCCGGGTCGCCGCCGCGTCCAACGAGTCCGCGGGCCGGGAGAAGGCGATGCGCATCGCCTTCCGCACCGGGGGCGTGGTGGGTATGGCCACCGTCGGGCTGGGGTTGTTCGGCGCCGCCCTGGTGGTGCTGGTCTACGCTGGCCAGGCGCCGAAGGTGCTGGAGGGTTTCGGTTTCGGTGCCGCGCTGCTCGCGATGTTCATGCGGGTTGGCGGCGGCATCTTCACCAAGGCCGCCGACGTCGGAGGCGACCTGGTGGGCAAGGTCGAGGCGGGCATCCCCGAGGATGACCCGCGCAACGCCGCCACCATCGCCGACAACGTGGGCGACAACGTCGGTGACTGCGCGGGCATGGCCGCCGACCTGTTCGAGTCCTACGCGGTGACCCTGGTCGCGGCGCTGATCCTGGGCACCGCGGCGTTCGGCCGCCAAGGCCTGCTGTTTCCGCTGATCGTCCCGGCGATCGGGGTGCTGACCGCGGTGATCGGCGTCTACCTCACCCGGGCGCGGGCCGCCGAGCCCGGGCTGCGGGCGATCAACCGCTCCTTCTACATCTCCGCGGCGATCTCCGCGGTGGCCTGCACTGTGGCGGCCTTCCTCTACCTGCCGGCCAGCTTCACCGAACTGGCCGGGGTCACCGAGATCGACGACACGCCGATCGCCCTGATCGGCGGCAGCCCTGAGGTCATCGCCGCCGCTGCGGTCATCATCGGCATCGTGCTGGCCGGCATCATCCTCTGGCTCACCGGTTACTTCACCGGCACCGAGCACCGTCCGGTGCAGGACGTCGGTAAGAGCTCGCTGACCGGCGCCGCGACCGTCATCCTGGCGGGTATCTCGATCGGCTTCGAGTCCGCGGTCTACACCGCCCTGGTCATCGGTGCCGCGGTCTACGGGGCGTTCCTGCTGTCCGGAACCGTGACGGTCGCGCTGTTCGCGGTCGCCCTGGCCGGCACCGGCCTGCTCACCACGGTGGGGGTCATCGTCGCGATGGACACCTTCGGCCCGGTCAGCGACAACGCCCAGGGCATCGCCGAGATGTCCGGCGACGTCAAGGGCGAGGGCGTGACCACCCTCACCGAGCTCGACGCGGTGGGCAACACCACCAAGGCGATCACCAAGGGCATCGCGATCGCCACCGCCGTGCTCGCCGCGACGGCGCTGTTCGGCTCCTACCGCGACGCCATCCGCTCCGCGGCGGCGGACCTCGACCTCAACCTCGCGTTCAACGTCTCGGTGCCCAACGTGCTGGTCGGGCTCGCCATCGGCGCCGCGGTGGTGTTCATGTTCTCCGGGCTGGCAATCAACGCGGTGTCCCGGGCCGCGGGTGCGGTGGTCTACGAGGTGCGCCGCCAGTTCCGGGACCACCCCGGGATCATGGACGGGTCGGTGCGTCCCGAGTACGGCCGGGTGGTCGACATCTGCACCAAGGACTCGCTGCGCGAGCTGGCCACCCCGGGCCTGCTCGCGGTGCTGGCCCCGGTCGCGGTCGGCTTCGGTCTCGGGGTCGGCCCGCTGGCCGGCTACCTGGCCGGTGCCATCGTCACCGGCACCCTGATGGCCATCTTCCTGGCCAACTCCGGCGGCGCCTGGGACAACGGCAAGAAGCTGGTCGAGGACGGCCACCACGGCGGCAAGGGCTCCCCTGCGCATGAGGCGACGATCATCGGGGACACCGTGGGTGACCCGTTCAAGGACACCGCAGGCCCGGCGATCAACCCGCTGATCAAGGTGATGAACCTGGTCTCACTGTTGATTGCCCCGGCGATCGTCACGCTCTCAGTCGGCGTTGACGCCTCGACGCCCTGGCGGCTCGCCATCGCCCTCAGCGCCGTGGCCATCATCGCCACAGCGGTGGTGGTGTCCAAACGCCGCTCCACCTCGCTGGTCGACACCGAGCCCGCTCAGGTCACTGCGTGACTCGTGAGTGGTTCGGTGCTATAGC
>DASTLT010000110.1:0-19174 GCA_035714625.1 Pseudonocardiaceae bacterium | reverse complement strand
TCCACCGACCAGGCCAGCGGCTTCATCCCGTGGTGCGCGGCAAGACGGCGCATCGGCTCGGACCACCGCCCGGCTGGAGCCCGGAAATACTCGACCGGAACCTGCGAGCCGGCCGCAGCCCGGATATCGGTCCGACCGTTGAGGATCTCGGCTTCGATCTGCGGTTCGGGCCGGTACTTCAGGTTCTGGTCATGGGTCACCGTGTGGCCGCATAGGTGCATGCCGGCCGCCACGACCTGACGGACGATCTCCGGGTGCCGCATGGCTTGCGCACCGATCATGCAGAAGGTGGCTACCATCCGGTAGCGGGCCAGCAACGCCAGCACCTGCGGCGTGTACTCGGGGTTCGGTCCGTCGTCGAAGGTGAGCGCCACCATGCGGCCCGCCCGGGCCGTGTGCCGCACCAGCTCAGCGGAGACCGGGCCTTCCGACTGCCGCATGGTACGGGCCGGTGGCAGCGCCAGCGGTACCCGGACCGCCGGCACCGGCGCAGCCACCGGGTCTGCCGGGTGATCTGTCCGGTACGGCTTCAGCACCACCAGCGAGACCAGCGCCACCAGCACGAGGAGCACTCCAGGGGCACCCTGCCAGTACCGGGGGCGGAGCACCTGGTCGTGCATGGCTACCCCCGCCCAACTCAAGGCTGCACTGACCCTGGCCGGTAAAACCCACTCACCTCTGAGCGACAGTAGCGCGAATGTAGCCTGGGTGGAGGCGAGCGAACGGGTTACGGCGGCCACTGGCCGCTCCCTCCGACGGCAGCAATACGCACCCACAACACGGTGGTGGGCAGGCCGCTCGGCCTGCCCACCACTCCGCCGGTCACCGGCCGGTGATCTCGATCCGGCGGGGCTTGGCGGCCTCGGTCTTCGGCACGGTCACCGTCAAGACACCCTGGGCCAGCTCAGCGGTGATCTTCTCCGGATCCACGTCGCGCGGGAGCACGGTGCGGTGCTCGAAGTGGCCGGTGCGCCGGGTGCGGCTGCGGAGCCAGCCGACCTTCTCCTTCTCCCGGAACTCCCCGGTGATCGTCAGCTCGTTGCCGACCGCCTCGATGGCGATGTCCTCGCGCCTGACGCCCGGTACCTCCACCTCGACGACGTAGCTGTCCTCGGTCTCGGATACGTCAGCCAGCGGCCGCAACGTCTGGGCCACCTCGCCCAGCGGCTCGAACACCGACTGCATCAACTGGCCCATCCGGTTCTGCAGGTCGGTGAACTCGCGCCACGGGTCCCACCGGCCCGGCGAGGTCGAAGATCGCAGAACGGGCAGCGTCATGGTTACTGAACCTCCCTGTCAACCACCAGCAACATCACGTCCCAGCGGAGCGCCCGCCGGGCTCATTCACTGTCCACAACGTCCCCACCCCGCCCCATGTTCCCAAACCTTAGCCCAGAGGGCTCAACTTTCCTGCTCCTGAGACTTGCCGAGCGGGGGTCATGAGCCGCGGCATCGGTTAGCGGAGCGAAGATCCGTTGCCCCGGGATGCTCACGCGGCCAAGTCTGCCGGATCAGGGCGGGGCCGGCGGTCGGCGTTGAGCTCGCGGTGCACGGCGGGGATGACCTTGCGCAGGTAGCGGCCGAGCCGAACGAACGACGTTCCACTGTTCCGGAACGAGTAGCAGATCGGCACCTCAGCGTAGCGGTAGCCCTTGGCCAGCAGGTCCAGGGTGAGCACCTGGGCGTAGTTGTAGTCGTGCACGATCTCCGCGTCCGTCGCCGCCTCCGGGGAGAACGCCCGGTAGCCGCTCTGGCCGTCGGTGATGTCGCGGCAGCGGGTGAGCCAGCGCACCCAGCCGGTGAGCACCCGGTTGCCCAGCCGCCGGTGCGGCAGCATCCGCTCGATCCGCCCGGTGAAGCGGGAGCCCACCACGTAGTCCGCGGTCCCGGACAGCACTGGCGCCAGTACGGTCTCGGCGTCGAAGGGCCGGTACTCCCCGTCGGCATCCAGATAGAGCACGGCCGCGGGCCGGTAGGTCATCGCCTCGGCGAGCCCGCGGCGCACCGCCGCGCCCAGCCCCAGGTTTCCCGGCTGGCGCAGCACCACCGCGCCAGCCTGGGCCGCCCGCTCCGCCGAGGCGTCGCCGGACCCGTCGTCGATCACCAGCACGGTCACTGGATGCCCGCGCACCTGCGAGGGCAGTCCGGCCACCACGGCACCGACCGTCGCCTCCTCGTTGTGCACCGGCAGAAACACCACCACCGGCGCGTCGTGCGGTACCGGGGCCCGCGGCGGGCGGGCCGGCAGTTGCCGGGGCAGCCGCAGCCGGCCCCAGTAGCTCGGGTCAGGGACGAACAGCGCGACGGTGCCCAGCAGCAGCGCATAGCCGGTCTTCACCCCATGGGTGCTCAGCGCGATGGCGAAACCCGGCCCGGCCGGCACCCCCAGCGCCACCAGCGCTGCGGTCGCGGACGCCTCATAAGACCCCAGACCCCCGGGGGTGACGGCGACCGCCTGCACGGCGATGGTGACAGCGGTGACGGCGACGGCCTCGGCCAGCCCGAGCGGGTACCCGGCCAGCCGGGCCACCTGCCAGATCACCACCGACTCCAGCGTCCAGGCCAGCAACACCGCCAGCCCGACCGGCAATGTCGGTAACCGCACCGCCGCCCCGCCCCTGGCCAGCCGCCATGACCAGCCCACTCCCAGCGCCGTCAGCACCGCGACCCCGGCCATCGCCGTCCACCACCACCGGCCGGCCAGCGCGGCTCCCAGTCCAGGCACCGCCAGCAGCGCCAGCCCCAGCACGGCGAGCAGATCGGCCGCGCGCAAGGTCACTGCCGACGCGATCACCGGCTGAGTGGCCAGCGGGGTGCGGCGCAGCACGCTGGCGACCCGTAGTACCTCACCGAGCCGCAGCGGTAGCACATGGTTGCCCAGCAGGCTGACGTGCAGCGCCGCCCAGGACTGGCCGAACCCCAGGCCGGGCAGGGTGACCTGCCAGGCCCAGGAGCGCAGTCCGAACGCGGCGGCGTAGCAGGCCAGCGCGACACCGAGCCCGAGCGGGTCACTCAGCACCGCCCGGACCACGGCACCCAGCGCGGGACCGTCGATCACCGGCACCAGGTACCCGACGGCCAGGGCAAGCACGCCGAGCCCGACGAGGAGGCGAACTCGGCGTAACACCCGCATCACGCTCTCCTTCCCCTGTCACCCACCCGTGTTAACGTAAGGCTAACCTTAATAGCTGAGCCTTTACCTCAATCCGGCGGGAGCTAGCAGTGGTCGCTGTGGTCACCGGGGCGGCGGGGTTCATCGGCAGCCTGCTACTGGAGGTCCTCGCCCGGCGGGGGCCGGTGGTGGGGATCGACCGCCGGCCCTTCGCCGCGCCCCCGGGCGCCACCGCGGTCATCGCGGACCTGCTCGACTCCGACCCCGACGTGCGCGCCGCGCTGGCCCAGGCACAGGTGGTCTACCACCTGGCAGGCTGCCCGGACGTCCGCGATCCCCGGCCGGACGTCGCGCAGCACCGCTACCGGGACAACGTGCTCGCCACCGCTGCTGTGCTGGCCGCCGTCCCGGCGCCGACGCCGCTGCTGGTGATGTCCTCCTCGTCGGTCTACGGCGGGTGCCGTCGCAGCCGGCCCAGCGCCGAGACCGACCCGCTGCGGCCGCGCGGCGGCTACGCGCAGAGCAAGATGCTCGTCGAGCGGCTGTGCGCGGGGCGGACGCGGGCCGGTGGGCAGGTCACCGTGCTGCGGCCGTTCACCGTCGCCGGGGAGGGCCAGCGCCCCGGCATGGCGCTGGCCCGCTGGATCGACGCGGCGCGCCACGGGCGGCCGCTGAAACTGCTGGGCGGCCCGCAGCGTTCCCGGGACATCACCGATGTGCGGGACGCGGTGCAGGTGCTCATCGACCTGGCCGACCGCGGGGTGGGTGGGCTGCTCAACGTGGGCACCGGGGTGGGGCACACGCTGCAGGAGCTGGCCGAGGCGGTGTGCGCGGCGGTCGGCGTCGAGGTCCGCATCGAGCCGGCCCTGCCACACCCGGCCGAGGTGACCCACACCCTAGCCGACACCCGGGCGCTGCGCCGGGCCATCGGTTGGGTGCCGCAGACCGACCTGACCGCCCTGGTCGCCCGCCAGGTTGCCGCCGCCCGGACCGCGGACCGGGCTGACCCCCAGCCAGTGCCTGGGTCCGTGCCCGTCGCCCCCTGAGACCGGCGCCCCATGAGACCCGGCCCCCATGAGACCCGGCGCCCCATGAGCGTCGAGCAGGCTGCGGCACCGACCGGGCCCGCGACCTCGCCCCAACTGCGGTGGGTGATGGGGGGTATCGCGCTGCTGGCCGTGGTGGCCGCGGCGCTGGGGATCGGGGTGGCCCCGATGCCCGGCGAGCACCTGGCCGTGGACGAGCCACAGTACTGGTTCACCGCCCTGTCGCTGGCCAAAGACGGCGATCTCGACATCTCCGACGAGCTGGCCGAGCGCCGCTGGGCGCAGTTCAGCGACGCGGCACCACCGGTGGAGACGGTGCTGCTCCCCAGCGGCAGGCAGATCAGCCCGCACGACCCGCTGCTACCGCTGCTGCTCGCGGTGCCGGTGGCCGCGGGCGGCTGGGTGGGCGCCAAGCTCGCGATGGCCCTGCTGGCCGGGGTGTTGGCCGCCGCAACAGTGTGGACGGCGGTGCGCCGGCTCGCCGTTCCACTGCCACTGGCCGGCACCGGGGTCGGGCTGGCTGCGGCGTCGGCGCCGCTGGCGGTCTACGGCCAGCAGCTCTACCCCGAGCTGCCCGCCGCGCTGGCCTGCCTGCTCGGCGTCGCCGCGCTGACCGGCCCGCTGCGACGGCTCCCGCTCGTGCTGCTGGCCGCTGCCGTGGTCGCGCTGCCCTGGCTGTCGGTGAAGTACACCCCGGTCGCCGGGGTGCTGGCCGGGCTGGCGGCGCTGCGCTGGTGGCGGACCGGGCAGCGGCGCGAGGTACTCGTGCTCGGCGGGGCGCTGGCCGTCGCCGCTGCGCTGTACCTGGCGGCACACCGGGTGGTGTGGGGGGGCTGGACGGTGTACGCCAGCGGGGACTACTTCCAGGACAAGGGGGAGTTCGCCGTGGTGGGGGTGGACCCCGACTACCTGGCCCGCACCTGGCGGCTGGTGGGGCTGCTGGTGGACCGGGACTTCGGCCTCGGCGGCTGGCAACCCGGCTGGCTGCTGCTGGTCCCCGCGGTGGCCGCACTGCTCGCCCGCCCACCGCGCCGAAGCGACGGTGGCCGGCTCGGGGCGGCCCCGCTGGTGGCACCGCTGGTGGCCGGCTGGCTGGTCGCCACTTTTCTGGCGCTGACCATGCACGGGTGGTGGTGGCCGGGGCGGCAGACCGTGGTGGTGCTCCCCCTGGCGCTGCTGGCCGTGCTGTGCTGGCTCACCCGCCACGGCAGCGCGCTGCGCACCGCCGCTGCGGTGCTTGGCCTGGCCGGGGTGAGCAGCTACGCGGCACTGCTGGTCGAGGGTTGGGCCGGGCACCTGGTCTGGGTCAGCTACTCCCACCCCACCGGCTACTCCCAGGTCAACGCCCCGGTGTACCAGGTGCTGCGCCCGCTGCTACCGGCTTTCCGCGACCACGTGGGGCACCTGATCTGGGCAGTGGCGCTCACCCTGCTCGCCGTCACCGCCTGGCGGGTGAGCCGGGTTCAGGACCGATGGCGTCGCACCGGTCCGGCCCGTATCCACCACCGGGAGTGACCCGGCGGAGTGTCTCGGTGGCGCACCGGAATTGAAACCCCGGTCCGGGCCCGGTCCCGATGGTCAGCGGAGGGTGGCAACGGGGTGGCTCGGGTGCGGTCGTACTCGGCACGACGAGCTGGATCACGCAGGATCGCGTAGGCCCGCAACACCTCGTCCACACTCGGTCCGCTGGTCCGGCCGTGCTGTGCGCGGGTATCGGGATGGGCTTGGCGCAGCCGCCAGCGGTACGCACGCGCCAGCTCGTGCTGATCGACGTCCGGGGCTACGCCCAACACGGCGTAGAGGTCGCCAGCCGGCTTCTCGTGCCGAGGCTCGCTCACCGCTGCTCCCTGAGTCCTCTCGTCGAGCCAGGAGGGTGAATTCAGGTTAGCTCGGGAAGAAGCAGGCCGCGCCGGAGACGGTGAGGCCCACCTCGTCGTCCGGCTGCAGCCGGTGCCCGCCCGCGGTCCGGGCCGTCACCGGGACCGCGCCCTCAGCCAGGGCCAGCCGCACCAGCGCGTCGTGGCCGTAGAACACCACCCCCGCAACCCGGGCCGACACCCCCCGGCCAGGGGGGCCGAGCAGCACCTGTTCGGGGCGCAGCACCAGGGTGCCCCGGGACCCGGATGGGCGGGCGGCGCCGCGCACCGGCAGCGTGCCCAGCACGCAGTCGGCGGTGTCCCCGGTGCGCAGCACCGCGTCGAGCACCACCGCCTCCCCAAGGAAAATGGCCACCTGCAGGTCGCTGGGGGTGCTGTAGAGGTCAGCCGGAGTGCCGGCCTGGACGATGCTGCCGTGCTGCAGCACGGCCACCACGTCGGCGGTCGACAGTGCCTCCTGCTGGTCGTGGGTGACCAGGACCGCGGTGGCGCCGGTGGCGTGCAGTGCGCTGCGCACATCCTCGCGCAGCGCGGCACGCAGCCCGGTGTCCAGCGCGCTGAACGGCTCGTCCAGCAGCACCAGCGCCGGGCCCGGGGCCAGCGCGCGGGCCAGCGCCACCCGTTGCTGCTGCCCCCCGGAAAGCTCGGCCGGCATCCGCGTTCCGTAGCCGCCTAGCCCGACCAGCACCAGCATCTCCTCCACCCGGACGGCCCGCTGCCGTCCCCGGGGCAGGCCGAAGCCGACGTTGCCGGCCACCGAGAGGTGCGGGAACAGCGCCCCCTCCTGCGGCACCACCCCCACCCGGCGGTGCTCCGGCGGAACCGCCACCCCCGGGCCGGTGACCAGTCGGCCGCCGATGATCACCTCCCCGGCGTCGGCGGTCTCGAACCCGGCGACGACCCGCAGCAGCGTGGTCTTCCCGCAACCGGATGGCCCGAGCACCGCGGCCAGCGCGCCCCGTGGGACGGTGAGGTCCACGCCGCGCAGCACCGGCGTCGCCCCGAAGCTCTTCCACACCCCACGGACGCAGAGCTCACTCATGACTCCGGCCCTTCGCCGCGGCCGCTGGCGGTCGCACCCCAGCGGCGGCCCAGCAACGCGGTGGGCAGCGCTGCGACCAGCAGCAGCGCTGCCGCATACGGCGCCGCCGCAGCGTAGGCGCCGACCTCGGTGCGCCCCCACAGCTCGCTGGCCAGCGTCTCCATCCCGGTCGGGCGCAGCATCAGGGTGGCGGGCAGCTCCTTCATGCAGGTGAGAAACACCAGCGCGGCCCCCGCAGCCAGGCCAGGGCCGGCCAGCGGCACCGTGACGCTGCGTAGCACCCCGGTCGGGGTGCGCCCCAGCGAGCGGGCCACCTCCTCCAGTTGGGGCGGGGACTGCGCCACCGACGCGCGCACCGCGGCCACCGCGGCGGGCAGGAACAGCACCGCGTAGGCCAGCACCAGCACCGGAAGCTCCTGGTAGATCGGCCGGGCGTAGCGCACCGCGAGGAACACCAGCGACAGCGCGACCACGATCCCGGGCAGAGCGTGCCCGGCGTAGGCGGCCTGCTCCAGCAACTGGGCCACCCGCCCCCGGTAACGGGCCGCGATCACCCCGACCGGCAGGGCCAGCAACACCGCCGCTGCCGCGCCGAGCGCCGAGACTCCCAGGGTGCGTACCGCTGCGGCGCTCACCTCGGCCAGGTCCAGCCCGGCCGAGCTGCCCTGGACGAGCCAGTAGCCGAGCGCCCCCAGCGGCACCCCCAGGGCCAGCGTGACGACCAGCCCGCAGCAGGCCAGTGCGAGCGGGGTCCACCCGCCGAGCCGGGTGCGGGGCCGGTGCCGGGCCGCCCCGCCACCCAGCCGCGCGTGCCCGGCCCGGCCGCGGGTGCGGCTCTCCCCCCACACGATCAGCACGGTCAGTGCCACCAGCACGCAGCCCAGCACGGCGGCCGGGGTGAGATCGAAGCTGGACCGGTAACTGGTGTAGATCACCCGGGTGAACACGTCGTAGCGCAGCAGCGCCACCGCGCCGAAGTCGGCGAGCACGTACAGCGCCACCAGCAGCGCACCCCCCGCCGCCGCGGGCCGGACCTGCCGGACCGTCACCGTGACGAAAGTACGCACCGGCCCGGCCCCCAGCGAGCGGGAAACCTCCTCGTGCGCCGGGTCGATCCGAGCCAGCGCCGCGACCACCGGCAGGTAGACATAGGGGTAGCAGCACACGCTCAGCACCAGCGTGGAGCCGAGGAAACCGCCGAATCCCGGCAGCAGCGACAGCCAGGCAAACGCCGCCACGTAGGAGGGCACCGCAAGCGGCAGCGCGACCAACACGCCCCACACCCGCCGCCCCGGCAGCGTGGTCCGCACGATCAGCCCGGCCAGGCTCACCCCGAGCACCAGGCAGACCAGGGTCACCGCCCCGGCCAGCGTCAGGCTGCGCGCCACCAGCGCCACCGTCCGGTCCTGTCCCAGTACCTCAAGCGCGGCGCCGAGCCCGCGCTCGGTGGCCCGGACCGCCAGGTAGACCAGCGGCAGCAGGGCAACCGCGGCGGCCAGCCCGGCGGGCACCAGCAGCACGCTGGGCGGCCGCCCGCGGTCGCGGGGGCGCCGAACCCGCGCCGGCCCGGCGCTCGCCGGTGGACCGGGGTCGACGGGAACGTGGGTCAGCACGGTCATGTCAGGCCGGCGTCCTGGATCATCTTCAGGGTCTGATCCAGCGTGTCCAAGTCGGACAGATCGATCTGCGGGGTCTGCAGGCTCTGCAGCGGGGGCAGGTCAGCGGCCGCTGCGACCCCGGGCACCAGCGGATACTCCCTGGTCTGCTCGGCGAAGTAGGACTGGGACGGCCCGCTGAGCAGGAACTCGACGAACCGGCGGGCCTGCTCGGCGTGATCGGAACCCCGCAGGATCCCCACCCCGGCGACATTGACCAGCGCCCCCGGGTCCCCGCCGGAAAGGAACTTCAGCCGGGTGGGCACCGCCGCGGCACCCCGCTCAGCCACCTGCTCGTACCAGTAGTAATGGTTGATCAGGCCGAGCGCCACCACGCCGTCCTCGACGGCTTTGAGGATCAGCAGGTTGTTGTCGAAGGTCTGCACGTTATTGGCACGCATGCCGGCCAGCCACTCCCGGGTGGCCTGCTCACCGCGCAGCACCCGCATGGCCGTCACGAACGCCTCGAACGAGGCGTTGCCCGGCGCGATGCCGACCTTGCCGCGCCAGCGCGGCTCGGTGAGCTCGAACACGCTGTCCGGGACTTCCTGCTCAGCGACCTGCCGCGGGTGGTAGACGATGACCCGGGCCCGCCCGGAGGTGCCGATCCAGCTCCCGTCGTCGGCCTGGAAGCGGGCTGGGACAGTGTGCCAGCACGGCCTGCGGCAGCCGCTCGAGCCGTCCGGCCCGGCTCAACGCGCCTAGCGCGCCGCCGTCCTGGGAGAAGAACGCGTCCGCGGGAGTGCGCTCGCCCTCCTCCAGCAGTTGCGCGGCGAGCTGTGGGGTGTTGTTGTAGCGCACCGACGTGGCGATGCCGGTCTGCTGCTCGAACCGTTCCAGCAGCGGGCCGACGAGCGCCTCCTGCCGTCCGGAGTAGATGACCAGTTCGCTGTCGTCGAAGCCGTCGCCGCCGCCCCCGCACCCGGCCAGGGCCCGTAGCAGCGCCACCGTCACTGGGGCCACGCCACGCCACCGCCGCCGCACTCCCGCTCACCTCCCCGTCACTGCCTGCACATTCGCTATAGCACGATAGGGGGATCCTAACTTAGGAGCGGCTAACCTGAGGAGATCGGCGGGTACTCCCCTTACTGCCCGCGCCCTGCGACCATAGTTCCGTGACCGACTCCCCGACCGTGACCTTTCGCCCCCCGCTCACCGGCCTGATCGCGGTGTGGGGGCTGGCCGTGTGCGTGACCCCGGTGGCCTTCGGCGTGCCCGGGCTGCAGGTGCTCTACGTGCTGCCGCTGGTGATCACGGTCTGGCTGCTGCGCACCCGCACGGTGGTGGGCCCGGAGACGGTGGTCGCGCGGCGCTTGCTGGGTAGCCGAAGTGTGGCCTGGGCGGAGATGAACGGCCTGCGGGTGGACGCACGGTCCCGGATCTGGGCCGTGCTGCACGACGGCGAGGAGGTCTGGCTGCCTACAGTGCGCGCCCGGGACCTCCCGGTACTGGCCAAGGTCAGCCGGGGACGGCTGTCCGACCCGCTCGCCACCTGAGCAGCGCCCACCCCGGCCGGCGACCCGCCGCCCCGCTCAGCCTGGCTGCCCACTCCGCCGGGCTGCCCCACTCACCAGCGGCTCACGGGCAAGCACCTAGCCTGGCTGATCATGCGACTTTCCGGGGCGGTCCACTCCGCTACCGGCCGCCGAGTGGCTCCCCGACCGGCGGCAGCGCTGCTGCTGCTCACCGCGCTGCTGGCCGGCTGCGCGGTGACGCCGGACTTCCCGGACCACGATGCCGGACCGTTCCGGCCCAAACTGGAGATCGGGCCGCAGGCCGAGCCGCAACCGGAGATTCCAAGCGTTCCCCAGCCCCCTGGGCAGGGGCCTTCCGGGGGGCCACCCGGCCCGCCGCGCGGCTGCACCGACCCGGACCCGCAGGTGGTCGCGACCTGTCTCGAACCGGTGTCCGCGCTGGTCGTGCTGGACGGCAGCGCCCTGGTGGGTCTGGCCGCGGAGCGCACCACCGGCCGGATCCTGCGGGTGCAGCAGCACCGGCCCACCCAGGTGGTGACCACCCTGCCCGTGGACGCCACCGGTGACGGGGGGCTCACCGGACTCGCGCTGTCGCCGACCTACGACGAGGACGAACTGCTCTACGCCTACCTCACCACCCCCATCGACAACCGGGTGGTCCGGATCGCCCCCGGTGATGTGCCCAAGCCGGTGCTCGCGGGCATCCGGAAGGGCCCGAGCGGCAACGCGGGCGCGCTCGCGCTGGACTCCAACGGGATGCTCGTGGTGGCCACCGGCGACGCCGGCGACCCCGCCACGGCGACCGACCCCCTGTCACTGGCGGGCAAGGTGCTGCGGATCGACACCTCGGGCCGGGCCGACCCGGGCAACGCGACCGGCTCCAAGGTGCTGGCCAGCGGGTTGCACAACCCAGGGGGCCTGTGCACCGACGCGCTGTCCGACGAGCTGTGGGTCACCGACCGGGCGCCCGGACGCGACCTGCTGTACCGGGTGCGGCCGGGTACGCCGCTGGGCCCAGCAGCCTGGAGCTGGCCGGCCCGCCCCGGTGCGGCGGGCTGCGTGCTGCTGCAGGGCCGCATCCAGGTGGCCTTCACCACCGGAGCACCGATGTTCGCGCTGGATATCGGACCCAACGGCACGTTCCTCGGCCAGCCGGTGGAGATCCAGTTGGACCACTACGGCCGGGTGTCCGCGACGGCACTGAGCCCGGAGGGCCGGATGGTCTGGCTGGCCACCATCAACAAGACCGGCGGACGACCGGTCTCCAGCGACGAGCGGGTCTTCATCCTGCCCGACCCCTTAGGCCCCGGCGGCGGCCACGATTAGGTCACCCACTCACGAGGCGCAGCGCGCCAGGACCAGCTCCTTGACTCGGGCGGCGTCGGCCTGGCCGCGGGTGGCCTTCATGACGGCGCCGACGATCGCTCCCGCCGCCTGCACCTTGCCGCCGCGGATCTTGGCGGCAACGTCGGGCTGGGCGGCGAGGGCCTGCTCGACGGCGGCGGCCAGCGCGGCGTCGTCGGAGACCACGGCCAGGCCGCGGACGGCGACGATCTCGTCGGGCTCACCCGCACCGGCCAGCACTCCGTCGACGACCTGGCGAGCCAGCTTGTTGGTCAGCGCACCCTCGGTGACCAGGGCAACCACTCGGGCGACCTGCTCGGGGGTGATCGGCAGCCTGGCGAGCTCCACGCCCCGGGAGTTGGCCTGCTGGGTCAGGTAGGACACCCACCAGGAGCGCGCCTCCGCCGGCGGCGCCCCGGCGTCGACGGTGGCCGCGATGAGGTCCAGCGCGCCGGCATTGACCAGGTCGCGCAGCTCCAGGTCGGAGAGCGCCCACTCGGCCTGCACCCGGGCCCGGCGCTGCCAGGGCAGCTCGGGCAGGGTATCTCGCAACCGCTCGACCCACTCCCGGGCGGGGGCGATCGGCAGCAGGTCGGGCTCCGGGAAGTACCGGTAGTCCTCCGAGGTCTCCTTGCGCCGCCCGGGCGAGGTGCTACCGGTGGCCTCGTCGAAGTGCCGGGTCTCCTGCACGATCACCCCCCCGGCCGCCAGCACCGCAGCCTGCCGGCGCATCTCGTAGCGCACCGCCCGCTCCACGCTGCGCAGCGAGTTGACGTTCTTGGTCTCGGTGCGGGTGCCGAAGGTCGATGAGCCGCGCGGCATCAGCGACACGTTGGCGTCACAGCGCAGCGACCCCTGATCCATCCGTACGTCGGAGACGTCCAGCGCACGGAGCAGGTCACGCAGCGTGGTGACGTAGGCGCGGGCCACCTCGGGGGCGCGGGCGCCGGCACCGACGATCGGCTTGGTGACGATCTCGATCAGTGGCACCCCGGCCCGGTTGTAGTCCAGCAGCGAGTACTCGGCGCCGTGGATCCGGCCGGTGGCGCCACCGACGTGCAGTGACTTGCCGGTGTCCTCCTCCATGTGCGCGCGCTCGATGTCGACGGTGAACGCCTGCCCGTCCACCAGCACCTCCAGTGAGCCGTGCACCGCGATCGGCTCGTCGTACTGGGAGATCTGGAAGTTCTTGGGCATGTCCGGGTAGAAGTAGTTCTTCCGGGCGAACCGGCACCACGGGGCGACCTGGCAGTTCAGCGCCAGCCCGATGCGCATCGCCGACTCCACCGCCGCACCGTTGAGCACCGGCAGTGACCCGGGCAGGCCCAGGCAGGTCGGGCACACGTTGGTGTTCGGCTCGGCCCCGAAGGCGTTGGCGCAGCCGCAGAACATCTTGGTCGCGGTGGACAGCTCGACGTGCACCTCGAGCCCGAGCACCGGCTCGAAGCGCTCCAGCACCTCGTCAAAATCCAGCAAGCCGGGTGCGGTCACGTCCGGTTGCCCTTGCGACGCTGCTGGATGAACACCGCAGCGGTGGTGATGGTGACCAGCGCACTGGCCAGCCCGTGCACCAGCGCGACCCGGTCACCGTCCCGGCGCCCGGCACGCAGCGCGCTGATCGCCGCCGAGGCGGTGCTCACGATGCTCCACAGGGAGAACACCATCGGCAGGTTGCGGGGAAGTTTCATCGGGCTGCCACCTCCTGCATTTGCGGACCCGCCAAGCGGTCCTCGGTCAGATCAGGTATCCGAGCGCTCAGGGAGCTACCTTCGGCGGCGTCCCGGGCGGCCTCGTAGGCCGCGGCCACCCGGTAGGCGCGGTCGTCGGCCAGCGCGGGCGCCATCACCTGCAGGCCCACCGGCAGTCCGTCGTCGGCGGACAACCCGGCCGGGACGGACAGTGCGGCGTTGCCGGCCAGGTTGGCCGGGATCGTGCACAGGTCGGACAGGTACATCGCCAGCGGGTCGTCCACCCGCTCGCCGATCGGGAACGCCGTGGTCGGCGTGGTCGGCGAGACCAGCACGTCGACCTGCTCGAACGCGGCGGCGAAGTCCCGGGTGATCAGCGTGCGGACCTTCTGCGCCTGCCCGTAGTAGGCGTCGTAGTACCCGGCGGAGAGCGCGTAGGTGCCGAGCATGATGCGCCGCTTGACCTCAGCCCCGAACCCGGCCTCGCGGGTCAGCGACATCACCTCCTCGGCGCTGCGGGTGGCGTCGTCACCGACCCGGCGCCCGTAGCGCATCCCGTCGAAGCGGGCCAGGTTCGAGGAGCACTCGCTGGGCGCGATGAGGTAGTAGGCGGGCAACGCGTGATCGAACGACGGGCAGGACACCTCGACGACCTGGGCGCCCAGCTCGCGCAGCCGGCCCACCGCGGTCTCGAAGGCGCGCAGCACGCCGGGCTGGTAGCCCGCTCCGCGGAACTGCCGAACCACCCCGACCCGGACCCCGGCCAGATCCCCGGTGGCGCCCGCGCGGGCGGCCTGGACCACCGGGGGCACCGGGGCGTCGATCGAGGTGGAGTCCAGCGGGTCGTGGCCAGCGATGACCTCGTGCAGCAAGGCGGCGTCGAGCACGGTGCGGGCCACCGGTCCGCCCTGGTCCAGGCTGGAGGAGAAGGCCACCAGCCCGTAGCGCGACACCCCACCGTAGGTGGGCTTGACCCCGACGGTGCCGGTCACCGCGCTGGGCTGGCGGATCGATCCGCCGGTGTCGGTGCCGACCGCCAGCGGGGACTCGAAGCCGGCCACCGCAGCCGCCGACCCGCCCCCGGAGCCACCCGGCACGCGGTCGAGATCCCATGGGTTGCGGGTGGGCCCGTAGGCGGAGTTCTCCGTGGACGACCCCATGGCGAACTCGTCCATGTTGGTCTTGCCCAGAATCACCACCCCGGCCTCGCGCAGCTTGCGGGTCACCGTGGCGTCGTACGGGGGGTGCCAGCCCTGCAGGATCCGCGAGCCACACGTCGTCGGCATGTCCACGGTGGTGAACACGTCCTTGAGCGCCAGCGGCACCCCGGCCAGCGCGGAGGGGGGCGGCTGTCCGCGCTGCAGCCGTTCGTCCACCGCCGCCGCCGCGGCCAGCGCACCCTCGGCGTCGAGGTGCAAGAAGGCGTGCACCACAGGGTCGACCGCGGCGATTCGGTCCAGATGCGCCCGGGTCACCTCGACCGCGGACGTCTCCCGGGCGTGGATCCGGCGGGCCAGCTCGGTGGCGCTCAACCGGGTGAGCTCGGTCATGACTCGTCCAGGATTCGCGGTACCTGGAACCGGCCGGCGTCGGCGGCGGGTGCCCCGGACAGCGCCTGCTGCTGGGTGAGTCCCGGCCGCGGCACATCCGCGCGGAACACGTTGGTCAGACCGACGGCGTGCGAGGTGGGTGGGATGTCCGCCGCGGCCACCTCGCTGACCCGGGCGACCGAGGTCAGGATCACGTCGAGCTGGCCGGCGAACACGTCCAACTCCTCCTCGGTGACGGCCAGCCGGGCGAGCCGGGCGAGGTGGGCGACCTCGTCCCGGGAGATGGTGGGCACGTGCGGACTCCTGGAGCGGTTGCGCGTATTGACCAACCGAGTCTAGGACCCGGCCGGTTCCCCGCTCGGGCGGGCCGCACCATCCGATCACGAATGCCTGAGTTCGGGTGACCCCACCCCCTTGCCGGCTCTGCCACAATCGGCGCCCGGCAAGCGCACGGACGTTCGGAGTTCCGTGCCCTGAACGGAGAGGCCCCGGATGGAGACACAGGACCGCGGATGTCTTTCCTGATCCGGCTCCAGCTCCCGGACCGCCCCGGGGCGCTCGGCGCGGTGGCCACCGCAATCGGCAACGTGGGGGGCGACATTCTCAGCGTCGATGTCATCGACCGGGGCTCCGGCATCGCTATCGACGACCTCGTCGTGGAGCTCCCCTCGGGCCGCCAGCCGGACGTGCTGATCACCGCGGCCGAGTCGATCGAGGGGGTCGAGGTCGACGCCGTCCGTCCCTGGGCCGGGGTGCTGGACACCCACCGCGAGCTGGAGCTGGTCGAGGAGATCGCCGCCGACCCCGAGCGGGGCTTACAGATCTTCACCGATGGCGTGCCCAAGATCATCCGGGCCGGGTGGGCGATCGTGCTCACCAAAACCACCGGGAATGAACCGCATCGGGTGACCGCCTCCCCCGCAGCACCGGAGACCCGGGCGATGCACCTGCCCTGGTGGCCGCTGCGGCGCGCGACGATCCTGGACGGTGAGGAGGACTGGGTCCCGTTGCCCTGGCGGGAGCTGGGCACCGAGCTGGCGGCCACCCCACTGGGCGGACCGGACCAGGTGCTGCTGGTGGGCCGCCCCGGGGGGCCGATGTTTCGCGCCGCCGAGGTCGCCCGCATGGCACACCTGGCCGGGATCGTCGCCGTTGTGTTACGCGAGTGAAGCTGTGTGGTCACAGCTCGCGGACGCCTGTCAGATCGGCGGCCACCGACGCCAGGTCCTTACCCCCAGCCTGCGCATCGCCTCGGCGATGCGGTCATCAGCGAGGTCAATATTCGTGCGCCCATACACCAACCATGCACATCACTGACTTGCCGGGGGCTGGCCGGGTCATCGCGCGTGGCCGAAGACCAACAGCCGGAGCCCGGGCACCGGAGACCAGTCACGTCCGGGCAACCGGGTGAACCCCAGCCGGGTGTAGAGCCGGTGCGCGGCATACATCCCCTCGGCGCTGCTGAGCACGACCCGGTGCGCGTCCAGCTCAGCCGCCCGCGCCAGCACGGCGCTCACCAGCGCCGCGCCGACACCGCGGCCACGGACCTGCGGCGCCACCGCCAGCATCCGGAACTCCAGCTCCCCGGGCTGGGAGATCTCCCGCAGCCGGCTGCCCGGCGGGCACACCGTGACCGTGCCCAGCAGCGCCCCTTCGGGGTCGGCGGCTACCAGCAACTCGGCATCCCGGGCCCGCCACGCGGCGTCGGCTAGCTCGGCGGCGTAAGGACCGCCGGCACTCACCATGCCGTCGGCGAGATACGCCTCCAGAGTGAGCCGGCCCACCTTGTCGAGCTCATCGCAGCGGGCCGGCCGCACGGTCAGGCAATCACTCACTCCACCGGTCCTACCAGGACTCGCTCGCCGCTGCTGGGACCGGCGATCGCGAGCCGGCACGTGGTCTAGGGCGGGTCGGTCTCGTGCGGGCCCGGTCCAGCGCCCGGCGGGTGGTGGGGGCCGAGCGGAAGGTCACCTCCCGCGGCCAATGTCATCACGGTATGCCTGACCAGTGCAGTGTCACGATGCGATGAAGTAACGAACAACGGTGGTCCCTGGCTCGGCTACCTGAGCCGACAACCCACTCCCGTCAGGCCTGCGGCATGGTGGCGACGGCGCGGGCGGCGTCAGGGCCCTCGGCCAGCAGGACCCGGAAGCCGGTCTCGTCGAGCACCGGGACCCTGAGCGCGAGCGCCTTGTCGTACTTCGAGCCAGGTGACTCCCCGACCACCACGAACGCGGTCTTCTTCGACACCGACCCGGCAGCCCGGCCGCCGCGCACCGCGATCGCCTCGGCAGCCTCGTCCCGGGAGAACCCGTCCAGCGAGCCAGTCACCACGATGGAGAGCCCCTCCAGGTTGCGTGGCACGGAATCGTCGACCGGATCCGCCATCCGCACCCCGGCAGCGCGCCACTTCGCCACCAGCTCGCGGTGCCAGTCCACGGCGAACCACTCGCGCACTGCCGCCGCGATGGTCGGGCCCACTCCCTCGACTGCGGCCAGCGCCTCCTCGTCGGCCGCCTCGATGGCGTCCAGCGAGCGGAACTCGCGGGCCAGCGCCTGCGCCGCAGTGGGGCCGACATGTCGGATGGACAGCGCCACTAGGACCCGCCACAGCGGGCGTTGCTGCACGGTCTCCAGGTTGGCCAGCAGCTTGCGCCCGTTGGCTGACAGCTCACCCGCCTTGGTCCGGAACAGGTCCACCGCCAGCAGCTTGGACTCGTCCAGATCGAAGATGTCCCCCTCGTCGTGCACCACTCCGGCAGCCAGCAGCGCCACTGCGGCCTCGTAGCCGAGCACCTCGATGTCGAAGGCGCCCCGCCCGGCCACATGGAAGATCCGCTCCCGCAACTGGGCGGGACAGGAACGGGCATTGGGGCAGCGGATGTCAACATCACCCTCCCGCTCGTGACGCAGCGCCGTCCCGCACTCCGGGCAGTGCGTGGGCATCACGAACTCACGCTCATCCCCGGTGCGCAGGTCCACCACCGGGCCGAGCACCTCGGGGATCACGTCCCCGGCCTTGCGAATGGTCACGGTGTCCCCGATCAGCACCCCCTTGCGCCGCACCTCGTCGGCGTTGTGCAGGGTCGCCAGCGACACCGTGGACCCTGCCACCGTCACCGGCTCCAGGACCGCGAACGGGGTGACCCGCCCGGTGCGTCCGACGTTGACCCGGATGTCGCGCAGCCTGGTGGTGGCCTCCTCCGGCGGGTACTTGTAGGCGATCGCCCAGCGCGGCGCCCGGGAGGTCGCCCCCAGCCGGCGCTGGGCCGCCACCTCGTCGATCTTGACGACCACCCCGTCAATCTCGTACTCCACCTCGTGGCGGCGCTCGCCCCAGTAGGCGATGTGCGCGATCAAATCCTCGACGCTGTCCAACAACCGGGTGTGCTCGGAGACCGGCAGACCCCAGGCGGCCAACGCGGCATAGGACTCCGACTGCCGGGCCGGCTCGAACCCGCGGCGGCGACCCAGGCCGTGACAGAGCATCCGCAACCGCCGGGTGGCGGTCACCCGCGGGTCCTTCTGCCGCAGCGAGCCCGCCGCGGAGTTGCGGGGGTTGGCGAACGCCGGCTTGCCCGCTGCCACCAGCGAGGCGTTGAGCTCGGCGAAGTCGGACAGGCGGAAGAACACCTCGCCGCGGACCTCAAGTAGCGCGGGCACCGGGTAGTCGGCGGACTCGCCCAGCCGGTCCGGGATGTCACGCACGGTGCGCAGGTTGAGCGTGATGTCCTCGCCGGTACGCCCATCGCCCCGGGTCAGCCCCCGAACCAGCCGCCCGTTCTCGTATACCAGGCTCACCGCCAGCCCGTCGATCTTCAGCTCGGCGAGGTAGTGCACGTCGGTGCCTGCTTCGCGGGTCACCCGGTCGGCCCAGGCCCGCAGGGAATCGATCTCGAAGGCGTTGTCCAGGCTGAGCATCCGCTCCAGATGATCGTGCGCGACGAACTCGGTGCTGAAGCCCCCGCCGACGAGCTGCGTCGGCGAGTCCGGGGCCACCAGGGCGGGCCAGCGCTGCTCCAACTCCTGCAGCCGGCGGAACAACTGGTCGAACTCAGCGTCGGAGACGGTCGGGGCGTCGAGCACGTAGTAACGGAACTGGTGCCCCCGCACGGTCTCAACGAGCTCGCCGTGCTCGGCCCTGGCCTCGGCAGGGGGGCCCGGCGCTGGCGGAGGTGCGGTGCCCGGCGGCAGGTCGGTGCTGGTCACGTCCGCGAGACTAGCTGCGGCCACCGACAGCGCGGCCCCGCACCAATCGGTGCGGGGCCGCGCTGAAATGCTCAGAGGGCGCGAACCGAGTCGGCCTGCGGGCCCTTGGGACCCTGACTCGACTCGAACTCCACGCGCTGGTTCTCTTCCAGGCTGCGGTAACCGTCACCCTGGAT
>DASTLT010000109.1:0-20029 GCA_035714625.1 Pseudonocardiaceae bacterium | reverse complement strand
GAGGTCTCCACCCTGCTGGGCCGGCTGCCCTCCGCGGTGGGCTACCAGCCGACCCTGGCCGACGAGATGGGCGAGCTGCAGGAGCGCATCACCTCCACCCGGGGCCACTCGATCACCTCGATGCAGGCCATCTACGTGCCCGCCGACGACTACACCGACCCGGCACCGGCCACCACCTTCGCCCACCTGGACGCCACCACGGAACTGTCCCGCGGCGTGTTCTCCAAGGGCATCTTCCCTGCGGTGGACCCGCTGACCTCGTCGTCGACGATCCTCGACCCGCAGTACGTGGGGGAGGAGCACTACCGGGTGGCGCAGGAGGTCAAGCGGATCCTGCAGAAGTACAACGACCTGCAGGACATCATCGCCATCCTCGGCATCGACGAGCTGTCCGAAGAGGACAAGGTCACGGTCAACCGGGCGCGGCGGATCGAGCGCTTCTTGAGCCAGAACATGTACTCCGCCGAGCAGTTCACCGGCCAGGAGGGCTCGACGGTGCCGCTGAAGGAGACCATCGAGGCCTTCGACAAGATTTGCAAGGGCGAGTTCGACCACATGCCCGAGCAGGCGTTCTACCTGTGCGGTGGGCTGGAGGACCTGGAGCGGAAGTACCAGCAGATCACCAAGAAGAGCTGATCCCTGAACTGAGGAGGCGCGGGTGGCTGAGATGTCCGTCGAGCTGGTGGCGGTGGAACGCCAGGTGTGGTCCGGGACGGCTACCGCCGTGTTCGCCAAGACCACCGAGGGCGAGCTGGGCATCCTGCCCGGCCACATGCCACTGCTCGGTGAGCTCGTCGAGGGCGGGGTGGTCAGGATCAACACCGCGGCCGGTGAGACCGTCACCGCGGCCGTTTTCGGCGGGTTTCTCTCGGTCACCGGGGAGAAGGTGAGCGTGCTGGCCGAGGCCGCCGAGCTCGCGCACGAGATCGACCCGCAGGCGGCCCGGGCCGCCCTGACCCGGGCCGACGCCGAGCAGGACAAGGAGCGGGCCGACTCGCTGCGGGCCAGAGCCACCGCGCGGCTCAAGGCGGTCGGCGAGACCGTCTGAGGGTTGTTCGGACGCGGGGTGGGCCACCATGGACGTCGGGCAGATCGTCTGGTGGGTCCTGCTGGCCGGGGTCTTGCTGGTCCTGGTGCGGGCCGTGCGGCGGATCCGCCTGGTACGCAGCGGCGGGATCGATGTCGCGCTGCGGTTGCGCCCCGATGACGGCCTGCGCGGCTGGCGCCAGGGGGTGGGGCACTACCACGGCGACGACTTCTCCTGGTTCCGGTTCTCCAGCCTGCGCGCGGGCCCGGACCGGGTGCTCGACCGGGACCGGCTGCAGGTCGTCGAACGGCGCTGCCCGACGCTACCGGAGAGCTATGTGATGCCCACCGGAGCGGTCGTGCTGCGCTGCCGCACCGACCTCGGCGACCTGGAGCTCGCGATGCGCCGGGACACCCTCACCGGCTTCCTGTCCTGGCTGGAATCCGCACCCCCCGGCCGCAAGCCTGGCTTGTGAGTGACGTTCGGTGCCAGCCCACCGTTACCCCACTCACGACCCGCCGGGCTGCCAGAGCACGTCGCCGTCCGGGTTGGCCACCCGGCTCAGGATGAACAGCAGGTCGGAGAGCCGGTTCAGGTAGCGTGCGGGAACCTTGCTGGTGCGCTGCGGTTCGGCCGCGAGCAGCGCCCAGGTGCTGCGCTCGGCCCGGCGGGTGACCACCCGGGCGGTGTGCAGCAGCGCCGCACCCGGGGTACCCCCGGGCAGGATGAACGAGTCCAGCTTCGGCAGCGGGGCGTTGAACTGGTCACACCAGCCTTCCAGCCGGGTGACGTAGCCCTCCTCGATCCGTAGCGGGGGATGCTGCTGCCCACCCGCCCGGTCCACGATCGGCGTGCACAGGTCCGCGCCCACGTCGAACAGGTCGTTCTGCACCTGACGCAGCACGGTGACCAGGTGCGGCGGAAGTGACCCCAGCGCCAGCGCGACGCCGATCGCGCAGTTGGCCTCATCCACGTCGGCATAGGCGACCAGCCGCGGGTCGGTCTTGGCCACCCGGGAGAAGTCACCGAGACCGCTGGTCCCTTCATCCCCGGTGCGGGTGTAGATCCTTGTCAGGTGCACGGCCATACCGCGACGGTATCGCCTCATCGCTGCGGTGTCCCCGGCTGTGCGCAGGTTGGCGGCCCCCGGCATCATGGGCGCTCGTGAGCGAGCACTTCAGGGTCTGCGGCGGCGCCCGGCTGGTCGGCGAGGTGCAGGTGGTCGGGGCGAAGAACAGCGTGCTGAAGCTGATGGCCGCGGCCTTGCTGGCCGAGGGCACCACGACGATCACGAACTGTCCGGAGATCCTCGACGTCCCTTTGATGGCCGACGTGTTGCGCGGGCTGGGCTGCGAGGTCGACATCAACGGCGACACTACCCGCATCACCACCCCGGCGGAGCCCAAGCACGAGGCTGACTACGGCTCGGTAAGCAGGCTGCGCGCCTCGGTGTGCGTGCTCGGCCCGCTGGTCGGTCGCTGCCGGCGGGCCCGGGTCGCACTGCCCGGGGGGGACGCCATCGGCTCCCGCCCGCTGGACATGCACCAGAACGGGCTGCGCAAGCTGGGGGCGCGCAGCGAGATCGAGCACGGCTGCGTGGTAGCCGAGGCCGAAGGGCTGCACGGCGCGCAGATCTGGCTGGACTTCCCGAGCGTCGGAGCGACCGAGAACATCCTGATGGCCGCGGTGCTCGCCGAGGGCACCACGGTGCTCGACAACGCCGCCCGCGAGCCCGAGATCGTGGATCTGTGCCTGATGTTGCGGCAGATGGGGGCCCGGATCAGCGGGGCGGGCACCTCGACCCTCACCATCGAGGGGGTGGACGTGCTGCGGCCCACTGAGCACCGCGTGATCGGGGACCGCATCGTCGGCGCCACCTGGGCCTTTGCCGCCGCGATGACCCGCGGTGATGTGACGGTGCGCGGGGTCGACCCGCACCATCTGGACCTGGTGCTGGAGAAGCTGCGGCTGGCCGGGGCCGAGGTCGACCAGTCCGGGCCGGACGTCTTCCGGGTGGTGATGCCCGACCGGCCCACCTCGGTGGATTTCGTGACCCTGCCCTACCCGGGCTTCGCCACCGACCTGCAGCCGATGGCGATCGCGCTGTCGGCCGTCTCCGAGGGCACCTCGATGATCACCGAGAACGTGTTCGAGGCGCGGTTCCGCTTCGTCGAGGAGATGATCCGGCTCGGTGCCGACGCGCGCACCGACGGCCACCATGCAGTCGTCCGCGGCGTCGAGCGGCTCTCCAGCGCCCCGGTGTGGGCGTCGGACATCCGGGCCGGCGCCGGGCTGGTCCTGGCCGGGCTCTGCGCGGACGGGGTCACCGAGGTATGGGACGTCTTCCACATCGACCGCGGCTACCCCCGGTTCCTGGACAACCTCACCGCCCTGGGCGCCGACGTCCGCCGCGTCACCGCACCCCCCGCGCGCTGATCAGTCGGGTCGGGTCAGGATGAGCCGGGCAGTGGACTCGTCCTCGGGGAAGACCAGGATTCGCCAGGCGCTGGCGCCGACGGTGGGGCGGACCGTGGCGCGGATGCCGTCGGCCGCCAGCAGGCGGCGCAGCACGCTGGCGGCTGCTGCGTCGGGCACCACGGCCACCTCGCGGAGCAGGCCGAGGTCGTCGGCTGTGCCGTCACCCTCGCTGGGTGGGGCCACGTGCTGGCGGTGGGTGCCGTAGGTCCAGCGCAGCAGCCCGCCCAGCAGGCCGACGAGCAGTAGCGCCAGCAGCGGCCCGGTGACGAAGTGCAGTCCGTTCGAGGGCAGTTCCACCGGCCCATCTTGACGCAACCGGGCCCGGCACCCCACCGGTTTCGCTAGTCAGAATCAGGTCTTGCATAGCCAGTCAATGGGTTGCATACTGTGGTTATCCGTCGCTGATGTGCTCACGGCTGAGGGGTAGGTCCCATGACATGAACTGGACGAGTTGAAGGCCGAGTTCGACCGGATGGAGCGCGAGGCGTTCCGGCTGCAGCAGCACCAGAGCTATGCCGGGGTACAGAGCCCGGAGTGGCAGGCATGGCAGGCCGGCGAGCCGCTGCCGGTGATCACCCCGGAGAACCATCCGTGGCTGAAGAAGGTGGCCGGCTACACCGCGGCCGGCCGGCGGGTGTACGAAGTGATCATCGTGGAGTGGCCGCTGGCCGAGTACACGCGCTACGGACTCGCCCTGATCCCGATGGAGATGTCCGACGGATCGGAGTCCTTCCTGGTTGACCGGGATGCGCACCCTGATTTGGCGACCTTGACCGAGGACTTCTGGATGTTCGACGAGCAGCGGGTGGCGGTGATGCGCTACGACGAGCAGGAGCGGTTCGTCGAGGTCGCCGAGCCCACCGAGCCGATCGAGGTCTATATCGCTCGCCGGGACCTGGCGATGAAGTACGCCGTGCCCTTCGAGCAGTGGATGGCCGAGCATCGGGACCGGCTGTGAGATGGGATCTCTGGATGGGAGGACCCCTGGCATGACTCTGGACGAGCTGAGATCCGCAGTCAAGCATGCGGGGCGCGAGGTGTTCCGGCTGGAGGTCCAGCAAAGTTCGATCACTCGTTGCCTAAGAGGCAGGTCTTGCATACACAGGGCCCCTTGCCTGCATACTGAGTCCCAACGCGCATAACTATAGTCGACAGGAGGATCCACTCGCCATGACACGCTACGAAGTGCTTGCATCTGATGACTGCCCGCCAGACATGACCTGTCCCAAGGTGGCCCGCAGCGCCGGTGACAGGGTGGCGATCGTCGGGCAAGCTATCACCGATCCAGCAGCGCTGGTCGAACTCGGCGTCGGCCCCGGCGAGGGTGCAATCGAGATCACTGAGGCTCTATACAGGGCTGGTCACGACAGTTTGGAGGGAAGGGTGACGTGACGCTCGACGAGCTGAGAACTGGGTTTGACAGGCTCGTGCGGGAAGCGTTCCGCCTCGAGCAGGAGCAGAGCTACGCGGGTGTCCCCGATCCCGGTTGGGCTGCATGGAAGGCTGGGCAACCGCTGCCGGCGAGGACCGCAGAGAACGACGAGTTTCTGAGGAAGATTGCCGCTCATGTTGGTGCCGGACGGCGGGTGTACCGAGTCGTCATCGTTGACCGGCCGATTAGTGAATACCTGCGTTACGAGCTGACCGCGTTCCGCATGCACGTGGCGGTCGGTGAGGATGTCTACGTCGTATGGCGGGACGCGCATCCAGACCTGGCTGAACTGGTGGAGGACTTCTGGATGCTGGATGAGGAGCTCATTGCAATCATGAGATATGACGAGGAGAAGCGTTTCGTCGAAGTGGTGCAACCGACAGAGCCACTCGAGACCTACATGGCCCGCCGGGATCTAGCTATGAAACATGCGGTACCGTTGGAGCAGTGGATGGCCAAGCACGAGATTTGACTGCCTGATTGCCCGCCGTAAACGATGAGTCATCCATCACGCCAACTGAGCGGAGACGCCAGCTTGGTACGGTGCTGCTCGGGCTGCGCGAGGGCACCGGGCTTAATCAGACCGAGTTCGGTGTGCGTGCCGGTATGAATCAGTCCAAGGTATCTCGGCTGGAGACCGCCCGCCAAGTGCCGACCCGCGCCCAGGCCGAAGCCTGGGCGCGCGCCGCCGGAGCTAGCAATGAGGTACGAGAACAACTGCTTGAGAAAGTCGAGGCGGCACTTACCGAGACGACAAGTTGGGCGGATGAGGTACGCAAGGGTGTAGCGACAAAACAGCGGTATATCAGCGACGAGGAACGTTCGGCAACCATAAGCCGCGAGTTCGCCGTCATCGTGCCCGGACTGCTACAGACCGCCGAGTACACCCGGCGACTCTTCTATATGCAGGCCGCCCTGCAGCCTAAACTGTTTCCGGATGTCCTCGCTGGGTTGGCCGCATGGGCAGAACGCCAGCAGGTTCTCTTCGAGCCTGGACGCCAGTTTCAGTTTGTGGTACCCGAGGCTGCGCTGCGCTGGCGGCCTGGCCCCGAGGACAACCCGCGCTTGCTCGCCACCCAGCTTCGTCACATCATCTCGGTGAGCAGGTTGGATACGGTCCGTTTTGGAGTCATCCCTTGGAACAGAGCGGTCCAGGTATGTCCCATGCACGGGTTCGTGATGCGTGGCGTGCCGGAGGTCGATGAGGATGTCGAAGTGTCGATCTATACGACCACCCGAGAGCTGCGGATTCGGGATGAGGCCCAGATCGGCGTATATATGGAGCTGTGGGGCAAGCTCTGCGAGGATGCAGTATTCGGTGAGGACGCCCGCGAGCTTCTCCGGTCCCTTGCCCGCGAGTTCCTTATAGAGTAGACCGGGGGCGATATCCTCCTTGGTGACGGTGTTCCGGACGTCGCTGAGGCGTCGATACCGGGTCGGTCCGAGAGCTTCCAGGAGGGCGCAGTATGAGTGGCATTAATCTATATGCGGAGTTTGAAAGGATGGAGCGGGAGGCGTTCCGCCTGCAGCAGCACCAGAGCTACGCGGGCGTGCCGGGCCCGGAGTGGGAGGCTTGGCAGGCCGGTAAGTCTTTACCAGCGATCACTCCGGAGAGCCATCCCTTCCTGAAGAAGGTTGCAGATTATACTGCCGCCGGACGGCGAGTGTACGACGTGCACATTGTGGAATGGCCGCTGGCTGAGTACACGCGGTATGCGTTAGCGGTCATCCCGATGAGCGCGTGGAACGGTAGGGAGGTCTTCCTGGTTGATCGGGATGCCCATCCTGATCTGGCGAGTTTGACCGAGGACTTCTGGATGTTTGACGAGCAGCGGGTGGCGGTGATGCGCTACGACGATCAGGAGCGGTTCGTGGAGGCGGCTGAGCCTGCGGAGCCGATCGAGGTCTACATCGCTCGTCGGGACCTGGCGATGAAGTACGCTGTGCCGTTCGAGCAGTGGATGGCCGAGCATCGGGACCGGATGGCTGATTGAGCGCTGAGCGCGAGGACTCTCCGATCGAGCCGGGCGAGCAGCGCCGCAGGCTCGGGGAGCTGCTGCTCCGGCTGCGGGAGAGCACCGGGCTGAACCAGACCGACTTCGGCTCCCGCGCCGAGATGAACCAGTCGAAGGTGTCCCGGCTGGAGACCGGCCGCCAGGTACCCACCCTGGCCGAGGCGCACGCCTGGGCCCGCGCCGCAGGGGCGAGCGAGGAGACCGCTGAGCAACTGCGCGAGCGGGTTGCGGCGGCCCTGGCGCAGAGCACCAACTGGATCGACGACGTTCGCCGCCGGGGCCCGGCGAGCATGCAGCGGCGGATCGCCCAGGAGGAACGGACCGCGAGCATGGTCCGCAGCTTTGTGACCCGGCTCGTACCGGGTCTGCTGCAGACGGCCGAGTACACCCGCCGGCAGGCCACGATCGCGGCTGACTTCCAACCCATGCTGGCCCGCGACCAGGCGGCCTCGCTGGCCACCTGGGTCGAGCGCCAGTTGATACTTTATGAGCCGGGGCGCCGGTTCGAGTTCATCGTCACCGAGGCCGCGCTGCGCTGGCGACCCGGCCCGGACGACGATCCGCGGATGCTGGCCGCCCAGATGCATCACATCGCCTCGCTCAGCACGCTGGAGAGCGTCCGGTTCGGCGTCCTCCCGTGGAAGCAGGTGCAGCGGGTTCCGCCGCGGGGCGACTTCCGCATCTACGGCGAACCGGGCGTCGACGACGACGTCTACGTGGACATCGACACCGCCACCCGGGACCTGCAGATCCGTGATCAGACGGAGGTGGCGGTCTACCTGGAGTTGTGGGGCAAGCTCGGCGCGGATGCGGTGTTCGATGAAGGCGCGCGTGACCTGCTTCGCCGGCTGGCTGCCGAGTTTCTGGCCGAGTGAGCGAGTAAGCCAGCGCTGCCCGCTTGACTAGAAGCCACCCTCCGTGCATAGTCATCATCGAGCTGGTAATAGTGCATAGAAATGACTAGGGATACCAGCCACGAGCAGCGGTGAGGCCGGGATGGAGGCGATGCTCCCGGCCCCACCGCGATCACAGGAGGGCGATGATGGGCTCACCGACCAGGACCAGCCGCACCGCGGTCGCGGCGCGTACCGAATCGGACCGCTTGTGCACGGTGACGGTGGCGCCGGACCCGCTGGGCAAGCATGCGCTGCGCTACGAGGGCAGTGAGAACACCGCGGCATTACTCACCCCGGAGGTCGTCGAGCTGCTCGTCGTCGCGCTGTCCGTGCGCGGCCGGTCGACGATCCCCGCCCGGTGCCCGTCCGGCGGTGCCTGCACGCTGGTCGTGATCGGCCACGAGAACGGCCGGACCAGCCTGTACTTCCACGGCAGCACCGCGACGAGCGCGGTGCTCGACGCCAAGGGCACCGCGAAGCTGCGAACCGCACTGGAATCGCTGAGCGGTACCGGACACTAGCGCGGCCTACCGGCATCTGGCAGCCCGTGCCAGAGTGACCCCTGCATTAAGAGGAGAGGTGGGCATGAGGCATGAGTAAGCACGAGCAGGAGCAGCCGAAGCCGGATCCGACCTTGAACGGCTCAAACCCGAACCCGGGCCAGCCCTTGCCGCGGGAAGATCCCGGGGGCAAGCACGAGAAGAAGTGACCGCTGCCGTGGAATCCGATCCCGCCGAACTGCGGTGGCGGATGGTCGAGCGGGTGGCGGCGGACCGGTACGTGAGCTTGGGCTGGCGGGAGGGCTTTGCGCAGTGGCGGCCATCGATGCTGGCCGTGGCCCGGCATCGGTTCATCCCGGACACCATCTGGATCGAGAACGACGGTGCCGACCCGCTGCTGGTCGCGCTGCACCGCCACCAGGACCCGCAGCGATGGTTGGAGCGGGCCTACGGCGATTTAGCAGTGATCGCCCAGGTCGACGATGGGCAGCCAGGGTCGATGTGCTGGGAGCCCACCAGCTCGGCCTCGGGTCCGGCGATCGTCGCGGTGATGCTGGCCGCCCTGGACGTCCGGGACGGGCATCAGGTGCTGGAGATTGGCACCGGCACCGGCTACCACGCCGCGCTGCTGGCCCACCGGCTCGGGGCTGAGCGCATCACCACGATCGAGATCGATCCCGACCTGGCCGCCCACGCCTACAAGGCCTTGTCCGACAGTGGATTCGACGCGGTCACCGTGATCACCGGTGACGGAGAGCTCGGCCATGCTCCAGACGCCCCGTACGACCGGGTGATCTCCACGGCGGGGTGCACCACCATCCCGTACCCGTGGGTGGCTCAGACCCGGCCGGGGGGGCGGATCCTCACCCCATGGGCGAACTCCTCCTTCAACGGCGGGCTGGTCGCACTGACTGTGGGCGACGACGGCACTGCCACCGGATCCATCGTGGACCGCGCCAGCTTCATGCGGCTGCGGGGTCAGCGCGAGCCCCCACGCAAACCCGTCCTTGACATCATCGGTGATGACGAGGACCGCGCCGAGGCGACCGCCACCGGCCTGCACCCCTACTGGTTCACCGGCGACTACGACGCCCGGCTCGCGATCAGCCTGCGCGTGCCGGGCTGCGAGCTCACCTATGTCCCCTACAACCCCGACTTCGGGGAGGGGGTGGTCTGGATAGTGGACCGGTGGTCCCGGTCCTGGGCCAGCCACACCCACCACAGCGCCGACATCAGTGACGGCGAGTTCACCGTGCTTCAGTTCGGTCCGCGGAAGCTGTGGGATGAGGTGGAGGCCGCTCACCAGTGGTGGGTCGAGGCCGGGAGGCCCGCCGCGGACCGGTGGCGGTTCACCGTCACCCCCGCTGGGCAACGGATCGACCTGGAGTAGCGCGGCCCCTGTCGGGTGGTGTGAGCAACGGCATCCCGGAACGCCGGCTACCGAGCAGTAGTCTCGACCCCAGTCAGGCAGTGCTGCTGGAGGTGCCGCGATGCCCTACCCCAGCGACCGTGCTCGGGACCGGCCTTGGGTGATGCGCACCTACGCCGGGCACACGTCGGCCAGCATGTCCAACGCGCTCTACCGGCGCAACCTGGCCAAGGGGCAGACGGGGCTGTCGGTGGCCTTCGACCTGCCCACCCAGACCGGCTACGACCCCGACCACGAGCTGGCCCGCGGCGAGGTCGGCAAGGTGGGGGTGCCGGTCAGCCACCTCGGCGACATGCGCACGCTGTTCGACGGTATCCCGCTGGCCCAGGCCAACACCTCGATGACGATCAACGCCACCGCCATGTGGCTGCTGGCCCTCTACGCCAGCGTGGCGCAGGAGCAGGGGGTGGACCTGGCGGCCCTGTCGGGCACCACCCAGAACGACATCATCAAGGAGTACCTGTCGCGGGGCACCTACGTCTTCCCGCCGGGGCCGAGCCTGCGGTTGATCACCGACATGGTGGTGTACACGGTCAAGCACATGCCCAGGTGGAACCCGATCAACATCTGCAGCTACCACCTGCAGGAGGCCGGGGCGACCCCGGTGCAGGAGGTGGCCTACGCGATGTGCACGGCGATCGCCGTGCTCGACGCGGTACGCGACGGCGGCCAGGTCGCGCCGCAGGACTTCGCCACCGTCGTCGGACGGATGTCGTTCTTCGTCAACGCCGGGGTGCGCTTTGTCGAGGAGATGTGCAAGTTGCGCGCCTTCGCCCACCTGTGGGACGAGACCTGCCGGCAGCGCTACGGCGTCCAGGACCCGAAGCTGCGCCGGTTCCGGTACGGCGTGCAGGTCAACTCGCTGGGGCTCACCGAGGCGCAGCCGGAGAACAACGTCGCGCGCATCGTGCTGGAGATGCTCGCGGTGACGCTATCCCGGGACGCCCGGGCCCGCGCGGTGCAACTGCCCGCCTGGAACGAGGCGCTGGGCCTGCCCCGGCCCTGGGACCAGCAGTGGGCGCTGCGGATGCAGCAGGTGCTGGCCTACGAGACCGACCTGCTGGAGTACGAGGACCTGTTCGAGGGCTCCCGGGTGGTGCAGGCGCGGGTGGCCGAGATCGCCGAGGGGGCCCGCGCTGAGATCGACCGGGTGCAAGGCATGGGCGGGGCCATTGCCGCCGTCGAGTCCGGATACATGAAGTCGCAGATGGTCTCCTCGCTGGCCGCCCGGCGACGGCGGATCGAGGACGGCGAGGACGTGGTGGTGGGGGTCAACCGGTTTACCGAGACCGACCCCAGCCCGCTGCAGGCCGAAGGGGCCCGGACCGTCGAGACCGTCGACCCGGCGACCGAGGCGCAGGCGGTCGAGGCGATCCGGTCCTGGCGGGCCGGGCGGGACCAGGCGGCGGTGGACGAGGCGTTGGGCCGGCTCGCCGAGGCGGCGAAGACTGACGCCAACCTGGTCGAGCCATCCCTGGCCTGTGCCCGCGCGGGTGCCACCACCGGGGAGTGGGCTGGGGTACTGCGCGGGGTGTTCGGGGAGTACCGCGCGCCGACCGGGGTGGCAGCCGTGGCGGTGGCAGGCGAGGCGGGCGCGGCGATCGCGCGGGTGCGCGAGCGGGTGCGGGCGGTCAGCGAGGAGATCGGTCAGCGGCTGCGGATGCTGGTCGGCAAGCCTGGCCTGGACGGGCACTCCAACGGCGCCGAGCAGGTTGCGGTGCGCGCCCGCGACGTCGGTTTCGAGGTGGTTTACCAGGGCATCCGGCTCACTCCCGAGCAGATCGTCGCGGCGGCGGTGCAGGAGGACGTGCATGTGGTGGGACTCTCGGTGCTCTCCGGGTCGCATCTGGAGGTGGTGCCCGCGGTGGTCGACGGGTTGCGCGCGGCGGGCGCCGGGGACGTGCCGGTGGTGGTCGGCGGGATCATCCCGCCGACCGACGCCGACGCGCTGCGCGCCAAGGGCGTCGCCCAGGTGTTCACTCCCAAGGACTTCGAGCTCACCGAGATCATGAACCAGATCGTGCGCCTGATCCGGGCCCGTGGGGACGGTCAGGGCCGGTAGACGCCCGCCCGGTGGGCGATCCGCAGCGCGCTGAGCACCCGGACAGCATCCTCGATCGCTCTCTGTCTGGTGCCCTGACCCGTGGTGGCCTGGCAGGGCGTCCTCTACGGTCTGTCACGTCATGCGGTTCAGGTCGCGCCCGCAGGGCATCGGATCAGGTCCCCTGTGCGCCGTCGGGCACCCGGCAGAAGGAGTAGTGATCGTGACGAGCAGTGCGCCTACCCGGCGTGACGTGCTGCGGCTCTCCGGGACCGCGGGGGGCTTGGCCCTCGGCGGCCTGCTGCTCGCGGCCGGGTGCACGAGCACCAGCAGCGGGAACACCCTGGCGAACGCGCGCGAGAGCGGGTCAATCAAGATCGGCATTGCGAACGAGGCGCCGTACGGGTTCACCGATGCGAGCGGCAGGGTCACCGGGCAGGCTCCGGAGTGGCCCGAGCGGTGCTGCCAGCCATGGGGATCGGTGAAGTGCAGGCGACCACGGTGGACTTCAACTCGCTCATCCCCGCGCTGAACGCCCGCCAGTTCGACATCGTGTGCGCCGGGATGAACATCACCCCGAAGCGGTGCGCTCAGGCAGCCTTCTCCATCCCGGACTACTCGGCGCGTACCGCGTTCCTGGTGCCCGCGGGTAACCCGCAGCAGGTCCGCACCTTCGCCGACCTGGTCACGAAGGACCTGACCGTGGCGGTGCTCAGCGCCGCGGTCGAGCAGGGCTACGCCGCGGACAGCGGGGTGCCCCGGCGCCACATCCAGGTGTTCGGCGACCAGAACGCGCTGCTGCAGGCCGTGACCGCAGGGCGCACCTACTGTGCTTCCCTCACCGACATCTCGCTGAAGTGGCTGATGCGCCAGCACGAGGGGGTGCCGGTCGAGGTCACCCCAGGGTTCATCCCGATCATCAACGGACAACCGGTGGTCTCCGCGGGAGGGTTCGTGTTCCGCCAGGCTGACACCGACCTCCGGCAGGCCTTCGACACCCAGTTGCGGGCCCTGCCCCATAACGGCCGGTGGGTGCAGATCGCCGCGCCGTTCGGATTCTCCGCGGCCAACCTGCCCGGGGACCTGACCACCGCGCAGCTCTGCGGCACCGGCTGACGGCCTGGTGACGCGATATGCCGGACAACCTCGCGGTCCTCGTCTCCACCCTGCTGCACGGGCTGCCCGCCACAGTGGCCGCCACGCTGGGCGGGATCGGGCTGACCATCGTGCTGTCCTTCGCGGCCGGGCTGGCGCTGCTGTCGCCGCTGCGGGGCCTGCGCGTGATCAGCCGGGGCTACGTCGAGGGCTTCCGCGGCACCTCCGAGGTCGTGCAGTTGTTCTTCATCTACTTCTCGCTGCCGCTGCTGATCGGGTTTCAGTTGGTGCCGCTGTGGGCCGGGGTGCTGGTGCTCGGCCTCAACCATGGCGCCTACGGGGCGGAGATCGTGCGCGGCGCGGTGCAGTCGGTGCCGCGGGCGCAGTATGAGGGTGCGGTCGCGCTGAGCCTGACGCCCGCGCAGCGGATGCGCCGGGTGATCCTGCCGCAGGCCGTGCTGGAGATGATCCCCCCGTTCAACAACCTGTTCATCCAACTGCTCAAGAGCAGCTCGCTGCTCTCCCTGATCACCCTGGCCGAGCTGACCTGGCAGGCGCAGGACGTGCTGGTCCCGCTGTACACCCACCAGGCGTTCACGATCTTCTCGCTGGTGCTGGTGCTGTACCTGCTGCTGGCGCTGACCATCACCGGGGTGATGCGGCTGCTGGAGCGGCGGGCCGGCAGGATGCTCGGCCGCCGCCGGCCAGCGCGGTCCCGGACGGACGCCCTCGTGAGCACGGTGGGAGTCGGGTAAATGGGAGTCCGGTGATGGATCGCTGGGACTGGGGTTTCGCCCTGGACATCCTGCCGGACCTGTTGCGCGGACTGCTGATCACGTTCGTGGCGACGGTGCTGGGATCGGTCCTGGCCTACAGCCTCGGGCTGGTCTTCGCGCTGCTGCTGCGGACCGGTTTCGCCCCACTCACCGTCGTGGTCCGCGGCTTCATCGAGTTCGTCCGCAGCACCCCGCTGCTGGTGCAGCTCTACTTCCTGTTCTTCGTCCTGCCGCAGACCTTCGGGATCACCCTGGGCTCGCTCACCGTCGGGGTCATCGGCCTGGGAGTGCACTACAGCACCTACACCGCCGAGGTCTACCGGGCCGGGATCGACGCGGTGCCCCGCGGGCAGTGGGAGGCCGCCCTCGCGCTGAACCTGCCCCAGCGGCGGACCTGGACCGGGGTGATCCTGCCGCAGGCCATCCCGCGGGTGCTGCCCGCGCTGGGCAACTACACGATCTCGATGTTCAAGGAGACCCCGCTGCTGCTGGCGATCGGTGTGCTGGAGCTGGTCGGGGCGGCCCAGCAGGCCGGGGGTAACGCCTTCCGCTACCTCGAGGCATACACCCTGGCCGGTCTGTTCTTCCTGCTGCTGAGTTACCCGTCAGGGCTGCTGCTGAGGCGATTGGAGCGCCGAGTTGGACTCGCGAGCTGACGCACCTACCGGTTCGGCTGGGCCGGGCCGGGCTGCGATGATCGCGTTCGACAAGGTCGTCAAACGATACGGGGACAACGTGGTGCTCCGCGAGCTGGACTTCGCCGTCCAGCCCGGTGAGCGGGTCTGCCTGATCGGGCCCAGCGGCTCCGGCAAGACGACGATCCTGCGGTTGCTGATGACCCTGGAGCGGGTGGACGGCGGCACCATCCAGGTTGGCGGGCAGTACCTCACCCACATGGAGCGTGCCGGCAAGCTGGTGCCGGCCAACGAGAAGCACCTGCGCCAGGTCCGCCGCCGGATCGGCATGGTCTTCCAGCAGTTCAACCTGTTCCCCCACATGAAAGTGCTGCAGAACGTCACCGAGGCACCAGTGCGGGTGCTGCGCCTGCCCAAGGACGAGGCTGAGCGCAAGGCCCGCGAGCTGCTGGAGCTGGTCGGGCTGGCGGACAAGGCCGATGCGCATCCCACCCAGCTTTCCGGCGGCCAGCAGCAGCGGGTGGCGATCGCTCGGGCGCTGGCGATGGGGCCGGAGGTGCTGCTCCTCGATGAGGTCACCTCGGCACTGGACCCTGAGCTGGTCGCCGGTGTGCTCGGGCTGCTCAGGGACATCGCCGCCAGCACCGACATCACCATGCTCTGCGTGACCCACGAAATGGGCTTCGCCCGCGACGTCGCCGACCGGATACTCATGTTCGACCGGGGCGTGGTGCTCGAGCAGGGCCCGCCGCAGAAGCTGCTCAACGACCCCGACCACCAGCGCACCCGCGACTTCCTGCGCGCTTTCTCGTGAGCGGTGTTGGGTGCCCGAACCCTGTTTGCGCACTCACGAGCTACTGTGCACCCTGTGCGCCTCGTGATCGCCCGCTGCCAGGTGGACTACCTGGGTCGGCTGACCGCGCACCTGCCGATGGCACCGCGATTGCTGCTGGTCAAGGCGGACGGGTCGGTGAGCGTGCACGCCGACGACCGGGCCTACAAGCCGTTGAACTGGATGAGTCCGCCCTGCACGCTGGTCGAGCAGCCCAGCCGGTGGACGGTCACCAACCGGGCCGGGGAACAACTGGTTGTCGAGATCGACGAGGTGCTGCACGACTCACACCACGAGCTGGGCGTGGACCCGGGATTGGTCAAGGACGGGGTCGAGGCGCACCTGCAGACCCTGCTCGCCGAGCACACCGCGACACTGGGCACCGGGTTCACCCTGATCCGCCGCGAGTACCCGACCGCCATCGGGCCGGTTGATCTGTTGTGCCGGGACGGCGCCGGGCTGACCGTCGCGGTCGAGGTCAAGCGCCGGGGTGAGATCGACGGTGCTAAGGATACCGAACCCGCCGATACCCCGCAGCGTCCCCGGCACTGGGCAGTAGAGGTCAAGCGCCGCGCCACGATCGACGCTGTTGAGCAGCTCAGCCGGTATGTGGAGCTGCTGAACCGCGATCCCCTTTTGGCCCCGGTTGGCGGTGTTCTCGCAGCTCAGAGCGTTGCGCTTCAGGCACGCACCCTTGCCGAAGATCGTGGTTTCCGGGTGGTCATCCTTGATTACGACGAGCTACGGGGGATGCCGAGCAACGAGATGCGGCTGTTCTGACAGAGCGGCCCGCAAGGATTGCCCTCCCTGACGTGCTCTACCCTCAGGGCGCACCATGACGTGAACGGTTCGCCAAATTTCTCGCAACGGAGGTACGTCATGCGTGCTCGGTTCCTCGGCAAAGACCCGGAGTCCCAGGAGGGGCAGTCGCCCACCCTGTTCGCCACCGACCGCACCGACCGCGTGACGTACATCGCGCAGGGCTGGAAGGTCACCGACCCTCAGGCACTGGCCGACGTGGGTGACGTGCCCGACCACGAGACCCTGATCGAGATCCCGGAGGACGTGCTCAAGATGTACGCGCTCCGCTACCTGAACGAGGAGGGTCAGCGCTGAGCTGGATGATCGAGCCCGGCCCGGAGTTCAGCCAGCTCTTCCGCACCTTCGAGCACACCGCCTTCAGACTGGAGACGCGCGACCTCTACAAGTCCGCGAACGAGTCCGAGGCGTTGCGGCAGTTTGTCGCGGGTGAGCCGGTGGACATGGGCTGGTTCCAGAACTGGCTGACCATGATCGAGCAGGCCACCGCGGAAGGGCGGCTGTTCTCGCGTGTTCGGGTGGTGACCATGCCGCTCACCGACTACAGCCGCTTCGGCATCTTCTGCTCGGGATACACCAACGCGGTCGGTGAGGTCACGAGATACCTGGCCCGTCATGACGCGGCCGGCCTGCCGGACTACGACTACTGGTTGTTCGACTCGTCCAAGCTGGTGCGGATGCACTTCGATGACGACGAGAACTTCCTTGGCGGCGAACTGATCGAAGACCCCGCCGTGATCGTGCATCACAACTACTGGCGAGATGCCGCTTGGCATCGCGCCGTACGACGGGACGACTTTGCCACCGAAGCGAACGACAGGCATCACGAGCGTTCACGAAGCACGTGACGCGCTTGGCAAGCGACTCCGCGAGCTACGCACATCCGCAGGACTTAGCGGCCGTGCGCTCGCGGAGTCTTTGTCGTGGCCGCCTTCCAAGGTGTCGAAGCTGGAGAACGGCAAGCAGACACCTACCGACGACGACATCCACGATTGGACGCGGGCAACCAACAGCGAAGCTGAGACCGAAGCGCTCCTTGCCTCCCTGCACACCCTCGAAGTCCAGCACGCCGAGTGGCAGCGTCAGCTTCGTGTGGGCTTGAAGCCGCACCAACAAGAGATTGCCGACCTCGACGCCAAGACGCGGCTGTTCCGGGCGTTCGAGTCCACCTTCATTCCCGGCCTGCTCCAGACCGCCGAATACGCCCGTTACCGCTTCGCGCAGAGCATCACCGTCTTCAAGGTTAGAAACGACATTGACGAAGCGGTCGCCGCGCGCGTGCAGCGTCAAGACATCCTGTACCGGCCCGACAAGCGCTTCCACTTCGTTCTGACAGAGGCCGCTCTGCGCTACCGGCTGTGTCCGCCGGAGATCATGCTCGGGCAGCTTGACCGCCTGGTCTCACTGTCTGCCCTACCGAACGTGAAGCTCGGCATCATCGGGTTCGAGACGGCTTACGTGGTCGCACCTGCTCATGGCTTCTGGATTCTCGACTCCGACCGCGTGATGGTCGAGACCTTCTCGGCGGAGCTGAACCTCGCTCAGCCGCAAGAGCTGTCCCTCTACAGCGGTATCTTCGACAGCCTGGCCGGGGTTGCCAGCTATGGCCGGAGTGCGCGGGCGATCATCCACCGCGTGATAGATGATCTTGCCCCGGAACCCCAAGAGGATAGCGAGTAGTTTCCCGTACACCCACCCGTTCGTGGTGTTTCGAGAAATATCAAGAAACTTTCTATTCAGGAACGTCATTCCTTCCTACTCTCCCGTTAGGGACGCCGGTCACGGCGTCCGTCCCCAAGGGATACGGGAGCTTGCCAGGTGATCACTCGTGTTGCTCTGCTGAGCAGGGATCAGATCGATCAACTGCCGGAACGTGCCCGCGAAGTCGTGGAGTACCGCAAGAGCGGTCTCAGCCTGAACCACATCCAGGGTTGTCCGCTCGACTGCGCGTACTGCATCCGGCACACCTACGGCCTGTGGGATCAGCGGGTGCCGCGGGCGCTCATGAGCGACGCCCAGGCCGTCGAGGAGCTGGTGACTCACCGGTACTTTCAGCCGCACGTGACCCCGGTGCAGGTGTTCAACCGGGCTACCGACCCGTTCTTGCCGGTTGTTCGGCCGCACGCCTTCGCCGTGCTGGAAGACCTGGACGAGCGCCGTCTGACCAATCACGTGCTCGTCATCACGCGGCACCAGATGAAGCCGGACGACATCGAGCGGCTGAACCAGCTCAAGCACATCAAGTTGACGCTGCTGTTCACGTATAGCGGCATCGACAACAAGGACATCGAGCCGTACCCGTCGCACGTGGCGGCTGAGTCGCTGAAGCTCATGAGCAGGCCGGCGCGCCGGAGGTATCGGACGGTTCTCTACTGGCGCCCGCTGGTGCCTGGTCTCAACGACTCACCCGAACACCTCGACCAGGCTTACCGGCTGGCCCGGCCTGGAGACCGAGCAGCCGCGCTACTACCTGCAACACGCCCTCGGCTTCCAGGTTCACGACGTGCGCCACCCGCACCGTGAGCGTCGGCATGGTCGTGCCAACATCGGATGGAAGGGCGAGAACGAAGATGACTGACTGGACGAGCCTCAGCTTCGTGGTCGTGGACGTCGAGGGCAACGGCCAGCAGCCGCCCGACCTGGTGGAGCTGGCCGCCGTGCCCGTAGTCGACGGCGGCATCGGGGAACCGGTGAGCTGGCTGGTCAAGCCCGAGTCGCCCATCAAGCACTTCGCCACCCGTATCCACGGGCTGACCAACAAGGACGTGGCCGACTGCCCGCCATTCGAGGCGGTCAAGGTCGATGTCCTCATGGCCCTGAGCCACCCGGCGATTGTCGCCCACAACGCCCACGTTGACCTGGACGTTCTTCAGCGCAAGCTGACCGGCTGGGAACCGCCGGAGGTGTTCGACACGCTCAAGCTGGCCCGCCGGTTGGTGCCGGGCATGAGCAGCTATCGGCTCGGCAACTTGGTCGAAGAGTTCAAGCTGGCCGAGGGCCTGCCCGAAGACCTCAACCCGCACCGAGCGACGTATGACGCACTGGTGGCCGCGCGGTTGTTCGTCCTGCTCGCCACCAAGGCGCACAGCCTGGAAGAGCTGCGCGGGGAGTCACCGGGAGGGGGCGAGGATGAACCTCCGGCCCTTTTCTGATCACCAACGCGGCTTGTTCGTCAGCGTGGACGGGCCGAGCGGTGCCGGGAAGTCCACGATCGTCCAGCACCTCGCCCAACTGCTCGTTGCCGCTGGGGAAGAGGTACACGTCACCGCCGAGTCGAGCGACGGCCCCATCGGCGCGTTGTGCCGCGAGCTGACCGAGACGACCACCGGCCACGCGCTGGCCTGCTTGTACGCAGCCGACCGCTACCACCACCTTGAGGCCGAAGTCCGGCCGAACACCGAGGCCGGCCGCGTCGTCTTGAGCGACAGGTACATCCCGTCAGGTCTGGTGATGCAGCGCTTCGACGGTGTTGATCCAGCCTTTCTCTGGCATCTCAACGCCGAGGCTGACCGGCCCGACCTCGCTGTCATCCTCGAAGCCGACCCCGAGGTCATCGCGGAGCGGCTGAGTGAGCGCGGGCCGCATAACCGCTTCCAACTCAGCCCTGGCAGCTCGCACGCTGAAGCCCACTTCTACCAGCAGGCCACCGAACGGTTGATCCAAGCGGGCTTCGACGTGCTGCGGGTGGACGTGAACCGCCAGCCTCCCGAGCAATCCGCGGCGCTCATCCGAGACCGGCTGCTGACCTTCTTCGCTCCGGCGGCGGGGTGAGCGGCATGGTCGAGACGATCACGCTGACGGAGGCGAGCAGCGAAGTCGAAGCGCTTCACCAGCTCGCCACCGTGGTTCTGAACGAACACACCGACGACCTCGGCCTCTGCGCCGTGTGCGGCTGTGCCTTCCCGTGCGAACAGTAAGTAGTCGGGAATCTTGTGGCTGACTGCTCGCGACACGCTGGGCCGTGGTGCGTGATTCGGCGGTTGTGATGGTGTTCGGTGTGCTTCTGTGACGGTCCCGGCTGGTGTTGTCGCGGAGGCGGATGCTGATGCTTGGC
>DASTLT010000108.1:0-14745 GCA_035714625.1 Pseudonocardiaceae bacterium | reverse complement strand
CCGGTGGGCAAGCCGTTCACTGGTCATACCGATTGGGTGCGGGCGGTGGCGGTGGCTGAGCTGGAGGGCCGCCCGGTGGTGGTGTCGGGGTCTGATGACCGCACGGTGCGGGTGTGGGAGCTGGACGGTGGCGCGCCAGTGGGGGACCCCTTCACTGGTCATACCGGCTGGGTGCGGGCGGTGGCGGTGACCGAGATCGAGGGCCGCCCGGTGGTGGTGTCCGGATCGGCGGATCAGACCGTGCGGGTGTGGGAGCCGCCCGCCGACCCCCCGGTCGGGGATCCGTTCACCGGGCACACCGGCCCGGTCATGGCGGTGGCGGTGGCTGAGCTGGAGGGCCGCCCGGTGGTGGTGTCGGGGTCTGATGATCACACGGTGCGGGTGTGGGAGCTGGGTACCGGCGAGCCGGTGGGCAAGCCGTTCACTGGTCATACCGATTGGGTGCGGGCGGTGGCGGTGGCTGAGCTGGAGGGCCGCCCGGTGGTGGTGTCGGGGTCTGATGACCGCACGGTGCGGGTGTGGGAGCTGGACGGTGGCGCGCCGGTGGGGGACCCCTTCACTGGTCATACCGGCTGGGTGCGGGCGGTGGCGGTGGCCGAGCTGGAGGGCCGCCCAGTGGTGGTCTCCGGAGCCACCGATCATGCGGTGCGCATCTGGGACCTCGCGAAGAGACGACCGGTGCGGCGCATCCTGCGTGCGGTGCGTCTGGACCATTCCGCACCGGTTCAGACCGCCGCGCTGTATTCTCAGGGAGATCATTTATTGGCTATCGCGGGCTGCACTGATGGGGCCATCTTGAGGTGGGACCTCTCGTCACGCCGGGCCCTGGCGCGGAAGCAGATCTTCCACGGGCCCGCGGTCAACGCCGTAGCCGTCCTGGGGCCGGATCACGTGGTGTTCGCCGCGAGCAACACGCTGAACATTGCCTCGGTGAGCCAGGACCCGGCTGTCGTCCTGGCGATCGACCTGGACGCCGACGTGACAGCCCTTGCCACCTATGGCGGATCGACGCTGGTGGCTGCCACCCGGCTCGGTCTCGTGGTGCTCGACGTTCCCGGCGGCTGGCCGGCCGGCCCGAAGGCGGCAACCACCTGATGGGGAGCTACCTGGAGTATCTGTCGGAGCACGAGTCCGAAGTGGTCTTCTACACTCGGGCGCACTTCCTGCTGGTGCTCTACTCGGTGGGCATCGCCACCGGGCTCTCGTTGCTGCTGGCCCTGGTGCTGCACACCAACCAGCTCACCCCGCGGTCGTGGTCGCGTAGCTTGCGGGTGGGCGGCCAGGAGACGTCGCTGCTGCTCGCCTCGGCCGCGCTGACCATCCCCTCGCTGGCGCTGTTCGGCCTGCTGCAGCCGCTGCTGGGGCTGGGGACCACCCCGAGCATCGTGGCGCTGACCCTGTATGCGATCTACCCGGTGCTGCGCAATACGGTGGCTGGGCTGTCCTCGGTGGATCCCGCGGTGCTGGAGGCGGCCCGCGGCGTCGGGATGGGCCCGGTGCGCCGGATGCTGCGGGTGCAGTTGCCGCTGGCCTGGCCGGTGATCATCTCCGGGATCCGGGTCGCCGTGCTGATCACGATCTCGATTGCAGTGGTGGCGGCCATCATCAACGGTCCAGGCTTCGGTCAGCCATTGCAGGATGGCCTGGCCCGGCTGGGCGCCGTCAACTCGTTCAACCAGGTCGTCACCGGCACGCTGGGATGCCTGGTGGTGGCGGTCGGTTACGAGGTCATCTTCTTCATCGCCCAGCGCTTCACCATTCCCAGGGGGATCCGTGTCTGAGACCGTGCAGCCCGTGCCCGGCTCCGCTCATCGCAGCGGTGAGCGCCCGATGATCGCGCTTGAGGGCGTCAGCAAGACCTATCCCAAACAGCCCAGGCCCGCCGTCGCTGAGCTGACCCTGGACGTGCCCGAGGGCCTCATCGTGATGCTGATCGGCCCTTCAGGGTGCGGGAAGACGACCACGCTGAAGATGATGAACCGGCTCATCGAGCCCACCGCCGGGCGCATCCTGCTGGATGGGGAGGACGTCACGGAGGTCAACGGCGATCAGTTGCGCAGGCGGATCGGCTACGTGATCCAGCAGGTGGGGTTGTTCCCGCACCTGACGATCGCGGACAACATCGCGGTGGTGCCCAGAATGCTCGGCTGGAGCAGGAACCGCATCGCGGCTCGAGTCGACGAGTTGCTGCACCTGGTGGGCATGGAGCCGGCCGACTTCCGGGACCGCTACCCGCGCCAGCTCTCCGGCGGGCAGCAGCAGCGCGTGGGGGTGGCCCGCGGTCTGGCGGCCGACCCGCCGGTGATGCTGATGGACGAGCCCTTCGGGGCAATCGACCCGATCACCCGCGAGCGGCTGCAGGACGAGTTCCTCGAGGTGCAGCGCCAGGTCGCCAAGACCATCTGCTTCGTCACCCACGACCTGTCCGAGGCGGTGAAGCTGGGTGACCGGATCGCCGTGTTCCGCCCCGGCGGTGAGCTGGCGCAGTACGACACCCCCGGCGAGGTGCTCACCCATCCCGCGGATGACTTCGTCGCCGAGTTCGTCGGCAGCGGCGCTGCGGTGCGGCGGCTGTCGTTGCTCGAGCTCAACCACCTGGAGCTGGACGAGGTGGTGATCTCCGACGCTCCGGCCAATGGCCACCCGGTGCTCGCGGTGGACCACGCGGGCCGCCCGGCCGCTTGGCAGCACCTGCCCGGTTCCGCGCAGCCGCCCCCGCTGGTGACGGTGCCGCTGTCGGGCACGGTGTACGACGCCGTTGATGTCATGCTCGACGCCCGGGCCCCGCTGGTCGTCGTGGTCGACGGCAACGGCCAGCCCCTGGGCGCGCTGCGCTGGGACGCCCTGGTCAGCGACCTGCGGACCAAGGGGCGCCGGCCATGACCGCCGTCGCTGGCGGCTCTGCCGGGGTCGGGACGGTGCCGGTTCACCGGTCCGGCTGGATCTGGCGCAACCGGGACCTGATCGCCACCCCGGTGATCGTGATCGTCGGCATGGCCCTGGTGTTGCTCTACACCATGACCCGGGAGCTGGACAGCGTCGAGCAACGCGCACTGGATTCCTCGACGTTGTGGGCCCGGTTCCTCGAGCACGTGTGGATTACCGCGACGTCCACCGGGCTGGTGATCAGCATAGCGCTACCGCTGGGCATCATGCTGAGCCGTCCCGCTTTGGGCCGGCTGCGCACCGCGACGCTCGCCTTCGGCAGCTTCATGCAGGCGCTGCCGCCGTACGGGGTGCTCATCCTGCTGGCCTTCGCGCTGGGTTTCGGCACCACGACGGCGATCATCGCGTTGGTGGTGGCTTCGTTCCTGCCGGTGCTCACCAACACGGTGGTGGGGTTGCGGCAGGTGGACCCCGCCCTGATCGAGGCGGCCCGCGGGATGGGCATGTCGGCGCGGCAGACGCTGTGGCGGGTGGAGATCCCGCTGGCGGTGCCGGTGATGGTGGCCGGGATCCGGGTGGCTTTGGTGCTGGGCGTGGGCACCGCCACGCTGGCCGCCTTCATCGGCGCGGGCGGGCTCGGCCAGCCCATCGACAGCATGATCAAGCTCGGGCGGCCGGAGGCGGTGTTCGTGGTCTCGGCCATCGTGGCGGCGCTGGCGCTGCTCATCGACTGGTTGGCCGGCGTCGCCGAACGGCTGGTGAGCGGGCGAACCGGGTGAGCAGCGGATCGGGGTTCGGGGTGCCCAGAGTCGGGTTCGACACAGAGTCGGGTTTCGGAGAGGAGAACGCATGGGTTTGACATCATGGCCAGTCGGTTACCGCCGCTCCGGCATCGCACTCGTTGCGCTGGTGGCAGCGGCACTGGTCGCCGGCTGTGGCGGGCTGACCGGCAGCGGGCCGGCCGCCAAGCGCGGGAGCCTGGCCGAGGCGGTCAACCTGGAGGGCCAGTCCTACACCGTCGGTGGTAAGAACTTCGACGAGCAGCTCGTGCTGTGCCAGATCGCGGTCGCCGCGCTGGAGTCGGTCGCCGCGCAGGTCACCGACCGGTGCAACCTCGGAGGGACCGAGGCGAATCGCAACGCGCTGCTTGCCGGGGATCTCGACCTGTACTGGGATTACACCGGCACCGCATGGGTGACCTTCCTGAAACAGCGGCCCATCCAGGACAGCCGGCAGCAGTATGAGGCGGTCAAGGAGCGGGACCTGGCGGAGAACCAGATCGTCTGGCTGGAGCCGACGCCGTTCAACAACACCTACGCCTTCGCCGTCAAGGCGGAGCGGGCCCAGCAGCTCGGCCTGCGGACCCTGTCGGACATGGCTGCCTACATCCGGTCCGACCGGCCCGGCAATCTCTGCATCGAGACCGAGTACCAGAACCGGGACGACGGCCTGCAGGGGCTGCAGCAGACCTACGGTTTCCAGGTGCCACCGCAGCGGCTGAAGGTGCTGCAGACCGGGGCCATCTACCAGGCCACCGCCGATCAGCAGGAGTGCCTGTTCGGTGAGGTGTTCACCACTGACGGCCGCATCCCGCAGCTAGGGCTGACGGTGTTGGTGGACGACAAGAAGTACCACCCGCTCTACAACGCGGCGGTGACCATCCGCAAGGATGCCTACGACCGCCAACCGGAGATCGCCGAGGTCTTCGCGCCGATCTCCGCAGCCCTGACCGACGAGGTGATGGCCGAACTGAACCGGCAGAAGTCCGCGGACGGCAAGCCGGAGCGCCAGGTTGCCCGGGACTGGCTCACCGAGCGGGGCTTCATCGGCAGATCCTGAGCACGGGGTGGGTTGCGACCGGCGGACTGCGTGCGCACCGATGGTAGCGGCACCTTTACCCTAGGACGCCGCTACCAACTCCAGGGACAGGAGCGAACAGGTGCGAACGAGAACATCGCGGTTCCTGGCCGCCACCGCAGCCACCGCCGTACTGGTTGCCGGCTGTGGCTCGGTATCCGGTGGCAGCCTCGCTCACCAGGTCAACCCGATCGATCTCGGCGGGCAGTCCTACACCGTCGGCGGTAAGGGCTCCGCGGACCATCAGGTGCTCTGCGAGATGGCGGTCGCCGCGCTGCAGTCGGTGGAGGCAAAGGTCGACGACCGGTGCAACCTCGGGAACGCCCAGGCCAATCGCGATGCGCTGCTGCGCGGCGACATCGACCTGTACTGGGAGAACACCGGCACCGCGTGGGTCTCCTTCCTCAAGCAGCAGCCGGTTCCGGGTGCCTCGCCCCAGTATCGGGCACTGGAGAAGCGGGATCTGGCCGAGCACAAGATCGTCTGGCTGGAGCCCACCTGGTTCAACCCCACCCCCGCCTTCGCCGTCCCGCAGCAACGGGCCCAGCAGCTTGGGCTGACGTCGCTGTCCGACCTGGCCGGGTACGTCAAGTCCGGTCAGCCCGGCAACCTGTGCGTTGAGCGCGCGTACCAGAGCGGGCGGTTCGGCCTGCCCGGGTTGCAGCAGGCATACGGCTTCCAGGTGCCGCCGGACCGGCTCAGGGTGCTGCCGGGCGACGCCATCTACCAGGCCATCGCCGAGCAGCAGCAGTGTGCGTTCGGGGAGGTCACCGCGGGCGATCCGCGCACTGCGCAGCTTCAGCTCACCGTGCTCCAGGACGACAAGGAGTTCCATCCGCCGGACAACGCGGCGGTCGCCATCCGGCAGGACGCCTACCACCGGGCGCCGGACATCGCGCGGGTGTTCGCCCCCATTGCCCGCAGGCTCACCGACCGGGTGCTGGCTGAGCTGACCCGCCAGGTGGCGGTGGACGGCAAGCCGGCCCGCGAGGTGGCCCAGACCTGGCTGCGTCAGCGCGGGTTCATCGAGGGCGGGGCCTGACGTGGCGGGGTGAGCGGGTGCGGCGCACCGCCCCGATGTCGGCCCCGCATCCTAGGCTGACGCGGTGGACTCGGCTGTGGACTCTCCGGTGTTGCTCGACGCGAGTGTGCTCACCCGGTGCCGCCGGCGGGTGCATCTGGAGCACGACCCGGCGGCGGCCGACGCCCTGCGGGCTGCTCCGGACCCGACTGTCGAGCAGCGGGTCGCGGACACCGCGGCGTACCGCCGCCAGGTGGCCGACCTCCTGGCCCGGGGCCGCGGCGCGGAGTGGGCGGAGGTGCCTGCGGGCCTGCCCGCGGCGCAGCGCGGCGCCGCGACCAAGGACCAGCTGGCGGCGGGGGTGCGGTTGGTCTGGGGCGGGCTGCTGCCCACCGATCCTCGCGGCGGCCGGCGCGGCGGGGTGGACCTGCTGGTCCGCCAGCACGGAGGCTACCTCCCGGTGCTCGTGGTCCGGCACAAGGTCACCGACCCTGGCGCGGGGGCGCGGACCAGCCCGCTGGCCGTGCCGTTGCCGTCGGTGGCCCGCCCGGACCCGGGCCGCCGGGTCCGCCCGCAGCCCAGGGACCAGCTCCGCCTGGCCCATGCCGTGCGGTTGCTGCAGTCAGCCGGGCACGCGGCAGGAGGCCGGGCCACCGGAGGGGTGATCGGGCTGGACGCCGATGTGGTGCTCTGGCATGACCTGGATGCGCCCACCTGGCCGGGCGGGCGGAGCGCGATGGGCGAGTACGACACCCGATTCGCCGATCGGCTGGCGATCGCGCTGGCCGCGGCCACCGGGGGCGAGCCGCTGGCCCAGCCGTCCCGGGTCACCGAGTGCCGGTCCTGCCCCTGGTGGCCGACCTGCGGGGCCGCGCTGCGGGCAGCCCGCGACGTCAGCATGGTGCTGCGCGGGGAGGACGCGGCGCTGCTGCGGCTGGCCGGGGTGCACACCGTGGACGAGTTGGCCGCGCTGGATCCGGCGGGCCAGCCGCCGGCGTTGCTGGCCGGGGTGTCCTTCCCGGACGCGGTGGCGCTGGCCCGCGCCTGGCAGCGGGAGCTGGCCCTGGTGCGGCGCAACCGGCGCATTACCGTCCCGCGCGCCGCCGTCGAGGTGGACGTGGATCTGGAGAGCTTCGGCGAGGCTGGCGCCTACCTGTGGGGTTGCCTGCTCACCGGAGCCGACGTCGGAGTGGGCCACGGTTACCGCGCGTTCGTCACCTGGGAACCAGTGCCGACCCCGGATGAGGCCCGGTCGTTCGCCGAGTTCTGGGGCTGGCTGATGGACGTGCGCTCCCGGGCGACCCGGGCGGGCCTGAGCTTCCGCGCCTACTGCTACAACGAGCAGGCCGAGAACCGGTGGATGCTGTCCTCTGCGGAGCGCTTCGCTGCCGTCCCGGGGGTGCCGAGCGTAGCTGAGGTGCAGCAGTTCATCTCCTCCGACCAATGGGTGGACCTGTACGGGGTGGTCAGCGCCGAGTTCCTGTGCGCGCACGGCAAGGGGCTCAAGACGATCGCTCCGGTCGCCGGCTTCTCCTGGCACGACCCGGAGGCCAGTGGGGAGAACTCGATGCGCTGGTACCGGGATGCGGTGGGGCTGGGTGGCCACGTGCTGGATCCTGGCCAGCGCGCGCGGTTGCTCACTTACAACTCCGACGACGTGCAGGCCACGCACGCGCTGCGTAACTGGATGAGCTCCGAGCACGTCCTTCAGGTGCCCTATGTGGGTGACCTCACTGCACCCTGATGGACGTCGTTCCGGTGCACTGCGGAAGCGAGGTTTGTGTCACGATTCTGGCGTCAACGGCGCCAGGTGGGAGAAGGCATGTTCGTCCGTCGAATCGCGGTGATCGGCTCGGGGTATGTGGGTCTGACCACGGGTGCGTGTCTGGCCTCGCTGGGGCATCGGGTGGTGTGTGCCGACCTGGACGAGGACAAGCTGGCCCGGCTGTCCCGGGGTGAGGTGTCGATCCTGGAGCCGGGACTGCCCGAGCTGGTGGCGGAGGGACTGGCCGCGGGGCGGTTGCGGTTCGTGTTGGGGGCCACCACGGCGGTCGGTCGCGGGCCCGACGCGGCGGAGGTGGTGTTCCTCTGCGTGCCCACCCCGATGGGCGCCGGGGGGGCGGCGGATCTGGCTGCGGTGGAGTCGGTGGCCGCCGAGGTGCGCGACGTGCTGCCCTCGGGCTGCGTAGTGGTCAACAAGTCCACCGTGCCGGTGGGCACCGCCGCGCACATCACCGAGCTGCTGGCCCGCCCGGACGTGTCGGTGGTCAGCAACCCGGAGTTCCTCCGGGAGGGCTCGGCAGTGCAGGACTTCCTCGCTCCGGACCGGATCGTGGTGGGCTGTGACGCGCAGGACGCGGCCGAGCGGGTGGCGGCGCTGTATTCCCGCTTGGGCGCGCCGACCGTGCTGACTGACGCGGTCAGCGCGGAGATGGTCAAGTACGCCGCGAACTGCTTCCTGGCGATGAAGCTGTCCTACGTCAATGCCGTCGCCGAACTGTGCGAGCGGCTCGGCGCCGACGTGCTCGACGTCACCGAGGGTATTGGTTACGACCGGCGGATCGGGCAGGCGTTCCTGCAGCCGGGTCCCGGCTGGGGCGGATCCTGCCTGCCCAAGGACACCCACGCGCTGCTGCAGGTCTGCGTCGCGGCAGAGTTCGACTTCCCCCTGTTGCGGGCCACTCTGGACACCAACACCCGGCAGCGGGTGCGGATGGTGGACAAGATCCGTGACGCGGTGGGTGGCTCGCTGACCGGAGCGCGCATCGGGCTGCTCGGCCTGACCTTCAAGGCCGGTACCGACGACCTGCGCGACTCTCCGGCCTTGGCGGTGGCCAGGCTGCTCGCCGCCGAAGGCGCCGACCTGATCGGCTACGATCCCGGCGTCCACGCCGCGGTCCCCGGCGTGACCGAGGACCTGCAGGTTGCCGACGACCCGCTGAAGGTCGCCTCCGGTGCCGCGGCCCTGGTGGTGCTCACCGAGTGGCCCGAGTTCCGGGCGCTGGACTGGGGCCGGCTGGCCCACCTGGTCGACCGTCGCGTGGTGGTGGACACCCGCAACCTGCTCGACGCCGACGTGCTGCGCCGGGTCGGCTTCGAGGTCCGCGGCGTCGGCCGGCGCGCCTGCCTGCCGGTCGGTGGCGCCCGCTGAGCAGCGCTGCGCTCCCGGTGGGCGGGCTGCTCTCGTGATCCTGATGATCTCGACCCACGCCGCCTGCGGCGGCCGGAAGTCGTCGGGTGCCAACACCGTGACTGGTTCAAGCACAAAAACGCCCTGCAGCGACGCCAACTTATCGCTCGACGCCACGGTGACCAGCGCCACCCGGAAATCCAGCGCCGGCAGCAGCTCGACAACGGCCGGTGTCAACTTCGCCGGGAGGTTGCTCACCAGCACATCGCAGCGCACCGTCGGCAAGATGGTGAGCGCATCCCCTTGAATGATCTGTGCATGCGGTACCCGCTGTCGTAAGTGCGGCGTCAGGTTGGCGCTGTACTCGATGATGGTCAAGCTCTGACAGACCGGAATGCGCTCGGCCACGGTCCCGATTCCTGCGCCCACTTCAAGGTCAGGTTGGTCTCGATGTTCAGCTCATCAGGGGCGGGCCCGGTGCTCCCGGGATGTCGGCGGCTCAGGCCCTCGCCTGGCTCAGCAGCAAGGTTAACTGCCCGGCCGCGTCGCTCACCAGTGCATGGACACAGTCGATAGGGGTTGGTACCGTGATACGGCAAGTGATCAGCAGGCGACGGCCCCTCCAACCTTCACCAGGCCCGGAAGGCGATTGTCATGCGGCGCACCGCCGAGCAGGTCGCGAAGTTGGGCGCCTCGCCGCGTTCCCTGGCCCGCGGGTTCGCTGCCCTGAGGATCTTGTTCGGGGTGATCTGGCTGAGCAACGCAGTGGCCAAGATTGTCGGAGTGGGCGCCGTCGATTGGGGTCCTTTCTCCTTCACCCTCATCAACCGCTCGGGAGCACGGGGTATCCTTGTCGATGCGGTCGACAAGACCAGGATCGCCCCGCTGCGGACGCTCTACACCGACCTGGTGCTAGCGAACTGGGAGCTCTTCCAGTGGCTCCTCACCGGTGCCGAGCTGGCGATCGGACTTGGGTTGCTTTTCGGTGTCGCCAGCCGGTTGGCGGCGCTCGGCGGGTTGTTGCTGATCACCCCAATCTGGCTGATGCTGTGGGATAACCGTCTCTATTTGTGGGAGTACCCGTTGGACCTGGTTCCGCTCCTGCTGCTGGCGATCGTGCCGGCTGGGCGGGTGTGGGGCCTGGACGGCAAGCTCGCCGCCCGGTTCTCCGGGCGTTGGCCCTTCTAGGGTGTTCCGCCGAACTCTGGTGAGGTTTTCGTTTCGGTAGATCGGTAGAAAGGACTCGGCGCGTGGAACTGAGCGCACAACTCGATCCGGTGCTTGCGGTGGCCCGGGAGTCGGCCCATGAGGTGGACGCCGCCGCAAGCTTCCCCACCGAGGCTGTCGCGGCACTGCGAGAGTCCGGATTGCTCGGTCTCACCCTCTCGCCCGAGGTCGGCGGGCTGGGTGCGGGCCCGCACGAGTTGGCCCAGGTCGTGAGTTCGTTGGCCAGCGTGTGCGGCTCCACCGCCATGATCTACCTGATGCACGTGAGCGCGGCCATGTCGGTTGCTGCGGCCCCCCCGCCCGGCTTGCCCGATCTGCTGACCGGGCTGGCCGGTGGCCAGGTGCTTGCGTCACTGGCCTTGTCCGAGGCTGGGTCACGCTCGCATTTCTGGGCCCCGGTGTCCCGGGCCCAGCGAAACGACGCAGGGGTGCGGATCCAGGCCCGCAAGAGCTGGGTGACCTCCGCGGACCACGCCGATGTCTACGTCGCGTCCACGCTGACCGCGGACGCCGACGGTGTCGACGTGTTCGCGATTCCAGCGGAAATGCAGGGTGTCGCGGTTGCTGGTCGATGGCATGGGCTTGGGCTGCGTGGTAATGCTTCTGCCCCGATGACCTTTGACGTCGAGGTGCCGGAGAGTTACCGGCTCGGGGAAGCTGGCGGCGGATTTGATCTGATGTTGCAGACGGTGATGCCGTGGTTCAACCTCGGCAACGCGGCGGTCTCGATCGGGCTGTGCCAGGCGGCCGTGGACGGGGCAGTCCGGCATACCAGTGCGGCACGGCTGGAACATCTCGACGAAAGCCTGTCCGCGCTGCCCACCATTCGCGCCCAACTGGCCAGGATGTCGATCGAGCTGGCCTGCACTCAGGCCTACCTCACCCAGGCCGCTGACCGGCTGGCCCAACCCGCCGACGACACGGTGCTGCACGTGCTAGGAGTCAAAGCCGCGGCCAACGATGCGGCGCTGCGCATCACCGACTCCGCCATGCGGGTGTGCGGCGGCGCCGCGTTCTCCGAGCACCTCCAGATCGACCGGTACTTCCGGGATGCCAGAGCAGGCCACGTGATGGCCCCCACCGCTGATGTCCTTTACGACTTCTACGGCAAGGCCATCACCGGGCAGCCCCTGTTCTGACCAGAAGGAGGCGGGACGTGAGCAAGCCGTTGATCGTGGGCGCGGTCGCCTACACTCCCAATGTCGTCACCATCTGGGAGGGGATGCGCGACTACTTCGCCGACGGCCCTGCGGAGATGGACTTCGTGTTGTTCTCCAACTACGGGCGGCAGGTCGACGCCCTGCTGGCGGGCACGATCGACATCGCCTGGAACACCAACCTGGCGTGGGCCCGGACCGTCGCGCAGACCGGCGGGGCCTGCCGTGCCCTGGCCATGCGGGACACCGACACCGCCTTCCGCACGATGTTCGTGGCCCGTTCTGGTAGTGGTCTGGAAGGTCTGGCGAACCTGCACGGCAGGCGGCTCGCGCTGGGATCCAAGGACTCCGCGCAGGCGGCGATCCTGCCGGTGCACTTCCTGGCTCGCGCTGGTCTGGACCCGGACGCGGTGGAGTTGGTGCGGATCAACAGTGATGTGGGCAAGCACGGTGACACCGGACGCAGCGAGCTGGACGCGCTGCGCGCGGTGCTGGACGAGCGCGCGGACGCTGCCGCGATCGGGATCAACACCTGGGAGGCGATCGGCCGCGAGGAGCTGATGCCCGGCGCGTTCGAGGTGTTCTGGGCATCACCGACCTACTGCCACTGCAACTTCACCGCACTGCCGGAACTGCCGCCGGACCGCGTGCAGCCGTGGGTCGACCAGTTGCTCGCGATGGACTGGGATAATCCGCAGCACCGGCCGATCCTGGAAATGGAGGGCCTGCGGCAGTGGGTCCTTCCGCAGCTCGACGGGTACGCGTCACTCTTCGCAGCGATCCAGGAGCAGGGAATCCTGATGCGATGGTGAGTCACCGGTGGGTGCTGGATCTGGTTGAACGCGTCGGCGCAGTGGCCCGGGGCACCACGGTGACTGTGCCGCTGGGCGGTGGCGATCCCGGTCAACTGACCGAGACCGTCGCGGCGTGGTGCAGCCGGACCGGCAATGAGCTGGTCGAGATACGAGACAATGTTGCGATCGTGCGGCGTGGACGCAGCGCTGATCCACTCGCCGAATTGGACCCCGGTCAGCTTCCCGGCACGCGCCTGTGGCTGTACACCAACTTCGACTGCAACCTGGCCTGCGATTACTGCTGCGCGCGATCGTCGCCCCAGGCACCCCGCCGGGCACTGGGAATTGACCGGGTCCGCCGCCTGGCCGGCGAAGCCGTCGACGCCGGGGTGACCGAGCTGATACTCACCGGTGGAGAACCGTTCCTCCTGCCCGACATCGACGACCTCGTTGCCGCGTGCACTGCAGCGCTGCCCACCACCCTGCTGACCAACGGAATGCTCTTCCGCGGTCGCCGGCTGGAATCCCTCCGTCGCATGGACCGGACCCGCCTGGCAGTGCAGATCAGCCTCGACTCGGCCACCCCGGAGCTACATGACCGGCACCGGGGCCGCGGATCCTGGGACCGCGCGGTCGCTGGGATTCGCATCGCGCACGCCGAGGGGTTCCGCGTGCGGGTCGCAGCCACCCTGCCACCGGAGCAGACCTCCGAGCTTGCACCGTTCCATACCTTTCTCGACTCGCTCGGCATCGCCCGAGAAGACCAAGTGATCCGCTCGCTCGCCCACCGCGGCGCCGCCGATCATGGCCTGGAACTGACCCTCGAGTCGTTGATCCCCGAGGTCACCATCACCGCCGACGGCGTCTACTGGCACCCCGTGAGCGCCGACCATCCCGATCAACTCGTCACCCGGGATCTCTTTCCCCTCCAGGCCGCCATCACCGAGGTCCGCCGGCGCTTCGCTGAACACCGCAGCCGCGCCACCGCCGCAGCGCAATGGTTTCCCTGCGCCTGAGAGCGGCACCCGCTGGGCTCTGGTCGGTGCGGCGCTGTGCGCGCAGAGTCTGTAGCCATGGCCACTCCTCCCGCCGTGACAGCCCGGTGCTCTTACCGTGGGGCTCTAGCCTGGAGGCGGATCGGAGTGGGTGACAGGGCATATGCGGGCAGCTATCGGGCAAAATCAGGACAGAACCGAGAAGGGAGCTATCAGCGATGAACGAAACTCGCGTGTGGCAGGTCGTGACAACGACCGGCAGTGAGGAGGAGGCGAACCAGTTGGCTGCAGGGCTGATCGAGGAGCACCTTGCCGCATGCGTCCAGGTCGATGGTCCTATCACGAGCACATACTGGTGGAAAGGGAAGTCGACGTCGGATTCGGAGTGGCGTCTGACCATTAAGACGAGCGCTGCACGATACAGCGCGATGGCAAAATGGCTTATCGAGAGACACAGTTACGACGTGCCCGAACTGCTGGCGACCGATGTCTGCGCCGGGCACGAAGCCTACCTCGAATGGGTCCTCCAGGAGACCGGGACAAGGTGGAGTAAATGAGCCTGCCAGACGGTCTGTCCCGCCCGCCGCCGCTTTCTCCACCGGTTCAGCAAGACCGCTGCGGCGGCTGGATCTGCTGGGATCTTGCTCAATGAGCCCTGGCGGCGACTCGAGAATGCCCTGACCGGCCAAGATCATCTGAAGGCAGACTCCATCGACGCCATCCAAATGTGCACCAATGCTCTCTATGATCTCGAGGAACGTTACCCGTCCGTCCTCATAATTGAGGAAGCAAATTTTCACCAAGACACAATCACGGCTTTGATAAAAACCACAGATGATGATGCCGTAAGGCATCGATTAATATTCCAGGCCGGCATGACGGCGGCCCTCACAGGCTGGCTTTTTTACGATCAAGGCGACTATTCTCGAGCCGCCAATTATTATCGTGTGGCTGAGCGCGCAGCATCCGAAGTGAACGACGTACCACTAGTAGCCTGCGTGCGTACTTACCGTAGCTATCTCGCCTCTACGCAGGGATCTCCAGGCGACGCAGCGAGGTTCCTTCGAGAAACAATATCGATTCTGCCTCGGCAGCAGCCCGCCATGCGGTCCTGGCTCTTCGCCCGGCTGGCTGAAGAATGCATTATGCTTGGTGACCGCACCGACGCCCTGCGCGCACTGGATGAAGCTTTTCTCGCTCAAGACGTCCTTAACGAACGGGGCGAGCGGCCAATCTGGACCCGGTTTTTCGTTCCTATGCGGCTGGATGGTATGGCGGTGGCAGCCTATGCCCGCCTCAACCATCCTGCAATGGAAGCCATCGCAGATCGTCTGCTCCGGACCGTCGTCAGCTCCGAGACCAAGGTTGTGGGCATTGTCCGCGCTGACTTGTCCTATGCTTACCTCGAGCGAGGTGACATCGAGCGCGGAGCCAACCTGTGCCAACAGGCCCTGGACACGATTACCAAGTCGGGTACCCGTGTCGGGTACGAGCGGCTTGCAGTCATTTCCCGGACGCTCAGCCCATACCAGAGTTCCAGTGCTGCCAAAGGATTATGGGAGCAACTAGGTGAAGCGCTAAGAGTTCATCAATCAATGTAGATCTGGAGTGAAAACTCGACTTGTTATGAGATCGCTGCAGGGGTCAGTGTGTCGAGCGCACTGAGGTGCCATCAGTG
>DASTLT010000107.1:0-2544 GCA_035714625.1 Pseudonocardiaceae bacterium | reverse complement strand
GGTCGACAGCACCGGCAACCGGGCCTGCACCTCGACCCCAGCGCGGTACCACTCCAGCAGGGTGGCGACGGTGAAGGTGTGACGCAGGTCGTGCAGGCGGGGACGGCGCACCCCTGCCGGTGGCCTGATCCCGGCCGCCTCCAGCAGTTCGGCGAAGGTATGCGAGGTGTTGTGGGCGTCTAGACGGGTACCGCGGGTGGAGACGAAGAACGCCGTGGAGGCTGTGGCGGGGCACAGGTGGTCGCGGCGTACGGCGTAGATGCGTAGGGCGCCCAGCGTGGTGGCGTGCACCGGCACGATCCTGGACTTGCCGAACTTGGAGTCGCGCACGGTCAGCACGCCGGTGTCGAGGTCGACATCCTCATGGTCGAGCCGGCATGCCTCGCTGATGCGCAACCCGCAGGCGGCCAGCAGCCCGATCACCGTGGCGTAGGTCGCGGCCCGCAGCCTGGGCTGTAGCAGGTGCGCGGCCTGCATCAGCGCGCGCAGCTGTTCCTCGGAGTACAGGTAGGGCGTGGTGCGGCGGAAGGAGTGCGGCAGCACGTCATCGGGTGGCACCTGGGTGGCCGGATCCAGGGCGTGCAGGTGCCGGGCGAAGATCCGCACCACCATCAGCCGCCGAGCCCACCACAGCGAGTCCCGGCTGCGCGGGGTGGCGGTGGCCCACGCCACCGCGGCATCGGTGGTCACGGTGGCCACGCCCTGCTGCTCGCAGAAGTCCACGAAGCTGAGCAGCAACCGGCCCTGGGTGGACAGCTTGAACCCCAGCGCCCGCCGCATCATCAGATACTGCTCGGCCTCCCGCCGTAACCGGCCCGCCGGCGCAGGCGCACCGTCGTTCACGGCGTTCACCGCTGACCGGGCCAGGGCCGGGCCACGTCCCGCAGGCGTGTGTGGTCGACCTTGGCGTAGATCGCGGTGGACAGCTGGCTGCGATGCCGCAGCACCTGGCCGACCTGCGCCAGCGGTATCCCCGCCCGCAGCATGTCGCTGGCCAGGGTGTGCCGCAGCCGGTGAGCGCCCAACCGGGGCAGACCCGCTCGCCGGCAGGCCCGCGCGACGATCTGCCGGACCGCCATCGCGGTCAGCGGCCGCGGCGGGCGACCCCGCGCGGTGAGGAACACCGACCGGCACTGGCAGGTCGGTCTGACCCCGATCAGATACCCGGTCAACGCCTCCCCGACGGCCACCGGCAGCGGGAGCCGTTCCACCCGGCCGCCCTTGCCGCGGACCAGGACCTCCCCGGCCCGCCAGTCCACGTCCTGCAGACCCAGCGCGGCGACCTCCGCGGTGCGCAGCCCAAGCCGGGCCAGCACCACCAACACCGCGTGATCACGCACGCCCACCGCGACCTGCAGGTCGCAACTGGCGATCAGCGCGTCCACCTGCCCGACCATCAACCCACGGGGAAGGGCGGCCAGCCGCCAACCTGCCACCGCCGGGACCGCGCCAGCCAACGAGGTCGGCACCCGACCGGACACGTGCAGGTAGCGCAGCAGGGACCGCAACGCGGTCACCATCGCCTTGGCCGACCACGTGTTCCTGCCCTGGCAGTAGGCGACCACGTAGGCCGTGACCCCTCCCGCGGACAGGCCCCTCAACCCCGACTCGACGGGGTCCGGCAACTGGGCGAGGAACACGCGAGCGTGGTTGCAGTAACAGCGCACCGACTCCGCAGCCAGACCGCGCTCACCGACGAGGAACGCGCGGTAGTCCTCCAACACCGCAGCCACCGGCGCGGCCACGGTCTGGTTCACCACATCACGAGCACCCATGATCTCCTCCTGGTCCGGGACGACAACTCAGACCAGGAAACCGCCGATCACGACCTCGGGACCGCCAGATTATGCCGACAAGCACGACCCCGACATCAGCCCGACCAGCGCCGACACACCCGACGCGGCATAACCCGGCGGCCGGCATAAGCGGACTTATGCCGAACCCGGCATAAATCCGCGTAGCGGATCAGTCGACAGGTCGCGCCACCACGCTTGCGGATGCCTCGACGCCGGGTCTCGCTTCCGGTCGCCCGCCACACCTCGGCGAAGTGATCGTCGAGGACGGACAAGGCGATGTTAGCGAGCAGCGGGGAGAGGATACCACCTTGCGGCGTGCCAGTGACCGTCCCAAGCTCGGCACCATCGACGGTGAGGATGCCGGACTTCAGGAACGCCTTCACCAGATGCAGTACGCGTCTGTCACCGACCCGTCGGCGCACCCGGCCCATCAGGGCCGTGTGGTCGATGGAGTCGAAACACGCCTCGATATCCGCGTCCAGCACCCACCGGTAGCCGTAGGTGTGGAACTGATGAATCTCAGCGATGGCGTCCTGCGCCCGGCGCCTTGGGCGGAAGCCATAGGCGCATGGCTGGAAGTCCGCCTCGAAGATCGGCTCGAGCACCAGCTTCAGAGCCGCTTGCACGACCCTGTCCCGCACGGTCGGGATGCCCAGCCGGCGCAGCTTGCCGCCGGACTTCGGGATCATCCGTTCCCGTACGGGCAACGGGACGAACCGGGCCGCCTTCAAGTCGGCCCGCACCTGGG
>DASTLT010000106.1:0-2358 GCA_035714625.1 Pseudonocardiaceae bacterium | reverse complement strand
CCCCCCCCCCCCCCCCCCCCCCCGGCTCCGCGTAGCGTGCACCCGTGCAGCAGCGTCTCCTCGGCCGAAGTGGCCTGCGGGTGTCCCGGCTGGCGCTCGGGACCATGACCTGGGGTCGCGACACCGACGCCGACCAGGCCGCCGACCAGTTGATCGCGTTCGTCGAGGCCGGAGGGACGCTGGTGGACACCGCGGACGTGTACTGCGAGGGTGAGGCGGAACGGATTCTGGGCGGGCTGCTGGCGGACGTCGTCCCACGGGACGAGGTGGTGCTCGCCACCAAGGCGGTGGCCCGCCGGGACGAAGGGCCATTCGGCGGCGGGGCGTCCCGCGGGGCGTTGCTGGCGGCTCTGCACGGGTCGCTGCGCCGGTTGCAGACCGACCACGTTGACCTGTGGCAACTGCATGCCTGGGATCCGGCGGTACCCCTGGAGGAGACATTCTCCGCGGTAGCCGACGCGGTGCGGGCAGGCAAGGTCCGCTACGTCGGGGTGTCCAACTACACCGGCTGGCAACTGGCCACCGCCAACGCCTGCTCGGAGGTGCCGCTGGTGTCCACTCAGGTGGAGTACTCGCTGCTCGAGCGGGGGGTGGAGCGCGAAGTGGTCCCCGCGGCCGCCCACCACGGCGTCGGCCTGCTGCCCTGGGCGCCGCTGGCCCGGGGAGTGCTCACCGGCAAGTACCGCAACGGAACTCCCTGTGCCTCCCGGGGGGCGTCAGCGCACTTCGCGCGGTATGTGGAGCATCACCGCACCGAGCGGGCGGCGCGGATCGTGCAGGCCGTGGTCACCGCAGCGGACGGGCTGGGCACCTCGCCGCTGGAAGTCGCGTTGGCCTGGGTGCGAGACCGCCCGGGGGTGGTGGCCCCGGTCGTCGGAGCTCGGGACCGCGCCCAGCTCGCCGGCTCGCTGGCCGCGGAGGCGGTGGAACTGGCTCCCGCGATCCGCTCCGCCCTGGACGACGTCAGCGCGGTGGAACTCGGGTATCCGGAGCGCCGGCTCGGTTAGCTGCCGCATCGGCCGTTGCTGTGCCTGGTGGGGCTGGGCGCATACTGCACGCGACCAACCGGCTGCTTGAGGATGACGGCAGGGTGTCATGTCGGGAATGCTGGGGGTCTGTCCCTTGCCGGCAAGGAGGTCGGTGTGCCCGGTGCCCCCCGCGCGGCGCTCGCCGCTGCGTTGCTCGTCGCCGGGCTGATCGCAGGATGCGGCGCGGCGGGGGGCGTGGGAGACCAGGCGACTCTACTCCCCCAGGGACCTGCTTCGGCTCCCCGAGACGGGCCTGTCGCTGCCGGCACCGTGCTGGCCCTCGGATCGCCAGCCACTGCTGTGGTGATCGATCCCCGGACTGGCACCGTGGCCGTTGCGCTGACCGATCCCCCGCGGCTGCACCTGAGCCCGCTGAATGCCAGGGCCGCGGCACACCAGAGGCCGGTGCGCCAGGTGCCGCTGCCCGGTCCAGCCGCGGACCTGGTGCTCGCCGTCGACGGCGGGGCACTACTGGTACCGGTGACCGCACCGGCCACGCTGGTCTCGGTTCCCCTCGATGGCGGGGCGCCGAGCAGAACCGATCTCGACGGGACCCCTCGGGGGGTGGTCGCGGTCGGTGGACGGATCGTGGTCGCCTTGGGTGACCGGTTGGTCGTGCTCGACGGGGATGGGGCACAGCGGACCGTGCCGGGGTTCGCCGAAGCGGTCCGCCTGGTGCCCGCCGGGATCCCGGCGGGCAGCCGGGTGGCGGTGCTCGATCGGGCTCGCACGGCGGTGAGTCTGGTGGATCCGGCCGCCGGCCAGGCGGGTCCCGCGTTGCGTGCGGGCAATGGTGCGGTCAACGTGGTGGCCGATCGGTTCGGCCGGGTGTTGGTGACCGACCTCCGTGATGGTGAGTTGCTGGTCTTCGCTGGTGACCCGCTGTTGCTGCGACAGCGGTTCCCCCTGCCCGGTGCGCCGTACGGGCTCGCCTACGACGGACGGCGGGATCTCGCGTGGGTGACCCTGACCGCCCGGAACGAGGTGGTGGGGCTCCAGATGCGCGGTGGCGAGCCGGTGGTCGTCCACCGGTTCCCCACTGTGCGTCAGCCCGATTCGGTGGCCGTCGACCCGGCCAGTGGCCAGGTCGTGGTCGTGTCCGCATCGGGAGCAGGACTGCAGGTGATCGACCCGGAACGGGTGGTGCACTGATGATCGACACAACTGACGGAGATGGACTCGACTGGGAGTACCAGCCGCTGCGGTTACCGCGGGGCGTGTCTCGGCGGACTGCAGCGACCCAGCTCGCCGTGCAGGCCGAGTTCGCCGGCTGGGAACTCTCGCGGGTCCGGCTGTACTCCGATGGCACCCGCGCCGTGTTGCTGCGCCG
>DASTLT010000105.1:0-23220 GCA_035714625.1 Pseudonocardiaceae bacterium | reverse complement strand
TCCGGACTGCGGTTGCTCAATCCCGGTTCCCCTACTGACCGGCGCCGTCAGCCGTACTGCAGCTACCTGACCGCCGATCTGGATCGGGGAGCCCTGCAGGATCTTGCGCTCGTCCGGATCGGGGCTGCTCCGGATCGGGCTGCCGGGGATCGGGCTGCCCGGGATCGGCCTGCTTCTGATCGGGCCGGGGACTGAACCGGTCCGATCAGGCAGGATAGCTGCTGTGACCGAAGCCCGGGACCCCCTCGCGGATTTGCGGCGGATCGCGTTCCTGCTGGAACGCGCTGGCGAGGCGACCTACCGGGTACGGGCGTTCCGCACCGCAGCCGCGGTCCTGGAGGCCAGGGATGACGTGCCCGCGCGCGCTCAGGCGGGCACGCTGACCGCGCTCAGCGGCGTCGGCGAGGTCACCGCGCGGTGCGTCACCGAATCCCTCGCCGGGCAGCCCCCGGCCTACCTTCAGCGGCTGGAGGGTGGCGGCAACGACATGACCGTCCAGCCGCTGACCCCAGCGGGGGTCGCGTTGCGGACTGCCCTGCGCGGGGACTGCCATACCCATTCCGACTGGTCTGACGGCGGTTCTCCGATCGAGGAGATGGCGGCGACCGCCCGCGAACTTGGACACGCCTATCTAGCGCTGACCGACCATTCGCCACGGCTCACCGTCGCCAATGGATTGTCCGCCGAGCGACTGTGCCGCCAACTCGACGTCGTCGCGGCACTCAACACCGAACTCGCTCCGTTTCGGATCCTCACCGGAATTGAGGTGGACATTCTCGCCGACGGTGCACTGGATCAGTCGGAGGAACTGCTGGCGCGGTTGGACCTGGTGGTCGCCTCAGTGCACTCGAAGCTACGGATGCCCGCAGCGCAGATGACCGAGCGAATGCTGACCGCCATTGCCAACCCGCATGTCGACATACTCGGCCACTGCACGGGCCGGATCGTGCGCGGGTCCCGCCAGCGTCCCGAGTCGCAGTTCGATGCCCCGACGGTATTCACCGCCTGCGCCCAGCACGGCGTCGCAGTAGAGATCAACTCGCGGCCGGATCGGCTGGACCCGCCAAAGCGGCTGCTGCGGCTCGCCGTCGAGACGGGTTGTCTGCTCTGCATCGACTCCGACGCCCACGCCCCCGGTCAGCTCGATTGGCTGCCCAACGGCTGTGCGCGCGCCGTCGCCTGCGGCGTGCCAGCTCACCGGGTGGTGAACACGTGGTCGGCTGACCAGTTGCGCACCTGGGCCACAAATCATGCCGCCATCCCTTGAGTGCGCGCGTACTATCGGGCGATGGCCCTCGCACGGCCGAATCCTCTGCAGTGGGTGTGGTACGCCTACGGCGGACGGTTGCCTGAGCATCTGCGGGAGTGGGTGCTGCACGATCTGACCTGTCGTACCTGGGTGCTCCGGCATTTCGCTCGGACGCTAGCGCAGTGGGTCCCTACGCTGGGGCTGATGCTGTTGCCCGGGTCGTGGTCGCTGCGGCTGTCGTTGCCGGTCCTCGTCCTGCTGGGGGCGCTGTACGTGTCCGCCTCGTTCATTGAGGAGACCACCGAGCACCGCTTGGCCAAGCACGGGTTCCCCCTCGGGATGGCCAAGGAGATGCGCATAGCCCGAATCGAGACCGCAGCGCTGGACGACGAGCACCGCCGCCTCGGCGAGTCCTGATCCCCACCCCCACCCCCCGTGTCGGGCTTTCGCGCACGGTGTGTCGGGCTTTCGTGTACCGGGCTGTGCGGGTAGCCGCGACACCTGCCAGGTGCCGCTATACCTGGGTGACCCCGCCGGTACCCTCCCGGATGGCAGCCGGCATCATGAGGCCGATGCGAGCCCGGAATGCCCTGATCGTCGTGCTCCTGACTGGTGCCGCAGGCTGCAGCATGGGGCAGGAGTCATTCTTCCCGACCGACACCGATCCGGACCCCGCCCGACGCATCCCGGGCGTGCAGGTCTTCGAAGAGACGAACGGCACCCACCTGTCCGCCACCGAACGTGTCACATACGCCCGGGTCCCCCCGACTGGGGGGCCGCATGCCCTGGCCTGGGCCGAATGTACCGGCACGAGCTATGACGTTGCGGTGCGCAACGAGAACATGGTGCATTCGTTGGAGCACGGCGCGGTATGGATCGCCTACCATCCCGAGCAGATTTCCGGTGCGGCACTGCAGGCCCTGGCCCGGCGGGTGCAGGGCCAGCCGTACACCATGCTGTCGCCCTATCCCAACCTGCCCGCGCCGATCTCCCTGCAGGCGTGGGGTCACCAACTGCGCGTGGACGATCCGGAGGATCCACGGATCGACCAGTTCCTGCAGGCGATGCGGGCCAACCCCTATACCAGCCCAGAAGTCGGCTCGCCCTGCGAGGCGTTCCCGGGCACTTTCGACCCAGCGAACCCGCCTGCGCTGGGGACTTGAGCGCCGCGAGCACGAGCGCCCGACGCATCGGGCATAGAAGCCCGACACGCGGGGAATCAGGTCGGGTCAGGACTGGCGGCTGCGCTGAGCAGCGCCTGCAGGTCGGCGATTTTGATGCGCTTGCGGCCTACGGCGACGCCGAGCGCCTGCTCGGCGGCGTCGATGGCCTCCCACCCGGCCCAGGTGACCACTCCGACGCCGCGCTGGGCCAGTAGTGCGATGATCGCGTCAGGATCGCGGTGCGGAGTTCGGGGCAACGTGTCCAGGTCGTCGAGCAGCAGTTCGACGGTTTCCTTGGCGTCGGCCTTGTTGGTGCCGATCACCCCAGTGGGGCCGCGTTTGATCCAACCGACCACATACTCGCCGGGTGCCACCGCACCGTCGCGCTGCACGCGGCCCTGCACGTGCGGGATCACCCCGGACCGCTCGTCGAATGGCACCCCGGGCAGCGGCAGTCCGCGGTAGCCGACCGAGCGCAGGAGCAGTTGAGCCGTCAGGGTGACTGTCTCGCCGGTGCCCGTGACCCCCCCGGAGCCGTCCAAGGCGGTGCGCTCGCACTCCACGGCCTCGACTCGCCCGGTCCCCTGCACGGCCACCGGGGCGAGCAGGAAACGCAGGTGGATGCGTCGCGGCCGATCTTGCAGTGGGCGGGTGGACCACTCCTGCAGTGTCTCCAGATTGCGCCGCACTGTCTTATTGGTCTCGACCACCTGCGCACTGGCCGCGTCGAGGATCAGCTCGTCAGGGTCGACCACCACGTCGGCATTGCTCAGCTCACCCAGCTCCCGCAGCTCCTTGGTGGTGAACTTGGCCTGCGCCGGGCCGCGACGCCCGAGGATGTGCACATCGCTGATGGCGCTGGCGTCGAGCACCTTCAGCACATGGTCGGGCATGTCCGTGGCGCGCAGCTCCTCGGCTGTCTTAGCCAGGATGCGGGCCACGTCGATGGCGACGTTGCCCACCCCGACCACCACCGCGCTGGTTGCGTCCAGAGTGAAGGCGTCTACTGCGGCGTCGGGATGTCCGCAGTACCAGGCGACGAACTGAGTGGCCGAGAAGCTGCCGGGGAGGTCCTCCCCGGGGATGGACAGTCGACGATCCACCGGGGAGCCGGTGGCGTAGACCACCGCGTCGTAATGCTGGCGCAGGTCGTCCACGCTCACTCCGCCGCCTAGCTCGACGCCACCGAGGAACCGGACCTCGGGCCGCTCCAGGATCTTACGTAGGGTGATCTCCAGCGACTTCATCTTCAGGTGATCCGGCGCCACGCCGTACCGCAGCAGGCCATATGGGCAGGGCAGCCGGTCCAGGACGTCCACCGCCACCGCGTCGTGCTTGCTCAGCTCATCGGCCGCGTACAGTCCTGAGGGACCGGACCCGATCACCGCCACCCGAACCGGTACCGACACGGTTTAAGGCACCTCCCCGCCGCGCACACTGGTTATTGGCCAGGGCAGACATTACGCCACCGGCCTGCCGCCCGATGTAGTTCTGTGACGCGGCGCGGTGGGGTGAAGCTGCGGGCTCCACCCCGGTCCCACACCGTTTCCATCATCAGCCAGGAGGTCAGCATGAGCATTGAAGACCCGGACGCCGACCGGCTTGAGCAGTTGCTCCCGGTATACACCGAGGCCGATGACATCGAGTACGTCGACTCCGATGAGCTACCACTGGATGCCGACCCTCTCGATGTCGCCGACCAGCACCGCCTGGTGCCCCTTGACGATGATCAGGAGGGCTGATCGGCCGCCGGGGCGCTGTGCACGAGAGCAGGTCGCGGTCTCGTTGGCATCGGCCGGGCGCAGCACGGTCAGTCCGGGGGATCAACCGCAGCACCTGGATGTGCTCGACGGGCTGGGCGCCGGCCCGTCCTCGCCGAGGGCCACCGCGCGTCGTGCGTGAAGATGTCCACCCCGGGCAGGCCCATCAGGGCGGACGGCCGCAGGGCGAGTCGCAGGTAGTCGGCGAACACCAGGAAGGTGCTGCCAAAGAGGTGCAGCCCGCCGGGTCGGAGCGAGCCCGCTCAGCGCAGCGACCATGCCGGGCGTCCGGATCCCGAGTGGATCAGCGAGCAGGCGACTATCGGTCAGCAGGACGGCACTGCGGCGGTGACGAGGTGGCGCAGCGCCGCGACGCTCAGCCCGGCGTGCAGCTCGGGGTCTCCGCGCAGCACCGTGATCCCCTCGGGCCGGGCCAGGTCGTCCAGCACCGCCACCGCACCGGACAGGTCCTGGTGCCGGGTGTATCCGTTGACCACGGCCACACAGCGCAGCCCCGCGGCGACCGCGGCCCGCACTCCGTTGGCCGAGTCCTCCACCGCCAGCACACCGTGGGGGGTCAGCCGCAGGCGCGCCAATGCCTCCAGATAAGCGGCTGGATCGGGCTTGAGGTCGGTGACGTCAGATCGGGTGACGACCACGTCGAACACCTCGAGCCCGAACAGCGTGTCGAGCAGCGGCAGCACCCAGTCGGCGGTTCCGGTGGTGGCGATGGCCATCGGCACCCCCTCGGCGTGCAGTGCGCTGATCAGTTCCGCGGCACCCGGTCGCGGCTGCATCGCCCCGGTGCGGATCCGCGCGACAAAGCGGCGGGTCTTGTCCCGATGCAACTCGGCCGCCAGCTCGGCCGCCTCAGCAGGGGTATGCCCATGGGCCTGCAGGTAGTGCACGAGACGCCGCTTGCCGCCGGCCATGGTAAGCAGGCGGCCGTACTCCGGCACGCCCCAGCGGTAATCCAGACCCGCGGCTTCGAATGCCTCATTGAAGGCCACCCGGTGACCGTCGCGCTCGGTATCGACCAATGTCCCGTCCAGGTCAAAGATGACCGCCCGCAACGGGTCTTCCCGTTCGGGGACGTCCGGGCCGTTGGGCAGCGGGGCCGCAGGGGGCTGTGTGCTCGGCATGGACGAAGGTTAGGGGCAGCCCGGGACCGGCTGCCTCCCTCGATAGGGTGGGCCTGCCGGTGAGGAGTCAGAAATGGAGTTCGGATGGTTGGACTGGACGGAATGTGGTACGCCGGGAACTCGGTGGGCGAACCTGTGGAATGGGTGCCGGCGTCCGACGAATGCGGGCTCGGGCCCGTTTCCTACGCTCAGTCGTCGGCCGGTCACCTCGGCCCGGTCAGTCGTCGGCAGCGTTGGGTCGCCCGGTCGAGCCGCATCGGGCCTCGTGCAGCTCTGGTTGCAGCGGCTGCCCGTTGGATGGCCCTCCGCCCGCCCGCGCCGAACTTCCTCGAAGATCAACTTTTGCGGGGGCGGATCGTCTGCACGGCTGTGGCGTGCGGGAAATAGCTTTACAGTCCTTCGGCTGGTCGGAGGCTGCCTGCCCGGGTCGGGGGAGGGCTTCGGTCTGCTCGGTCCAGCCCTCGGTGAGCGTGCTGAGGGCCTCGATGAGGTTGTGTATCGAGGCGAAGGTGCCCCGCCGGATGGCTTGCTGGGTGAGGATGCCGAGAGAGACCTCGACCAGGTTGAGCCAGGGGTCGGGCAGCTCGGCGGGGCGCTGCATGGCTCGTCCGGTCTCCTGCAGGCGGTGGGTGGGTAGCTCCGGGGACTTCTCCACCAGGGCGAGCCCGGCAGCGTCGACGTTCAACTGCGGGTCGGGAGCGAACCTGAACGCCTCAACCCGGTCCGGCTGGATGCCCCACTTCCGCCAGATCCGGGCTACCGTGGCGAAGGAGACGCCAAGCTCCTTGGCCAGCAGCCGGGACGACCAGCACGGGGCCCCCAGATGCGCGGGGGGCTTGCCGTCGTCGGCGAGCGTGGTCGCGATCACCTCGATCTCGTCCACCTTGGCCGGGCGGCCGGACCGCGGCTTGTCTCCCAGCGCGCTGATCCCCCCCGCCGCGTAGCGGTTACGCCAAGCAAGCACGGTGGGGCGGGTGGACCCGGTACGTCGCGCGATCTCCGCGTTCGGCAGGCCGTCTGCGGCCAGCAGGACGATCCGGGCCCGCTGCGCCAGCCCGGCTCGGACCGACGTAGCGCGGGTCAGCGCCTGCAGTCGAGCCCGGTCGCCCTCCCGCAGGACCAACGGCGCCGCAACGGCCATAACCTTATCGTCGCGCACATGAGACTGGGAAACAACTATCGACACACGCGGTGGCGTCAAGCCCGGCTTGGGGGTATCCTCCCCCGCCCCGCCACCTAGATCCTCTTGACATGCAAGACTCCTCCGTGTGGACTAGTGCTCCGCGTCACACTGACCCACGGTCAGGCGACCGACGAACCGGTCAAGCGCCGAACGACACGCGGTCTGACACGCGGTCTCTAGGAGCAGTGAGAAGGGGACACGATGGCGATGGAGTCCGACGGTCACAGTCGAGGTAACCCCCGCATCTACGAGCTGATCGAAGGGGCTCCGAAGACGGGGAAGAGCCCCACCATCTGGGCCTGGCCCGAGGTGACGGACTGGTTTAAGATCGCGGGTCAGCCGGTTCCCGGGCCCTGGCCCCCGCACCAGGAACCGCGGCCGAACCCAGAGGAAGAAAGCCTTCCTGTTGCGGTGGCCGAGCCCCGTCGCACGGCGCCCAGCCGGCCGAGCCCGCCCAGCCGGCCGAGCCCGAGCACCGCCTCGAGCCGCGGCAACGTGGGATCCATGGACGAGCCACTCGAGTCCGAGACCCCCCGGCGAGGCATTGGGTACCTGGATTAGGCGGACTCCGTCGGCTTGCCGTAATTTGCGGTGATGCAGTGATTGTCCTTCGTGGAGTCCGAAAGGGAATCCTACGGTTGGGCCGAAGGTATTGCAGCGTTTCCGTGGACCGTTCAGGACTAGGAGGGTGTTGAATGTACCCGTCTCGTTTCCGCTACGAGGCCCCACGTTCGCTCGAAGAAGCGTACGGTCTCTTGCAGACTTACGGTGACGAGGCGAAGGTTATTGCAGGTGGCCAGAGTCTCATCCCGCTGATCAAGCTGCGCTTCGCCTCCATAGGTGTACTTATCGACATCAATACTATTCCAGGCCTGGCCTATCACCATGCGGATCCGGACGGGTCGCTCCATTTCGGTGCGCTCTGCCGGCACCGGGACCTGGAGTACTCCGAGCTGCTCAGAAGCAGGCAGCCCACCATGGCGGCGACAGCTCCGCTCATCGCCGACCCCCTGGTACGCACCCGCGGCACCCTGGTCGGCTCGCTGTGCCACGCTGACCCGCAGGGTGACTGGGCTTCGGTGATGTTGGCCCTGGACGGTGAGATCATCGCCGGTAGTGCGACCGGTGAACGCGCCATCCCGGTATCACAGTTCGTCACCGGCCCGTTCCAGAACTCCCTGCAGCCGGGCGAGATCGCGATCGCCGCCCGGGTCCCCGCCCCGAAGGGATCAGTGTCGGGAACCTACCTCAAGCTGGAACGCCGAGTCGGCGACTTCGCCACCGTCGGGGTGGCGGTCGCCGTGGAGACCTCGGGCGGTTCGGTGAGCCGGGCCGGCATCGCGCTGACCGGTGTCGGAGCAAGCAACATCAAGGCCACGGCCGCCGAGCAGGCGCTCGTCGGCAAGGCGCTCAACGCCAGCTCGATCGAGCAGGCTGCCCGGCTGGCCGCGCAGGCAGCGGAACCCAAGTCGGACCATCGCGGTAGTGCCGACTACAAGCGCCATGTCGTGTACACGTTCGTCACACGTGCGTTGAGCAGCCGTGGGGCTCGTGCAGCCTGAAGCGCCTGAGGTATCGGATCGATTAATTCAAGCAAAGGTTGACCCAAGGAGGCGGGCGTGGAAGTGCGACGGGTGACGGTCACGGTCAACGGTGAACCTAGGACTGCCGAGATCGAGCCTCGCTTACTCCTGGTCCACTTCATCCGTGAGGTGCTGGGAATGACCGGCACGCACATCGGCTGCGACACGACAAACTGCGGAGCCTGCACCGTGCTTTTTGACGGATTGCCGGCTAAGTCGTGCACGATGTTTGCCGTCATGGCAGACGGGCACGAGGTGACCACGGTCGAGGGGCTTGGCATGTCGAGTGAGCTCCATCCCATTCAGGAAGGGTTCAAGCAGGAGCATGGACTGCAGTGCGGCTTCTGCACCCCTGGAATGATGATGGCCTCCAAGGCGCTCCTCAGCGAGAACCTCAATCCGACGGAGGAGGATATCCGCTGGGCGCTGTCCGGCAACCTCTGTCGTTGCACGGGATACCAAAATATTGTGAAGTCGGTGCTGTGGGCCGCAGAGAAGATGCGGTCTCAGCCCGCCGTGAGTCGCTGACGGTGTAAAGTCGACGACAAGGGAGACGTGACGTGGCGCAAGCGCTAGACGAAATCAAGATCGGTGGTATAGGTGCCAGCCGCAAGCGGATAGAGGACAACCGCTTCCTGCGCGGCAAGGGCAACTACATCGATGACTTCAAGTTGCCCGGAATGCTGCACATGGAGATTCTGCGTAGTCCGTTGGCGCATGCGCGGATCAAGTCGATCGACACCAGTAAAGCATGGCAGATTCCGGGCGTGCACATGGTACTCACCGGGGACATGGCTGCGCAGCACAACCTGGCGTGGATGCCGACGCTGTCCTACGACACCCAGGCGGTGCTCGCCACCGACAAGGTGCGGTTCCAGGGTCAGGAGATCGCCTGTGTGGTCGCCGACGACCCCTACATCGCCAAGGACGGGTGTGAGGCGATCGAGATCCAGTACGAGCCGCTGCCGGCAATTGTCAACCCCTATCAGGCGCTGGAGCCGGACGCTCCGGTGATCCGGGATGACAAGGAGGGGCAGAGCGACAACATCTGCTACCGGTGGGAAGTCGGGGACCGGGAAGGCACCGAGCGTGCCTTCGCCCAAGCGGACTTCGTCTCCAAGTTGGAGCTGCACTACCCCCGGTCACACCCTTCGCCGATCGAGTGCTGCGGCTCGATCGCGGACTACAACCCCGCGACCACGAAACTCACCGTCTACATGACCACGCAGGCCCCCCACATCATCCGGGCCGCAGTGGCTTTGGTGGCCGAGTTGCCCGAGCACATGATCCGGGTCATCTCGCCGGATATCGGGGGTGGGTTCGGTAACAAGGTTCCCGTCTATCCCGGGTACGTGTGCTCGATCCTGTGCTCCATCCTGCTGGCACGGCCGGTCAAGTGGATCGAGGACAAGACTGGGAACCTGATTTCCACCGGGTTCGCACGTGACATTTACTACAAAGGCGAGATCGCACTGCGGAAGGACGGCAAGATTCTCGCAGTACGGTATCATTGTGACACCGATAACGGGGCCTTCTTCTCCGATGCGCAGCCCACTAAGTTCAAGATCGGGTTGATGCACTCCGCGTTCGGCTGCTACGACATTCCGTACGGGCACATGACCGCACAGGGCCATTACACGAACAAGGCTCCCGGTGGGGTGGCCTATCGATGTTCGTTCCGGGTTACCGAAGCAATGTTCTTCCAGGAACGGGCCATCCGGGCGGCTGCGGCAGATATCGGGATGGATCAGGCCGAGTTCCGCCGGATCAATCTCGTCAAGGATGATCAGTTCCCCTACCGGACGCCCTTCGGCTTTTTGCTTGACTCGGGGCAGTACGGGAAGTGTCTAGACGTCGCATGTGATGCGATCGGCTACGACGACTTCCTGCGCGAGAAGGAGGAAGCCCGGGCTCGGGGTCGTCGGCTGGGAATCGGCATCTCCACGATGAGTGAGCCACTCGGCGCCGGCAACAGCCGCGAGTATGACATCCTCGGCATCAAGATGTTCGACTGTGCGGAGTTGCGGATTCACCCCAGCGGGAAGGCGATCCTGAAGATCGGGTCGAAGACTCAGGGCCAGGGCCATGAGACGACGTTCGCGCAGATCGTGGCGCATGAACTGGGCATTCCGGCAGATGATATCCTCGTCCAGCACGGTGATACCGACAACACCCCCTTCGGCATGGGGACGTACGCCTCCCGTAGCACCCCAACCGCTGGGGCGGCGACTGCAATGGTCTCCCGCAAGATCCGGGCCAAGGCACGGAAGTTGGCAGCGCATCTCCTTGAGGTCTCTGAAGAGGACATCGAGTGGGAACTCGGTCGCTTCTACGTACGTGGCGCGCAGGACCGGGGCGTGACTATCCAGGAATGTGCGATGGCGGCCTACAGCAATATGCCTGACGGCTTGGAGCCAGGGCTGGAGAATAACGCGTATTACGATCCACCGAACATGACGTGGCCGTTCGCGGCGTACCTGGTGACGGTGGAGGTCGACCCGGAGACCGGGGTGTGGGACGTGTTGCGGATGGTCGCCGTCGATGACTGTGGGGTGCGAATTAACCCCATGATCGTGGAAGGTCAGATCATGGGCGGCATGACCGAAGCTTACGCAATGGCGAACATGCAGTTCATCACGTTCGACGCCGAGGGTAACTGCATCGGATCGAACTATATGGACTACTTGTTGCCTACCGCATGGGAGACGCCTGGCTTCGAGCTCCACGAAGTCGTCACTCCCTGCCCGCACCACCCGATCGGCGCCAAGGGCATTGGTGAATGTGCCTGCGTTGGTGGTCCGGCGGCTTTCGTCAATGCGGTGATGGACGCCCTCGACGACACCGGCGTCCGGAACATCGACATGCCAGTGCTAGCCGACCGGGTGTGGGAAGCCCTTCAGTACAAGCGTGACGTCTCGGGTATGCCCCCGGTTCGTCATGACGGCTAGATCAGGCTGATGAGCATGGACGGATGGGACGTCCTCGAGTACGCCCGCGAGCTGTCTCAGCGGGGCGAGGCGTTTGCGCTGGCCACCGTGGTGTGGCGGCGGGGTCCGTCCTCGGGAAAACAGGGCTATCGGGCAGTGGTCACCCCCTCAGGGCGGGTGTACGGCTGGATCGGTGGGGCCTGCGCGGAGCCGATAGTGGTCCGTGAGGCGCGGTACGCCCTCATTGAGGGCGTGCCGCGCCTCATCTTCCTGGGTACTCCCGATGAGCTCGAGCGGGCAGCGATGCGGGAGGGCATGTTCTTCCTGCCGATGTCCTGCCAGAGCGAGGGTGCCTTGGAGATCTATATCGAGCCGGTTGAGCCCAAACCTCATGTTGTTGTCGTCGGCCGGTCACCGATGGTGGAGACGCTGGTGCAGATCACTCAGGCGATCGGCTGGCGCGCTGTGCTCGTCGATGCGGATGGGGGTTCCGCCGAGGACCACCCCTCGGCGGAACGGGTGGTCAGCGGTCTCGACTTCAAGGAGGCCGGGGTGGACGGCCGCTCCCTCGTGGTGGTGGCCACCCAGGGTCATCACGACGAGGAAGCCGTCGAGCAGGCGTTGGCGGCGGGCCCGGCTTACCTCGGCTTGGTGGGCTCCCGGCAGCGGGCCGCCTCGGTGCTCGGTTACCTCGCCGACCGCGGAGTGCCCAAGGAGGCGCTGGACCGGGTGCACGTGCCGGCTGGGCTTGACCTCGGCAAGGTCTCGCATCGGGAGATTGCGGTCGGGATTCTGGCTGAGCTGGTGCAGTTGCGTGCCGCCGGTGAGCTGCTTGGTACTGCGCCGGTGGAGTTATCTGCGCCCGAGGAGCGCGTCGACCCGGTGTGCGGGATGACGGTAGCGGTCGCCTCGGCGCGTCACACGTTCGACCACGAAGGAGTCACCTATTATTTTTGCTGCCCGGCATGCCGGAAGGCGTTTGAGAAAGACCCAGCCGCTTTCGTCGGAGCGGAAACGAAATCTTGAACCGCAACGAGCTGACACCCGGTGTTAAGGAGTGCGAGTAATCGATGCTGATCGAGAACGAGTTCGAGGTAGCTGCACCGCTCGAGCAGGTGTGGAGGCACCTGCAAGATGTCCCCCGGATAGCACCCTGCCTCCCGGGCGCCGAACTCACCGAGTCCTCGGGTGATGTGTTCAAGGGGCGGGTGACAACCAAGATGGGACCGGTGTCACTCCGCTTCTCCGGCACTGCGCAGATCGTGGAGCGTGATGAGGCCGCAAAGCGGATCGTCATGAACTGCAGCGGGTCTGAGGAAAAGGGTAAGGGTCAGGCGAACATGTCGGTGACCTCGACGATGGTGCCGTCGGGTAACGGTACGCGGGTCAAGGTTTCCCAGGATCTGCAGCTTTCCGGGGCGGCGGCCCAATTTGGCCGCGGCATGGTCCAGGACGTCACTGCCGTGATCATGAAAAACTTCGCAAATTGCATTCAGGACGACATCGGGAGGGCTGCCCGCGGGGAGGGGCCCGCACAGCGTCAGGCTGTTCCGGTGAAAGGCTTCAGTGTCGCCGTGCAGGCGGCCGTGACGGCTCTGAAGCGGTTCTTCCGCCGGATTTTCGGTGGGGGCACCAAGTGACAACAACCCTCCAGCGAGAAAGAGAGCGGACATGATCCTGTGGTGGATCGGCAATCTTATCCTGCTCTTTGTGGTGTTCCCCGTGGTTCTGGTGTTGTTGAACCACGTGGTTGCCCCGATAGAGCGAATCCGTGCGACCGTTGACGACATCCTGAAGAACGGGGTCGAACTCACCGGAGAGCTCGACAATGTGACGCCGCTGCTGGCCGACACGGACCGAATCGTGAAGGAGATCGCCATCGGTGCCACTCGCTATGTGACAGGAGTGGCTAAGCTGCTGGGTGCCTAGCCGGGCAGACCTGCATCCCAAGGACCGACGAAGAGGAGTAGCCATGCCTTTGGCAGCCTGGGTCACCCTGCTGGCAGTTACCCTGATTGTGGGCTTCACAGCAGTGGCCCTGCTCAGAGTGATCATTCACTTGAAACATGTCACCTGGACGCTCGGTGCGATCATTGTGGGCGTGCGGGCTATCGCGTATCAAACGAGGACGGTCCCCGAGGTGATCCCCTCGGTGAACGCGAATCTCGCTCCGGTGCGCGCTATGGCCGATACGGTCTGAGTAGCCGGCCGGTGATGCCGAGAGCTAGCTTATGCCGGTCTTGATGGAAGGAGTAGACACGGATGCACGAGTTTCAATGCGGGCACCAGGAGTGCGGCTCGCGCTTGACAGCGTCTGACAAGGATCATCTGAGGCGCCAGGTAGCCGAGCATCTCAGAGACGCGCACGGCGTCAACAAGGCTACCGAGACACTCATGACATACCTCGAGGCCACGTGCGTGACAACGACATCGAGCAGGTAAGTCACAGCGATGCCGTGACAACAGCTACCGAAAGGAGGGCTGCGGGATGATGTTTTTGGCGGAGCATGCGCCAGGACAGCCGCATCTGTTCGGCTGGAATCTGGGATTTATTATCGCCATTGTGGTGATCGGGGCGGTGGTGGCTCTGGTCGCGCCGATCCTGGTCATCGCGGGCCGGATCGGCCGCCAAGCGCAGATGATCAACGAGGCGCTTGAGCAGTCGTACCGAAACACGCTTCCGCTTGCGGACCTGCGAAAGACCATCGACCACGTCGTGGCCATCATCGGTGGGCTGGAACGCGGTCGCGCTCGGCTGGGAGGTTAGCCATGCCATCTGGATACGCACCAGAGGAGATTGTGTACTGGTGGGTTGCGATCGGCGTCGGCTTCGTCGTCGTCCTTGTCGTGATCCTCTTGCTCAGCGTCCTGATCTCGCTGGTCAAGATTATCGATAACGGCGTGGTCAGCGTTCGTGACACCTTGCAGGCAATCACCGGTAACACGGCCAATACAACGCTCATTCCGAAGACCGCCGACGGAGTTGATGCCGTTCTCGCCGAGGGTCTCCAGCACCACCTGTTCTTGACTCGGGTGCTGACGGGCGCTGGGCTTCCACCGGTCGGAAGGGCGTAGCCATGACCCTCATCGTGCTGTCAGTTCTCGTCATTGTTCTGCTGGTCGCGGTCCTCGCGATCTATCTGTTCTGGGTGGGCACGCTCCTCACCAAGATCGCAGACAATCTGGACAACTGCAACGGCAGCGTCAAGACCATCCTGGGCCACGCGAAACTGATCGTTCCCGCTGTCGAGCACATTAACCGGACGGGCGGTGTGGTCGCTGGCGCGCTCCCACTGCTGTACGGGGGGGCGGAGCGGATCGCTACCAAGGTGGTGCCTGCTCCCGCCGTGCCGACCAACGGACACACTGCCCCGGCTTCAGGACGTCGGCGGTCGCGGCTCACGGACACGGTAGGCTTCCGGCCACCGTCGCACAACTGATGATTTAAACTCTCGTAGTCCTTCGTGGCGACTCGGTGGGCAGTGCTGTGGTAGCAGTCCACTGTCCACCGATTTGCATCCCGCAGGCTGGTTCACGAACCCAGACTCGAACTCTCGACTGGTTGGAACTCAGTCGGTGCGGGGAGCGTCGTCTAGCGGAGCCTCGTCTGGGCCGCGTCGGGCGAGCGGGCCGGTCAATTCCGAGGTGTAGGCGCCGATCCACTCATCCTTCCACGCCTTGTCGTACTGCTGCTCGTTGCATTGCGGCTCGTAGATCGCCGTGAGTTCGTTGGCAATCATTTCGCGGTGGGAGCGTGCCCCCCCGGCGACCTCATAGGTGCAGATGTGCAGCTTCCATCGCGAACCGGCGTGCTTAATCCAAGAATTTGCCCTGGGATGCTTGAAGGGGAAGCCCTCCTCGGCAAGGTCGTCCGAGTGGCCTACGTAGATGACCGCGTATTTGTCGGGTTTGGTCTCGGGTTCTGGCTTGTACAGAATGGCGTAAACGGCGGGCCTGCTCGGTGGAGTCCAGCCACCGAGCAGCCGGGGGCCCTCGAACGAGTAGCCTGCCAGCGAGCCGAGGCGAATCATGTCGCGGCCTGAGTATTCATGAGGCGTCCTGAGGTTGTGCTGCGGTGTGCCGGCTGGTCACATCGTAGGTCGCGCAGGAGCGGTGCATCAAGCTTCAGCGTACGCGGCGTCCTCGTCCTCGCTGATGGCTTCGACGCGCACGATCGGGAACACCGGCAGGCCAGCCTTCGCCACCGCCTTCGCGAACTGCTCCTTGGCCCTTGCGATCGCACTGTCGCGGCTGTCGGCCAGCACGACGATCTGGGCGCCGTAGCGGTCGGTGCCGATCCCGGTCGCTATGCCAGAACATATAGCGACCGCATCGGCCAGTTCGACCACTTCTTCCCGCTTCATGATGCGGTCGCCCTGCACCTCGATGCCGACGCTCCATCTGATCAACATGTTGTGCCCTCTCTAGCCGAGTTTGGGAAGGAGCTCGGCTAGCTCTTCGAGACTGCTCAGGTCATGACCGGAGAGAAGTACGTCAATATGTGGCTCAGCGATCATCATGCCGACCGTCTGCGGCCGGTAGTTCTCATTGTTGCCCTTGTGCGGGTTCATCCACACGATGTTGTGGCACAGCCGGGAAAGCCGCTCCATCGCTGTGGAGAGGATTTCCGGGTCGCCTCGGTCGAGTCCGTCGGAGCAGATCACGACGACACCGCCACGGCACATGCCCCGACGGCCCCACTTGCGGACGAATCTATCCAGCGAATCGCCGATCCGGGTCCCGCCCTCCCAGTCGACGACGATCTTTGCGGCCCGGGCCAGCGCCTCGTCGGGCTTGCGGGTCTGCAGTGCCTTCGTAACGTGGCTGAGCCGGGTGCCGAAACAGAAGACCTCCACCTTCTGGGTCGCCCGTTTGGCCGAGTAGGCGAACTGGAGCAGCGCGCGAGAATAGTCTGCCATCGACCCCGAAACGTCGAGGATGAGAATCAGCGGGCGCAATCGGATGCGGCGCTCCCGCCAGTAGAGATGGACCATCTCGCCATTGGTGCGCAGTGATTGACGGATCGTCCGGCGCATATCTGGGCGGCGACCGTACCGGGCACCTCGAGTGCGACGGGTGCGGCGCTTGGGCGGAGTGAGCTTGATGCGGGCCATGATGCGCCGGATCGCCTCGAGTTCCTCTTTGGTACAGGTATCGAAGGACCTGTGCTTGAGCGTCTCGACGTTGGACGCCAGCAACCCGAGAAGCGCTTGTTCCTCCTTCTCCTCGCCCGTTGGCGCAGTGGAAGGGATCTCGAACGTCGCCTCGGCTTCGGCGGCGGACTGTGCTTTGATCTTCAGCAGTTCCTGCATGGGGTTGTCAACCGCGAGAAAGAACGCTCGGAAGACCTCGTCGTAGACCGGGATGTCCTCACGCCGGCGAATGAGCGTGGTGCGCCCCCCCCAGTACAGGTCCACGAGATCCGTCGGGTCGAGGGGAGTCATTGCTTGGCAGTAGGTGACGATGTCCCCTGAGCCTACCGCCAGTCCCTTTTCGCGCAGGGCACGTCCGAACTCGACGAGCACTGCCACCAGGCCGCTGTTACTGGGTGACATCGGCGCTAGCAGGATCCGTGCGGTATGTCAGGCATTGGACGTGATCTCCCTGAGGTTGTCCCGAACCAAGGCCAGATCGTCCCGGTCCTTCACGACTGCGCCGAGGGTCACATCGGCTATTCCGGCGTCGAGCTGACTCTCGCCGAGGAAGGCCAAGGTCTTGGCCCAGTCGATGGTCTCGGCCACGCCGGGTGGCTTCGCCAGGTCCATCTCCCGAAGCCGGTTCACTGCAGAAACGACCTTGCGGGCCAGTGCCTCGGATACCCCGGGTGCTTGCACGGTGACGATCTCGACCTCCCGGTCGGGCGCCGGGTAGTCGATCCAGTGGTACATGCAGCGACGTTTGAGGGCATCGTGCAGGTCACGGGTCCGGTTGGAGGTCAAGACCACGAGTGGGGGGCGCTCCGCTTTGATCGTCCCCACCTCGGGGATGCTAATCTGGAAGTCGGAGAGCACCTCCAGCAGGAACGCCTCGAACTCGTCGTCGGCCCGGTCCACCTCGTCGATCAGCAGGACCGCCGCGTCACCGGCCTGCACGGCCTGCATGAGCGGACGCTCCAGCAAGAACTTGGGGCCGAAGAGCTTCTCGATCGCCGCCTCATCACCCATGTCTCGTTCGGACAAGGCTCGAATGTACAAGAGTTGGCGGGCGTAGTCCCATTCGTAGAGGGCCTGGTTCGTGTCGATGCCCTCGTAACACTGCAGCCGGATCAGCTTGCGGCCGAAGACCGAGGCTAGCACCTTGGCGATCTCGGTCTTCCCGACCCCTACCTCCCCTTCGAGTAGAATGGGACGTTGCATCTGCATCGCTACAAAGACCGCCGTGGCCAGCCCTCGATCCGCCAGGTAATCACCCTGCCGCAACGTCTGGGTCAGTTCCTGTACGGTGTTCGGAAGGTTCATCGAGCGTCTCCTTGGCACGCTGGCGGCCGCTGAGCAGGGAGTTCAACCCACCGGAAGCCAGCCGCGTCCAACGTACTGACGCTGGCTGGCCGAGCGGTTCCCCGTCCTGGGGGGTTCAGTTGATGGTTTCGTACCCGCGGGTATCGGTGTGGAGAGAACTCTGGTAAGAGGTCGTGCGTAGCGCTCCCGCAACAGGGGCCTTACCCTCCTGGCCCTGTGGATAGGAGGTCGTGCGCTCGCTGATCGTCGAGGAGCTGTCCGCACCGGATTGCGGAGCAGTCTGCTCTGGCACCTTGCGTCCAAACGCCACTTGGGTTCTCCGTTTCCATCCGGCCGTCGCTCGGGCGAGCGTCGGCTGCCTACTCCTTGTTCGGATCCGAGGAGCCGAATACAAGATCTCGTACGGTTCCGCCCTCGGTCGAGAGCTTGCCTTCCCGCTCCAGCATGGTCTTCCAGGCGGAGCGGAGGTTGTTGCCGATTGACGGGCTGTCCTTGGCTGTTGGCTCGACCTCGTCGACCATCCCGTGGAAACCCACGGCTTCCATGTTCCGGCACGACTTGGTGTTGCCGCAGGACTCATCGATGTCCGCGCTGGTCTGCTTTTGCGCGCCCCAGATATTGCGCAGCACCGTGAGCGCCTGCTGGCTGTCGTCCGGTAGGTCGCCGGTTTGCGGTGTGTTCGTGTGCTCTTGGCTCATGGCCGGGCACCCTCTCCGAATGTAGCTTGTCAAGATCGATGCATGAAGTAACCGTCCGTGCGCCGGGGCCGCGCTGCGAAGCCAGTGTTGCCTGGACAGTGCTCCCGTCGGCTACAATCGCGCTGCCCGCTCGAAGCGGCGATTCACTTCCTCCCAATTCACCAGGTTCCAGAAGGCGTCGACGTAGTCCGCGCGCCGGGCCGGGTACTGCAGGTAGTAGGCGTGTTCCCAGAGATCGAGCCCGAGGATGGGGACCTCTTCAGCGGTGAGCGGCGAGTCCTCGTTGGGCAGGCTGTAGGTGACCAGACGGTGGCGAACCCGCACCAGCCATGCCCACCCGCTGCCCAGATGGTTGGTGGCGACTGCGGTGAACCGCTGCTTGAATGCCGCGAATGTGCCAAATTCCTCGGTGATGGCCTGGGCAACCGGACCGGTAGGCTCCCCACCACCGTCCTTGCTCAAGATCGTCCAGAAGAGGCTGTGGTTCGCGTGCCCGCCCCCGTGGTTACGGACCGTGTTCCGAGACTCCTCAGAAACCTTGCCCAGGTTCCACAAGAGGTCCTCCACCGGCTGATCACCGGCTACACGTAGCTCCTCGGACGCTGCCAGAGCTGAGTTCAGCTGGTCGACATAACGACGGTGGTGTGCTGTGTGGTGCAGCTCCAAGGTCCGCGCGTCGAGGTAGGGTTCCAGGGCGTCGTACCCGTAGGGCAGGTCGGGAAGGCGGTAAGAACTCATATTCCCCTTCCTGAGCTCGGAACTATCAGTGGTCCGGGGTAGCCCATGGTACACGCTCGGGTGCCGGTTGCCCTGCGCAGCGGACGGCGTCGAGAGCAAGGCGCTGGCCATCGGATACCGACCTACCAGCGGTTCAGCGGTTCAGCGCGGTCGCCGGACGGCTTCGCCGGGGGCTGGTGCCGGGGTGGGCAGGCACAGTCGTTTGAGCGCCAGCGCGTTGACCGCGACGATGACACTGGATGCCGACATGGACAGCGCGGCGATCTCGGGGCGCAGCATGAGGCCGAAGGCGGGCTCGAAGACGCCGGCCGCGACTGGCAGGGCGAGGGCGTTGTAGCCGATCGCCCAGCCCAGATTCTGCCGCATCTTAAGCAGGGTGCCGCGGCCGATCCGCAACGCGGTGGGCACGTCGAGCGGATCAGAGCGCATCAGCACCACGTCGGCGGTCTCAATGGCCACGTCGGTGCCGGCGCCGATCGCGATGCCCAGATCGGCCTGGGCCAGCGCGGGGGCGTCGTTGACCCCGTCGCCGACCATTGCGACCTTCTGACCGGCGCCTTGCAGCTCAGTGACCTGGGCCGCCTTGTCGCCGGGCAGCACCTCGGCGATCACGGCGTCAATGCCGAGCTGGCCGGCGATCCGCTGTGCGGTGGCCTGGTTGTCTCCGGTCAGCATGACCACCTGCACGCCGAGGTCGTGCAAGGCGGCCACGGCGGCGGCCGAGGTCTCCCGCGGTGCGTCGGCCAGGGCGATGAGCCCGGCCACCCGGCCGTCGACGGCGGCGATCACGACGGTGCGGCCCCCGGTGGCCAGCTCCTCCTGGCGGGCGGCGAGCTCACCGAGGTCCACCTGCTCGCGCTGCATCAGACGCCGGTTGCCGACCGCGACCCGATGCCCGTCGACCTGAGCGAGGGTGCCATGGCCGGGGACGTTCTGGAATCGCTCGGCCGGCACCGCCTCGACCCCGCGCTTCTCGGCGGCATAGACGATCGCCGCCGCCAGCGGGTGCTCGGACTCCCGCTCCACCGCCGCGACCAGCTTCAGCAGCTCGTCCTCGGTCGTCACTGCGGTGAGCACATCGGTGACCTCGGGTTCACCCTTGGTCAGGGTGCCGGTCTTGTCCAGCACCACGACCTGGATGCGGGCAGAGGTCTCCAGCGCGATCGCGTTCTTAAACAGCACCCCGCGCCGGGCGCCCAGTCCGGTGCCGACCATGATCGCCGTAGGGGTGGCCAGCCCGAGCGCGTCCGGACAGGTGATCACCACTACCGTGATGGCGAACAGCATCGCGGTGCCCAGCGACGCGCCGGCCAGCAACCACACCCCCAGCGTCAGCCCGCCGCCGAGCAGCGCGACCAGCACCAGCCAGAACGCGGCCCGGTCGGCCAGCTTCTGCCCGGGAGCCTTGGAGTTCTGCGCCTCCTGCACCAACTTGACGATCTGGGCCAGTGCGGTGTCGGAGCCGACCTTGGTGGCGCGCACCCGGATGGTGCCGTCGGCATTGATGCTGCCGCCGATCACCGGGTCGCCGGGAGCCTTGTGCACCGGCAGGCTTTCCCCGGTCATCATCGACTCGTCGACCTCGCTCTCCCCGTCGACCACCACCCCATCCACGGCGATCTTGGCCCCGGGCCGGACCAGCAGCAGGTCCCCGACGACCAGCTCGGCAGTCGGTACCTCGCGCGGCTCGCCATCTCGAAGCACCACCGCCCTGGGTGGCGCAAGGTCGAGCAGGGCGCGGATCCCGTCGCTGGCCCCACCCCGGGCGCGCATCTCGAACCAATGCCCGAGCAGCACGAACGCGGCCAGCACGGTGGCCGCCTCGTAGAACACCTCGCCACCGCCGGTCAGCGTGACCGCCAGCGAGTACCCCCAGCCCGCCCCGACCGCGACCGCGACCAGCACCATCATGTCCAGCGTCCGGGCCCGCAACGCCCGCACCGCACCGGCGAAGAAGATCCAGCACGAGTAAAAGATCACCGGCAGGCTCAGCAGCAACGCCCACGCGTCCTGTCGCAGCCCGAACGGCACCGGCAGGTCGAGGCCCAGCACCTCGGTGCCGATCGGTGACCAGACCACGATCGGGACCGAGAACCCCAACGCCACCAGGAACCGGTTGCGCAGGTCCGCGACCATCGCCCGCATCGACATCGCCCCGTGCCCGCCAGGACCGTCTCCGGCAGCACCGTGGCCGGCATGACCGGTCACCTCAGGCGGCACGCGCATCCCCTCCTGCGCCGCCAGGTGCGGCTCTTCCATCGGGTCACAGAGGTGGGACGGCACGGACTGGCCGGCGCAGTGATAGCCGCACCCGCGCACCCACCTGCTCAGCTCGGCCACTGACGTGCGAGCCGGGTCGAAGACCACCGTCGCGGTCTGCGCCACCGGATTCACCGCAACGTCATGCACCCCAGGGCGACGGCCCAACCGGGCGGCCAGGACGTTCTGCTGCGACGCCCGCAACAGCCCACGCACCTCCAGCACCGCGGTAGCGTGCTCCATCCGCCTCAGCCTGTTGGTCTGCACGATCAGGTCTCCGTTCCACTGAGTCAGGACCGGCAGGGACAGCCAGCTCATACTCCAGCCTGGCCGGAGAGCGGGGCCAGGTGGCGTCGGAGCAGATGAAGTGGCCGCCGGCCGTGGCACACGCGGCGTGGGCGATGCTCGGCGACCCGCACTCGTCGAAGGGCGAGACATGGCATGGCTTGCATGCTGAACCTCTTCTTCGAGTACCAGTGCGATCCTGAAGCTAACCGGATGGCAGCGTCCACCTCAGCAGAGGTCGATTGGTAGAGGTGCATGAAGTGCTACCGCCAGGATTGGATTGGAACCTGTGACACCCGCCGTTGTGATGCGTCCGGCTCCCGGTATGCCCCAGGTCGCCTGGCCTCGCGTCTTGCCAAGCACCCGCGGTGCCCGGCTGCGTGCGATGGTAGCAGACTGAAGATGTGTGTCTGTGCTGTGGATCACTCAATTCGGCAGTTCACAAGAATAGGCAGATGATCAGAGCCTGCATTGGGCAACACCTCGGCCTGTACTGCTAGTGTCTGGGGCGCTACACAGTAATCAATTGGTTCTACCGGGTCGTTGGTAGGATATGTCGGCTCCGCAGGTGCCGGATAAGCACGTAAGAATGGATACGCACTGAGCCAGTGCGAGGCTGGCATATTGAAGTCACCGAGGAGCAGCCACTGACCGCTCAGTTCCTGAGTAATCGCAGCGAGTCGTTGCATGGCCACCGTTCTGGTGGCTGCCTCGCCGCGGGGCAGATGGGTGCTGCCGATCCACACTTGTCCGGCGATACTTTGAAACTCGGCGAATAAGACCGAGCGCGGTTCGGAGGGCTCACTGCCGTCGTAGAGCCTCGGCGGCCACACAATTTGTCGCTGTTTGACGGCACGGATCGGGAGCCTGCTGAGGAGGGCATTACCAAACCCCCCGGCCGGGGACTCGCGCCCGAACTCGAAGGTAGGCACAAAGATCGAGGAGTAGCCGCAGCGGTTCGCCACCTCATCGAGTTCTGCCGGGTGTCCCCATGACTCATCTACCTCAACTAGCGACACCACATGCGGGTCGGTTGTCCGCACCAAGTTGACCACAGATTCCAGGTTCGATGTACCCGCATCGTCACGCCACGAGTGGATGTTCCAGTGCAGGATCCGCAGTCCGTGGACCTGATCCTGGGCTATAGCGGCCATGGAGGGAGTTCCTAAGCGAGTAGGTTGCAACGGGTGGCAAGCGCACGAAGCTCAGACGTCCGGCTCTCCCGCGCGAGGAGCTGAAGTAGCAGTTCATGGGTCAGTCGGTGATGCCGCAGCTCGTCAGGGGCGATCGTCTCGGCCTGGAGCAGCGCGTCTACAGCGGCAGTATCGTCTTTCAGTTGTGCGTAACTTCGGGCCACATCGATCAGGAACCGCGCTCGCCGTTCGGTGAGTACCGCCGGCAGCCCGTCGAGCCGCACCCCCGGGATATGGCGAAGGGCTCCCTGCGCGTCACCCAGCTCGATCGCAATAACCACCCGGTGGATGGCCACGTTGCTCGGGCCAAAGACAGTTGCGAGGTCGGAACGGTCCTGCCCCAACTCGGCCGCGCACACCTCGGCTGCCTGCAAGGCGGCGTGCGCCTCTCGGCTGTCCCCTCGCCGCGCCGATGCGGCTGCAGCACTGAGCAAGGAAGCACGTAGCTATTCAGCAGGGTTCCGGGGCTGGTGGTAGCCAGGGCTGGCCGGTGAAGAGCTGGGTGAGAACGTCGAGGGTGTCGAGTCCCCATTTGGTGGCGGTGGATAGGTAGGACTGGACGATGGCGAAGTCGGCCAGCCC
>DASTLT010000104.1:0-4239 GCA_035714625.1 Pseudonocardiaceae bacterium | reverse complement strand
GGGCGAGCACCGCGGCGGCCACCATGATGCCCAGCGCCCGGTCCGGCGCGGCCGGGTCGGCGATCACCTGGTCGGCCAGCCGCAGGGCGGCGTCCAGTTTACCGGCCAGGGCTGCGCTCTGGGCTCGGTGGGCCAGGGACTGGGGTGGCGCCGGCGGGTGGACCGAGACCGCCGAAGCGAACGAGGTGAGTGCATCGCGGGCCAGTGGCACGAGTGAGCCGTGGCCGTCTACCAGGCCGCTGGCCTGCGCTGCGTCGATGAGGTCGGACACCACCGCGGGCTCCAGCTCGAGGAGCTGGGCGAGCACGGCGCCGTCCGCCGCCCCTCCCAGCGCCCGGGCCAGCAGCAACCGCAGTACCTGCGGATCGAGCGAGCCCAGGTCGCCCCGCAGTTGCTCGACGATCTCGGCCTCGACCTGCGGGGCTGGCCGGTCGATGGCACCGGTGCCGCGCAGCGCCAGGACCATCTGGTCGATCAGCTTGGGTAGCCCCCCGCTGCGGGTGCAGAGCCATTCCAGCACGGCCGGGGGCGGGGTCACGCCGAGCAGCGTGCGTGACCGGTCCTCGATCTGGGTCCGGTCCAGGTGCCCGAGCAGCACGGGGGGGGTGACCTGCAGCAGCGCGGCGAGCACCGGCCGCCGCGGCCATGGCCGGTAGGCGACGGCCAACCGAGCACCGGGTGTCCGGGCCAGCAGGCAGAGCAGTTCCAGCTCGGGGGCGTCGATCTGGTGCGCGTCGTCGATCAGCAGCACGGCGTGCCCGGGATCCTCCAGCGCCTTGCGCACGGCCTCCAGCCCACCCACCGGGATTCCGACCTGGGCGCACACCTGCGCAAAGGCACGGAGAACAGTGGTCTTGCCACAGCCACCGGGCCCACCGAGAGTCAGTACGAACGGCGTCTGGGGGTCCGCGGCGAACCGCCGGAGGGGTTCTGCGGCCGGGGCACAGCCCACCAGGGGGCTGGTGGCCCGGGCCGGATCGTGGGTCACCGGATCTGGAGTCACCGGCTCGCAGGGCACCATCATCGTCCGGCTCACGGTGCCTCTGCGGGTTCGGTGGGGGACTGGGCGGGCTCGGTAGGAGGCTGGGTAGGTTCGGTGATGGGCTGGGTCGGTTCGGTGGTGGGCTGAGTGGGTTCGGTGGTGGGCTGGGTCGGTTCGGTGGTGGGCTGAGTGGGTTCGGTGGTGGGCTGAGTGGGTTCGGTGGTGGGCTTAGTGGGTTCGGTGGTGGGCCGCGGAGCCGACGGCTGGGTCGTCGAGCCGGCTGGCTGGGCTGCCGGAGCTGGGGTGGTGGTACGTCCCGGAGTGGCTGCGCCGACCGGTTCCGCTCGGTGCCCAGGCGCGGTCGATGTGGTCTCGTCCCCGAGCGCGCCGCCCCGGCCACGGGAGGAATTGAAGGCTCCGGCGACGCTTATCTTGGCCGGATCCTCAGCAGTGGCGGGGGCTCCGGACGGGTTGTCCGGGCGGGTGTTGGGAGAGCCGTCGGCGACGGTGGGGCGGCTGTCCACCAACCGCGCGACCGACGGGATCAGCAGCGCGCCCGCGACCAGTATGATCGTGGCTGCGGTCAGCACCAGGCCGGCCAGCAGCTTGCGACGCTGGCCGTCCTCGGCAGGCACCCGGCGCTGGCTGAACTCGCGCTCGGCGGCGGCTACCGGCGGGCGGTCCGGCACCTCCCGGTTGGGGACCGGGGACTCCCGCTCCTGGCTGACCACCGCAGGTAGCGGCATCGCAGCGGTGGCGGGGACCGCGGCCGCGGGAACCGGGGCCGCTACCGGTGGGGCTGGGGCGGGCACCAGCGACCGTGCGGCACCGAGCGCGATGGTGGTCTTGGGGTCGGCGTCCACCACGACCGGGCAGCCCAGTGCCGCGGAGACCAACTGAGACACCAGCGGTATCCGGGAGGAACCGCCGACCAGCAGCACCGCCCCGAGGTCTTGGCTGGTCACCTGCGCCGACCGGAGGGCTCGGGACAGCGACTCCACGGTGTCCTGGAGAGCCGGGCGAATCATCTCCTCGAACTCGCTGCGGCCCAGGCGGACGTGCGAGCTGAGCCCGGGCAGCAGCACCGGGATGGACACCTCGGTGTCCGCGGACAGCGCTTCCTTGGCCTCGGTGCATTCCCGGCGCAGCCGGGCTAAGGCGGTGAGCATGTCGGGGTCCTCGACGTCCAGCGCGTCGAACTCCGCCCTAAATGTTGCCTGCACGTGGGCGAACACCGCCTCGTCAAAGTCGGCGCCACCCAGCTTGTCAAGCCCTTCGGCCGCGCCCAGCAGGGCGAACGAGCCGCTGTCGGCCTTGCGCACGACGGCGGCGTCGAACGTGCCGCCCCCGAGGTCGTAGACCGCGACGGTGGTGCCCATCTCGACGCGCTCCAGTGCGGCGTAGCTGATCGCGGCCGCTTCCGGCTCGGCCAGGAAGGTGAGGTTGGTCAGGCCCACCCGACTCAGCGCGGAGCGCACCAGGTCCTTCTTGTAGGGACCCCAGCCGGCCGGATGGGTGATCGCGATCCGGTCCGCTGGCCCCCCCTCCCGCTCGGCGACCCGGTCGACGACCCAGCGGACCAGCCGGGCCGCCAGGTCGTGCGCGGCGTGTGGCTCACCACCCACGAACAGCGGGGTGTCATCACCGATCCGGCGCTTGAACTCCCGGACGATGCGGTCCGGGTCGGTGAGCGCGCGCCGCTGCGCGGCCTCCCCGACGACTATGGAGCGGTCCGCGCCCAGAAACAGCACCGAGGCGACTGAGGCCGTTCGGTTACCGAGCGGCACCACCTCGGCGGTGTTCTGCTGCTGACCGTCCAGCCGGCACACTGCTGCTGCGGTGTAGCTGGTGCCGACGTCGATGCCCAGTGCGTAGGTCACGCTGCACCCTTCCGATCGGGATCGGATCCACCCATCGGATGACGGGGGCCTGGAGGATTGAGCCGATCCCGCCGGATGCTACTACCCCGGGGGACCCCTCTCGCTCGAATGGGGACACCCCCTAGGTCCCCCCTGTCCGTCCCCCCTGTCCTGGGTCCCGACCCCCCACATCGGGGCGCGGGGACCCGGAGCGATCCCCGATGGCGACGGCGGGCGCCCGGCCTAGCGTTCTGTCTCGAAGCCGGCCCGCACGGTCGGATGGGTGGCCCGGAACGTGAGCCGAGTCACATGACGCTTGAAGGAGACGATCACGATGGAATCACTTCTGGACATCATCCTCCGCCTGCTGGGTGGCGACGAGGAGCTGAAGGCGGCCTACGAGGCAGACCCCGAGGGTTTCGCCAACAAGTACTTCGGCGACCTGTCCGCCGATGACTGGAATGACCTGCACCTGGTGCTCGACCAGTCCAGCGTCGTGCAGCGCGACATCGACTTCAGCCGCAGCTACGACACCGGCGGCAACGTCGCGGTCGCCAGTGGTGGGGGTGGCGGTGGCGGTGGCTCGCAGCACGAGGACAGCGCCCACGCCGTCACCCAGTTGCACAACATCGTGAACAACTACTCCTACGTCGACGACCGGGACACGATCACCGACCAATCCACCAACCAGGTGGTCAACACTGGCGGTGGCGACTTCTGGCAGAGCATCGACAACGACGCGACGACCGCTTCCGGTGACGGTGCGGTGGCTGCCGGTGACGACATCAACGGCAACGTGAACACCGGCTACCTCGACAGCTCCGACCACTCCACCGACAACTCGGTCGACGTGTCCGGCGACGGCAACATCGTGGGCGATGGCAACATCGTTGGCAACTCGCAGGACAATGACGGCATCGACATCGACGACTCGTTCAACGACAACTCGGTGAGCGTCGACAACTCGCAGGACAACGACGGCATTGACGACTCCTTCAACACCACCGACTCGTTCAACGACAACTCGGACAACAGCGTGCACGACTCGTACAACACTGACAACTCGGTGCACGACTCGTTCAACGGTAACGACCTCTCGTCCGACAACGACACCGTTATCGTCACCGACGACTCGTACAACACCGACAACTCGGTGCACGACTCGCTCAACACCACCGACTCGTTCAACACCACCGACTCGTTCAACCAGGACAACGACGGGGTGGACGACGACTCCAGCAACCAGCAGGTCGGCCTGATCAACGTGGACGACACGCTGAGCCACAACAACGTCCCGGTGGACGTGGACATCCTCTGATCCAGTGCGGTGGCGCCCATCGGCGCGGGTGGGCGCCGCCTGCAGCACGGGCCGGCCCCGCGAACCCATAACATGGGTCG
>DASTLT010000103.1:0-23590 GCA_035714625.1 Pseudonocardiaceae bacterium | reverse complement strand
CGGGCCCGCCGGTTCGCCATCGCCGCGGCGACCGCCCGGGGGACCTCCTGCGCACCGGCCAGCTCCGCCCGCAGTGCCGCCTGCAGAGCCTGCCGGGCGGCCAGCACCTGCTGCCGGTGCTGCGCGCGTGCAGCGCTGTTCCGTAGCGTCTGCACGGCCTCCTTGTGCAGCTCCAGCAGGTTGTTCGCCACCCCGACGAACGAGCCGCCGATGGCGTTGCGCTTGATATGCCGGCTCACCCCCTCGAGCGCCTGGTCGATACGGTCCACGTCATCGGTGTCAACCGGAAGCTGGTAGCAGCGAAAGAGGTTCGCCCTCGGATCCCAGCCCGCGTCGACCGGCTGGAACACCTCCTCGCGGAAGCGTGCCTCGTCGAGCGACCAGGTCACCGACACCGGATTACCCTCTCTTTGTGGTTACCACTTGGCGATGCTGGGCAGCGGCTTCTCCAGCTCCTCGGCAGGCACCTCGCCCGGGAGCTTGTATTCCAGGCGGAGATTCTGGCCGGACGGTCCCACCGCGGTGATCTCGAGAATGCCCTCGTCGCCGAGCCTGAAGGTCACGTCGACCGGCTGCCCCGGTGGCTTGCCCGAGGGCAGGCCGGTGAGCATTCCACGCACCAGCTCGGTGTTCACGTTGACCGCATCGTTCAGGACGTTCGTGGCGGACTCGAAGACGACGATCCGCACCTCGGTCTGGTTCGCCGAGAGCGTCGAGTACCGCTCTTGCGGTGCGGCCGGGAGCTGGTCGTTGGGCCGGATCAACCAGGATACGTAGCCCACCTCGTCCCGCTCGTCGCGAAACGCCTGCACGCCGTATCCGCGCGAGGTGATGTTCTCGATCTGCGGCACGGCTGGCCCGGAAAGAAACTTTGCTCCCTGGTCACGGTCGCCGGGCTGGTACTCCTCCTGCACCTTGCTGGTCGCGAAGAGGGCGGCGCCCTTAGCGACGATCTGGTCGGGGTCCGCGAGGCGGGGCTGGGGCAGGTTGGGGAACCGCGCGCGCAACCGCTCGGTGAGCCGCTCCGAGATCACCGGGACCCTGGACATGCCCCCCACGAGGATCACCTCGTCCAAGTGATCGACACCCTTGGCCTTGGCCGCGTCGAGGACCAACTCGGTGTATCTCAGGGTGCGTTCGACGAGATCCTCGGTGAGTTCCTCGAATTCCTGCCGGGTGAGGTCGAACGAAGCGCGGGCGGTGGCCGCCGTGAAGCTCAGCCCGTACTTGGTCTTGCGGGTGAGGTTCTGCTTGACCTCCTCCGCCTTCACGTCGAGTTCCCCCATCGCCTCGGCGTCGCTCAGGGGGTCCGCATCCGGGCACTGCTCGCGGAACCGGTCCAGGATCAAGTCCTTCAGCATCGCGTCCCAGTCGGCTCCGCCGAGTTGCCGGTCGCCGCCGGTGGCGACCGCCCGGATCACCTCGCTGGAGGCCTCGACGACCGTGACATCGAAGGTGCCGCCGCCGAGATCGTAGACGAGCACGGTTCGCTGCTCCGGACTGCCGGACAGGCCGTACGCGATCGCTGCGGCGGTGGGCTCGTTGATGATGCTCAGCACGTTGAGCCGGGCGAGCTCACCCGCGGTCTTGGTCGCGGACCGCTCGGCTCCACCAAAGTACGCGGGTACGGTGATGACCACGTCCGCGAGCGGACCTTCCGGGGGAACCTCGAGGCCCAGGGCGGCCAGCGCGTCGGAAACGACAGAATCCAGGATCAGCGACGAGATCTGCGGGGGATAGTAGTTCCGGCCGTCCATCTCGATGAAGAAGTCCGGCACCCCCATCTTGCGCTTGATGTGCTGCACCACGCGATCCGGTTGCCTGCCGAGCTCGTTCTTCGCGTGCTTGCCGACGACAGCATTTCCACCGTCCTCGAAATACACCACCGACGGGGTCGTGTAATCTCCTTCGGAGTTTTCCAGAGCGACCGGCTTGCCATGCTCGTCCACCTGGGCAACGCACGAGTACGTGGTGCCCAGATCGATCCCTAGAACTGGCCGTTGTGCCATTCCTCAACTCACCCTTCTCCCGGAAGTGTTAGGGTCCTCGTCACTACTTATCCATGTCTAGCCCGCCCGATCCGTCAGGCTCGGCACCACCTGGCCCACCCGCATGGCCCTGGTGGTGCGGTGGGTCCATGTTCTGGAACCTGGCGAGCGAGATTCGCCGCGGCTCGCGCCGGCCGCCCTGGGCATCGGGGGCGGGTGTCATCGTGTCAGCAGGGGTTGCCGCGGGTCCTGCGGGCGGGTCGTGCTCGCCGACCGCGATCGAGGGCGACGGTGGCAGGTCGGGGGTGATCGTCGGGTCAGGCAGCGGGCCGGTTGCTGGCCTGGCTGTGGGGCGGTCCGCTGATGTTGCCGGGACGACGGTGGCCGAACGGCGCCGGTTCAGCAGTATCCCGCCGATCACGGCTGCCAGGACCGTGACCAGACCGGCACTGATGATCGGGATGAGCGGGAACGTACCAGGCTCGGGTTGGGGCAGCGCGACCACCGGTAACCCGCAGGCCTTGCTGGCGATGTCGTACAGCTTCCCCAGCAGCCCTGAGGTGTCGGTCGGATAGAAATCGTCTCCGGCCGTCGGGCCCGTCACGGCCGCGAGATTGCTTACGTTCTCAGTCGGCAGGCCTATGCCGAGTCCGACGACGCGCGTTCCGCTGCCCTGCAATGCTTTTGCTGCGCGGACAGCGAACGCCAGATGCTCCGGGTCCCACGGGCCGGACCCGGCGACGGCCGGTTGGCCGTGCGCGGTCGGCTGGCCGTCAGTGAGCAGGATGACGACATCGGGTTGTAATGCCCCAACGGTGGTGAGCGCCGCTTCCCAGTTGGTCCCACCGAGGTTGCCCTCGAGCAGAGTCAGGTCCTTGATCTGTTCCTTGACTTTCCTGCGCTGATCATCGGCGCCGACGTCGGTGGGGGGCACCGCGATGGCCGCGTCCGTGCCGAAAGCGACCACCGCGACCTCGTTCCGCGCGCCGCGGAGGGCATCGATAAGGTCGCTCGCCGACTGCTTGATTGAGTCCAGGTTGGGTCCCATCGACTCGCTGAGGTCCATGACCAGGGCGATCCGCTGCGGGCACTGCTGGCGCCACGGCGGATTCGGGCTGTCCGCTCGCGCGGTGGGTGGGCCGGCCAACAGGATCGCTGCCGAAACCGTTACCAGCGCGAGCAGGTAACTGGCAGCGCGAACCCCACCGGGGTTGCGCAGCGCCATTGGCATTACCCCCTCTCCGGGATAGCGGTTAGCCCCTCTTTCCGACTCTTGCACCGGTATGGTGGGCAGCGGCATCGTGGGCCGGCGGTATGGTGGCGGCGTTTAGTGCAGATCCGACGTCACTGCCCCGCCCGGCCCACCTGTCTGTCGCGTCTGGTGGTCCCACTGTTACTGGCCCGGAGCGTACTGCGCTGGGACGGTGGTGGAGAGTGGCGGCCGTGGACAACGAGGCGGCCACCTGGCGATCGGATCGCTCCATCGCGGCCGCCGTCGCTGCGGCGGCTGGCACCTGAAGCATCAATGACACCGCCCGCAGCCCCACAGCCAGGTGTGAAATCGGCGGCGCAGCCCGATGCCGATCTCGACCACGTCGGCCACCAGGCATCCACCACGAGCAGCTCGGGAACTGGCGAAGTCCCATTGGATCTGCGCTGTCGGGGGACCGTCGGCTCCGCGGTGCGCGCAATCGGACATGATGTTCTCCTGGAAGGCGCGGTGGTCCGCCGGTCAGCATGTGCGGGGTGCTGCTGCACCAGACGATCGCGTCCCGCATGCTTTGCGTTACTGAGCCTGGTTTGACCTGCGCCTCACGGGGCGCTGACACTCGAGTGGAGGGGAGAGCGTGTCCGGTCCAACTCCGGCAACGGTTCCGTCTTTTCGTGCCTGCCGGGTGGCGGCCCATGCGGTGCGGTCGGCGCAGGAAAGCCGGCAGGCGATCGCAACGGCCCGGCCCAGGGGCGTCGCCGTCCTCCGATCGCGGGCGCCGCTGGCCTTGCTGATCCGCCTTGCGGCTCTTGAGGGCCGGTTGGTATGGCGATCCCCTGATGCGTTCGCGGTGCTTGAGGCGCCGACCCGCGGCAACCTACCGGAGCCGTCAGGCCCCCCCGGCACGGGAATGTTGCGGTTCCTCAACCGGCACTGGGACCAGATGATTTTCGGGAGCCCAGCGCTGCTTGCGCTCGCCTTGGCTGCAGTACTGGCCTTTTTCCCTGCTGAGCGCACTGCAGCCCTGCTGGCCGCGCTGTTTGTGATGGTGTGGGCCGGGGCGGTGCTGACCTTGGTGGTGCTCACCGGACTTATCTGGGTCTACCGCGTGCTCATTGCGGGCCGCGTGAAGGACCTCAGCGAAGAGGTCATCGGTCAGCTCTGCGCGTTGCACTGGTCGATAGCACTCCTGCATGCCGACCGGCCGTCGGAAGTGGCCGAGATCCTGGTCGAAGTCTCCAGGTGCGTCACCGCAACCGTGCACGGGGATTCCGGTGGGGCTGGCCCAGGATCACCGGGGGACAGCCGGAGCGACGTGGTGCTGTGTCTCGAACATGGTGTCACCACGATGCGGGCTCGGGACGCCGTACAGGCAAGCGAAGGGGTAAGCCGCCTGCCCGGCCATCCGGTACTGATCGTCTCGCTCGGTCGGGACAGCCTGCTCCGAGAACCCCCTACATCACCTACGCATCCGGCGGCCGGTATCCCCTTGCTCCTGCTCAGCATGGCGACAGTGGTCGGTTTCGGGGCGCAGCAGGTCGCGGAGTTTGAACGCGCCAGGTGCGCACCGACCTCCTGCACGGGCCGGCCTGCGAGCTACGGTGACGCTCTCTACTGGCTGCTCAACCGCCTGCTCGGCGGGGATCCGGAAGGGCTTGCTGCAGGAAGCCTGCAGGCCCGCTCGATGGGATTGCTCACCAGTATAATGGGCTTGGTCATTATCGGCTGGGTGATTGCGTCAGCATTGCAGCGTGCGGTCGCCCGGGTGGTGTCCAGCGGCCCTGAACTGGCTCGCGACTACAACCTCGCCGTCACCCGCGCCTTATCGGCACAGCACGCGGAACACCAGCCGGCCGCCGGCTCGCCGCCAGCCGCACCACCCCAGGCGGCCACCTCCCTGGTCCTGGCGGGTGGTGTGATCGTCATGGGGGTTATCGGTTACGTGCTCGGCCGGGCCCAGCGACGATCTCGGCGGGACTGATCACGAGTGCGACTTCGTCGAGCTGACCGGGCTTGATGGGCGGAGCCGGAACGGGTGCCTGCACAGTGGGCGAGGGGGGCGGGTAGCGAAAAGAGCCACCCTCTCCGGCTGTTCGACGGGCAGCGGTTACCAGCCGGCCCGGCGCAGCGAGGGCAGCTCGACGCCGAGGGTGACGGTGACCCGCTCGGCGGCACAGCGCTCCGCCAGTACGGCGGTGGCGGTGCCGGTGCACTGCACCAGGGATGCGTCGGCGGCGAGGACCGCGAGCAGCAGCTCGCCCGGCACGGCGCCATCCCACCCGGTGCTGCACAGCAGCCGATCACCCGCTCCCAGCCCCAGCTCCGCGGCGCGGCTGCGGGCAGCAGAAAGCACCTGCCCGGCGAGTGGGCCGGGGTCGGAGGAGGTGAAAGTGTCGCCGTGCCCGCGGACCTCGGTGGCGTAGTCGCGTACCCCCGGCGGCAGCCGCGGAAGACCCAGGCCCAGCGCGTCCAAACCGACTGCGGCCACCTCGTCGGCTGCTGCGGCGTCACCGAGGCGGGTCACCCCGCACATCGCGACCCGCGCCCCGGCGGCCGACGCGGTGACCGTCGCGCCACACCACCAGGCACCGAGCAGCACCCCGGCGGTCTGCCAGTGCGGGGGTAGCAGCACCGCGACCGGGTCTCCGGGCTGGATGTCCAGCTCGTCACGCAGCCAGTTCGCGGTCTTGGCCGCCCAGTTGGCCAGCGTGGCGCCCGACAGCTCGACCCGGCTGGCAGCGGTGTCGTCGTAGTGGGTGATCCGCGGCCGGGCCGGGTCGGCGCGCAGCAGCGGGCCGAGTACCTGATCGGTGCTGGTCATGAGTTCCTCGGCGTCAGGTCAGTTGATACAGGGCACGCCGTCGGCGGTGATCGAGGGCGAGTGCGGTGCGGTCGCCGGGGGCGGCGGGCCCGATCCGTCCGGCCGCGGCAGCGGCCCAGCAGCCAGCCGCGCGCCGGCCCGAGTGGGGTAGTCCGACCCGAGCAGGACCACGATCTGGTTGCCGGCCAGCGTGGGTTCGTCCAGCACCGGGATGCCGCCGCCCAGCAGCTCCGAGATCTGCTCACCGACCGCTTCCCGGTCCGCCGCGACCTTGATCATGGTGAACTGCCGGGGTGTGGTGTTACCGGTCTTGCCTGCGGTGAAACCGGCGGCGACCAGCCGCTGCAAGACCTGACCTGCCAGTCCGGCGACGTCGGTGCCGTTGCGCACGTCCACCGTGTGCTCCGGCGCCGCGGGCGGCGCCGCGACGCTGGAGGTGGGGACTGCCGGGACGGTTGTGGTCTGCGCCGGGGCGCTGCCGGCGAGGCCGGCCACGAACTCGCGGACCTGCGCCGGATCGACGGTGATGATGCTCTGGCCCCGCTCGTTGCGAGCGGCGACGTCCAGCACCGGGATCGTCACGAAGTCGACCGAACCGGCGGCGAGGCCGTGCAACTGCTGAGCGAAGCCGAGCATGTCCCAGTCCTCGTCGAGCACGATCGAGCTCTGGGCGGCTGCCACCAGCGCGGCCAGGCGCTGGGGATTGGTGAGCGTGCCTGCGGACAGCACCTCGTTCACCGCGCTGGCCAGGAAGACCTGCTGGCGCACGATCCGGTCCAGATCTCCGCGGGGCAGTCCGCCGCGCTGCCGGACGAAGGACAGCGCGTCCCCGCCGGAGAGGGTCTGCCGCCCGGCGGCGAAGTTCGCCCCGGAGCCGGGATCGGTGGTAGGCCCGTTGAGACAGACCTCGACCCCGCCGATCGCCTGGGTGAGCAGGTAGAAGCCATACAGGTTGACCTCCGCGTAGTGGTCGATCCGCACCTCGGTGAGCTGCTCGACGGTTCGCACCAGCGCGCGTCGGCCGGCGTGGGCGGAGTCCCGGGCGATCTGGGTCTCGTCCCTGACACCCTGCTCACGAAGCTGACGGGCGGCGTGCGCCTGCGCCACCCCGTACACAGAGTTGATCTTGTCGGAGCCGCTGTCCGGCAGCGTGACATAGGTGTCGCGGGGGATGGAGACGGCATGCGCCGCGGTCCCGTTGTCCGGAACCCGCACCACGATGATCGTGTCGGTGTTGATGCCCTCAGCCTGCTCGGTGCGCAAGGTCCGCAGCACCGCAGGCGGCAGTGGCCTGCCCTGGGCGTCAGTGCGGCTGTCGTTGCCGACCAGCAGGATGTCTGTGGCGCCGTCATTGCCTGGACCATGCGGTACCACTGCGCTGAGCACATCAGTACTGGTGACATTGCGTTCGAGAGAGCCGACGGTGGCCCAGCCCACCCCGGTGGTGCAGAGCACCGCTGCCGACAGCAGCCCGACCAGGACCCGGGCCGACACCGCACCGACTCCCACAGCGTCGCCCCCGGCGGCATGCCTGCCCTTGCTGCGGCGTCGCCCTGGAGACATCCACAGTCCTGGGGACACCCACAGCCCTGGGGACACCCGCAGCCCTCGGGACACTCACACCTCCTCCCACCATTCCGGCGCGCCCAGCCTAGTCAACGCACGGTACGTTGCTGGCTACCACCGGTGGCGCCGGCGCCGGATCCTGGGCGGTCTGTCCGGGGCCGGTGACCGGGTGGGCGGTTCCGGCACCAGGGCTGGCGCCGATGGCGGGGCGAGCCTGCAGCTTCAGCAGCGGCGGACCGGCGAACCCGTTGATTCCCGGCCCGGAGTAGTCCTCGCCGAGGTAGACCTGCACGGTCCTGGCAGGCAGGTTGGGATCCTCCTCGGTGGGCAGGCCGCCGAGCGCGTCGGCGATCCGCTTGGCCGCAGGCTGCTCGCCGGTCGGGTACCGCACCAGGCTGATCTCCCTGGCGTCGGCGTTTCCGACCGTGCCCGTGCCGAAGCCCCGGTCGGTGAGCTGGCGCGAGACTGCGCTGGCCAGTCCGGTGATACCCGAGGCGTTGCGCACGTCGACGATCACCGGCGCGGCCGGCGGGCCATCGGGTCCGGGCGGGCCTGCGGGGTTGATCGCCGCAGCGACGAAGGCCCGTACCGCCGCCCGGTCGACCCGCAGCACCGCCCCGTCGGACTCGCTGGTGTCCGCGCCCGCCAGCGGCACCGTCATGAACTTCACGCTGCCGGCGGCCAGCCCCTGCATCCGGGTGGCGAAGTCGAGCACGTTGAAGCTGTCATCCAGCACTAGCGACTGCTGGGTCGCGCTGATCAGCTCACGAATCCGGGCCGGGTTGGCCAGTGTTCCCCCGGAGAGCACCCGGTGCACCAGCGAGGCCAGAAAGACCTGCTGGCGCACCACCCGGTCCAGGTCACCGCGGGGCAGCCCATGGCGCTGGCGGACGAACGCGAGCGCGTCCGGTCCGGAGATTGTCTGCGGTCCGGCCGGGAAGCGGGCGCCGGAGAACCTGTCCCTGACCGGTGCCTTGAGGCACACCTCGACTCCCCCGACCGCCTCGGTGAGCAGCGAGAAACCCAGCAGGTTGATCTCAGCGTAGTGATCGATGCCGATCCCGGTGAGGTCCTCAACGCTCTGTAGCAACAGTTTGCGGCCGGCCGCGATGGACTTGGTGCGCACCGTCTCCGGATCGGCTCCCTCGTTGATGAGCTGGGCAGCGGTGTATGCCTTGCCCCGGGAGTAGGCGGAGTTGAGTTTGTGCTGGCCGAACCCGTCGGCGAGCTCCACGTAGAGGTCCCGGGGCAGGGAGATCGCCGCTGCCCGGCTACCGTCGTTCGGGATCCGCACCAGGATCATGGTGTCGGTGAGCTCGCCCTCGTTCTGCCCGGCGCGCAGCCGGGACAGCACGGCGGGCGGCAGCGGGTTGCCGTGCGCGTCGGTCCGGCTGTCGCTGCCTACCAGCAAGATGTCGGTGGCCCCGTCCGGGGCGCTGAAGCCGATGACGTCGGTGGTACTCAAGCCGTTCAGCAGGTTGTGAAAGGCAGACCAGGCGTACCCGGTGAGGCCGAGCACCAGAGTGGAGACCACGGCGAGGACCAGCTTGACCGCGCGGAACCGGGCCGGTGGGCGCGGTCGGGGCGATGCGGCGGGACGGGACGTGCGGGTGGGGCGGCGCTCGGGGGTGGGGTAGCGCTCGCGGGTGGGGCGGCGTACCGAGGTGGGCTGGCGCTCGGGGGTGGGGCGGCGTGCGGGGGTGGGGCGGCGTACGGGGGTGGGGCGGGGTCTGGTTGGCCGAGCCCGCCCCGGCGGCTCGTGGACCTGCCCCCGCTGGAGCTGCCCCCGCTGGAGCTGCCCCCGCGCGACTCGGGGCGGCGGGCCACCGCCAGCGTCGCGCCGGTCACCCGGCGTGCCGGGCCGCCCGGCGGGATCCTCCGGCCGGGGGGGCCTGTCGTCCACGGATGCCCTCCTGGGGTCCTGCGGCTGTTACGGCGGCAGTGCCAGGCTATCTGCGGCCCCAGGCTATCTGCGGCCCACCGCGACCGCGCGCTGCCCATATCTCAGACGTCTGACTGCTCGCCGGGTTGCCCGTGCCACACTGGAACACCGCTTTCGGCGGGCGGTCTTTACGTCGGCGGGCGGTCTTTACGAGATGGAGGACGAGTCTGATGCGGCTGCTGGTTACGGGCGGCGCAGGGTTCATCGGATCGACGTTCGTCCGCCGGGTGCTGCTCGGCGCCGAGCCGGCCCTGACCGGCTGCGAGGTGGTGGTCCTGGACAAGCTGACCTACGCGGGCAACGAGCAGAACCTGGCGCCGGTGGCCGACCACCCGGCGCTGCGTTTCGTGCAGGCGGACATCACCGACCCCCCGTTGGTCGCCAAGCTGATGATCGGGGTCGACGCGGTGCTGCATTTCGCGGCTGAGTCCCATGTGGACCGCTCGATCCTCGGTGCCGACCCGTTCGTGATGACCAATGTGGTGGGCACTCAGATCCTGCTGCAGGCCGCGTTGGAGGCCGGTGTGCCGAGGTTCGTGCACATCTCCACCGACGAGGTCTACGGGTCGATCGAGTCCGGATCGTGGCCCGAGGACCACCCGCTGCAACCCAACTCACCGTACGCGGCGTCCAAGGCGAGCTCCGATCTGATGGCCCGCGCCTACGCCCGCACCCATGGCATGGATGTGCGGATCACTCGCTGCTCCAACAATTACGGGCCCTACCAGCACCCGGAGAAGGTCATCCCGCTGTTCGTCACCAACCTGCTCGACGGGCTGCCGGTGCCGCTCTACGGGGACGGGCTCAACGTGCGAGACTGGTTGCACGTCGACGACCACTGCCGCGCCATCGCGCTGGTGCTCGAGCACGGCAAGGCTGGGGAGATCTACAACATCGGGGGTGGCACCGAGCTGACCAACACCGAACTCACCGGGCTGCTGCTCGACGCGCTGGGGGCGGACTGGTCGAGCGTGCGTCCGGTGCCCGACCGCAAGGCGCACGACCGCCGGTACTCGGTGGACTGGACCAAGATCCGCACCCAGCTCGGCTACTCCCCACAAGTCGACTTCTCGCACGGACTGGCCGAGACCGTGCGCTGGTACGCCGAGCACCGGGACTGGTGGGAGCCGCTCAAGGCGGATTCTGCGGCGGTCTCCAGGTGAGTGCCGCGGGCCCGCTCATGCTGCTGGTGACCGGTGGTCAGGGTCAGTTGGGACGGGACCTGGTGGCCGCCGCCGCCCGGGCCGGGATCACCCGGGTCTGCGCGCCCGGCTCGGCCGAGCTCGACGTCACCGACCCCGCTGCGGTGTCCCACGCGGTCGCGGAGTGCTCGGGCCGCGGCACCCGGCTGGTCGTGGTCAACGCGGCGGCCTACACCGCGGTGGACGCCGCGGAAGGCGAGGGCGCCACGCGGGCGCAGGCGGTCAACGCCGAGGGACCCGTGCACCTGGCCCGGGCCTGCGCCGCGCACCAGGCCCACCTGGTGCAGGTCTCGACCGACTACGTCTTCGCCGGTGACGCCGAGGGGCCCAACCGGGTGGACGATCCGACGCTGCCGCGCACCAGGTATGGCCGGACCAAGCTGGCGGCGGAGCAGGCGGTGCTGACCTGCGGGGCGTCCGCGCACGTGGTGCGGACCGCATGGCTCTACGGCGCCCACGGCAGCAACTTCGTCCGCACCATGATCCGGCTGGAACGGGAGCGCGACACCGTGCGGGTGGTGTGCGACCAGCGCGGCAACCCCACCTGGACCGCCGACCTGGCCGACGGGCTGATCGCGCTCGCGCTGGCCGCCGACCGGGTGCCGGCGGGCGTGCTGCACTGCGTCAACGCCGGTTCCACCACGTGGTTCGGGCTGGCCCGGGCGGTGTTCGCCGAGATCGGTGCCGACCCGCAGCGGGTGCAGCCCTGCAGCACCGCGGAGTTCCCCCGCCCCGCGCCGCGCCCGGCGAACTCGGTGCTGGACACCTCCTCCTGGACCGCGGCCGGACTGCCCGCGCTGCGCCCCTGGCGGGACGCGCTGACCGCGTTCGTGAGTGGCAAAGGGTGCGATAACACTGTTACTCACTCACGAGCCCGCCGGTAGGCGTGCACCGTGGCGGTCGCGCACGCCCGCCAGGTGTAGCTGGCCGCGTGCGCGCGCCGGGCCGTCGCGGCGGCCGGATCGGGTCCGGCGCCAGCCACCGTGCCCAGCGCGGCGGCCAGCGGGGTCGGGTCACCTGGCGGGACCAGGGTGGCCAGTCCGCTGGCGATCTCGCGCAACGCGGGCAGGTCCGAGCACACCACCGGCACCCCCGTCGCCATCGCCTCCAGCACCGGCAGCCCGAAACCTTCGTCGCGGGACGGCAGTACCAGCGCGGCGGCGCCGGCGACCACCGCATGCAGATCCGCGTCATCGAGGTAGCCGACGGGGTGCACCCGGGAGCAGGTGGCGAGCGGCTCACCCCACCCGGCGGGTCCGGCGAGCACCAGCGGTGGGAGATCCGGCTGCGCGGCGTGTGCCGTGAGCAGCACGTCGAGGCCCTTACGCGGCTGCGCGGCGCCGACGAACAGCAGGTAACGCCGGGGCAGTCGCAGTCTCGCCTGCAGCGCCGGAGTCGGGGGGCTGGCGGCCAGCCACTCCTGGTCCACTCCCAGCGGGGTGACCACGATCCGTTCCGCGGGGACGCGCAGCCGCCGGGCCACCTGGCCGGCCACTGCGGCGCTGGGTGTGCAGACCACCGCTGCCCGCGCCACCGCGGAGCGGACCAAGGCGGGCAGGTCGCGCTGTGCCGCGGCCAGGTGGTCGGGCCGGTCCAGAAACGCCAGGTCGTGAATGGTGACCACGCCGCGGGCGTGCCGCGACGGCGGCAGCACGAAGTTGGTGGCGTGCAGCACCTCGGCTCTGCCTGCGAGCAGCTCGACCGGCGGCCAGTTGCCGCGGCGCCACGCCGCCCGCAGCGCCCGCGCGGGCACTGGGCCGCCGCGCACCCGCACCCCATCGGGCACCAACGCGCGCAGTGCACCCTGGCCGCGTGCGGTGAATGCGGTGACCAGGACCTCCACGTCGGGGCGGGTGGCGAGTTCGGCCAGCAGCGCGGCGGTGTAGCGGCCCACCCCGCTCCGCTGCCCGAGCAGCGGGGTGCCGTCGACCAGGACCCGCGACCTGCGGCCTGGTCTGCTGTCGTGACTGGACATTCAGGTCGCCCGCCTGTCTGCCTGTTTCCTTGCTTTTGCCCGTTTCAAAGCCCCTGATCTAGCCCCAGCGCTCAGGCGGGTTGGCGGTACCTGAAGTGCCGCGATCCCTACCTACCGGTTCTGTTCGTAATGTCGGCGCCAAGCTCCGCATTGTTCGAGGTAGCTGCTGAGATCGGTAGCACTGAGGCGGTCGATGGTCCAGGGCTCAGTGAGGCGCTCGCCAGCCCAGACGTAGGCCAGGACTGGCCGTGGGCCGGGGTGGACGTCGATGGCCGTGAGGGTGTAGGCGGGGTCTTCGAAGGCGTCGAGGGTGGCCCACTCGGGAGTGGTGAGATCGGTGTAGAGGCGGCCAGGTGCTTGGCCGCCGCCGGCTACCAGGCCGGGGTAGAGGCGGCCCGGGAGTTGGGCGATCCGCCAGCGGGGTGCGACGACCAGTTCGTAGGCGGGCACGCGGTCGATCAAGGTTGTGATCACCTGGTCGATGGCCAGGGTGCCGTAGACGAACAGGTCACTGGTGGCCGCCGATAGCTGGCCCGGCTGGCCAGAGTGCACGGAGCTCGCTTGGCTCCAGCGGGCGCTGATATGCCTCATGAAGTACCTCCGCCGTGAGCGTACCGCCGGCTTCGTGCAGGTTGATGAACCAGTCGATACCCGCGGGATACGCCCACAGATATGTGCGAAGCTGCGGATTTGTGCTCCGGTCGGATAGCTCGCGGGCAATGAGGGTGTTGGTCCAGAAGGGCACCCGGCGCAGGGCATGGTCACGACACGCCGTGGCAGGCGCACCGCTGTTGATGAGGATGTGCAGTTCCGCCCGGACCAGTTGCAGGTAGTGATCAAGGCGGACCCGAGTCCGGACGAGTTCGTTGTCCGGTTCAACGATGAGCGGCAGGACCTGGCCCAGACCCTCGAAGAGGACCTGATGGGGGCAGTGCACGCTGAGCAGGCGCGGCCAGTCGACGTCGTGTGAGTGGGCGTAAGAGGCGAGGCTGGCGTACTGGAGCGCGTGGCCGAGAACTTCATGCAGGGCAAAGCGGTAGGCGTCGTTGGCGGTCAGTGATGCGTTAGCGAGGTTGATGCGAAGGCGGGCATGGTGGCCAGCGCCGTCCAGCCAGTAAGACCAGTAGGCGTCAACGTTGACATTTTCGATAGCCAGCGTGAACTCGGCACGTGAGCCGGTCAGCGTGCGAACAATCGGTTCGAACTTGTCGGTGAACTGGCGGATGGCGGCGCTCGGGTCGTCGACCGGGGAGCCTTCTTCGAGTTCCCGCAGCCGACGCCAGGTGTTAGCGTCCCAGGCTATACCGAGGCCGCTGAGCGCTGCGCGCGCGAGGTCACCGCGATATTGGACGTAGTCGGCCGACCAGCCGCGGGCGCCGCAGCGCTGGGTGCGGTGGAGGTACTCGTCCAAGGAAATCTGTTCACCGAGCAGCGCGCGAAGGTACGTGGTGTGAGCGTCGAGTTGGGCAGCGAGGGCGGTACCGTTGTCGGCTTGGTGGCGAAGCTCAGCCAGGTCGCGGAGAGCGGTGAACCGGTCGGGATAAGCGTCTACTGGCGTACTCGGCGGCGCACAGTCATAGTCGATGACCGGGGAGCCGCCGGAGGCGCATTCAAGGGAATGCCAGCGTCGGATGGCGTGCTCAACTTGGTCGCGTAGCTGCACGGCTCGCCTCCCAGCGCACGGTCACGGCCTGACCGGGCCGGAGGTATTGCCGGATGAGGGTGATGAGCGCGTCGCCGTCCTCGTCGGTACACACCAGATCCTCGATGGCTGAGATCTCGGAACCGTTGATTTGCTCTTCGATGGCAGTGCAGTTGAGCAACACGGCCACCTCGCGGTGCCGGATGCGCAAGGTGAGATATCGGGTGTAGCGCGGTATGGACTGGCGCCAGTAGTGGTCGTGGACAAAACGTCCGCCCCGGGAGGTGTAGGAAATGGTCGCGACTTCGCCCGGCTCGATCGCCGGGGAGAACTGGCACGCGAACTTGGACATGTGGGGTGTATCGTGAATCCGCTGGATATGGACCTCGCGGTCGCTGCTGGGGCCGGGTTCGATCGTCAGGGCGCCACACGTTGTCTCGAACCACTGCTCTCGCGTCATCCGTCTCACCGAACGACTGGTCAGATTCATGATTTGGTGGCAGTAGGTCACCGAGGCCCAGCCATCTGCGGCGATATCGATCGAGCACTCCATCTCAAGGTCCACGAGATTACCGGCAAGCCTGCCCAGCTCGGCGGTCTCGGCGTCGGACAGTCGCCTGTTCTTGCCGAGCATGATGACGGACCGCGCGATGTGTTCGGCGATATTCGCGTCCGTACCGGATTTCGTGGTGTGCTGCCCCACGCCAAGAGAGAACGATGTCTCTCTGCTCGCAGCCTTGGCGCCATCGGTGAGGTCGTTGTTTGGCCAGCTTGATTGGGGCGCGCCCGGTGCGTCGAGACCTTTTTTGATTGATTCCAGCAATACAGACTCCGTCAGCGGTCCTGTCGTGGAGGTAACCTCTAAGTCTGCATCGTCCTCGGTGGACGCGAACAACTGGGCGGCAGTGACACCGGGAAACATTGCTTCGAGTACTTGGCAGTGGTGTGAGTACGGGAGTCCCTTCAGATCACCCGCCTGCCACCGGTGCAATTGGGCGCGGCTCGGATAGCTTCCTACCAGGCTGGCATCAATCGTTCGAGCGGCCTTGTCGTACTGTCGGCAGAACGTCCGGTAAGTCTGCCAGTGCTTCTGCTGAAGCAGGTTCTTGAGCACGACTGCCTTGCCCACACCGACCTCCCTCCCTGGTATGTCTTGGGTAGCGAACGTTACCAAGGACGAGACAGCGACGGCAACACGACGGAGAACAGAAGTCCTGGAAGTGACACGAGAGCCGTCGCGACGCAACACCACTGAACTGATCGTTGGCCAACACGTCCGATAACAGGGCGACGGCAGACTGAGTAAGGTGAGATGGACAGCGAGATGTATCAGACGGGAATGGCGGCGCAACCACCGGCGGCGAGGTCCCAGCCGGTGTGGGTCACCGGGAGCAGCGACCGCAGCTTCCGGACCTCACATTGCCGATCCGCGTCGGCTGCGAGGGTGACGACCGGTGAAGATGGCGCGGGACCGCCCAGCCTGGCCTATCCGGAGGGTCTGGTCCCGCCGCGCCCCGTGCTGCTGCCCCCACCCGAACCCGGTACGGCCCGCTGACCTGGATCTGTCCCCCTCCGGTCCCGCACGCCCTGCGCCGCTGCCGCGAGAGCGATCTCGCCACGGTCCTGCACACCGCCCAGTACCCACCCCCGGCCTCACCGCTGCACTACTGACCACACCCGACCTCGACCCCACCCACCCCGACCACCGACCCGACACCCCGGAAGACAAGGAGACCACCGATGCCCCGCAAGCCCGAGCCTGCCCAGCCCGAGCCCGCCGAGCCGGATCCGTTCGCGCCGACGCACTCAGAGCTGGAGACGTTCCGGGCCACCTTGCCGGTGCGCACCCCGGATGGACAGCCCCACACGTTGATCGTCACCCGGCATGGCCACGGCTGCGCCAACCGTACCCGGCTGACCTTCAACGGCGCCTGGAAGACCACCGTGGAGCTGACCGACCCCGAAACTGCCCAGCTCGCCGACCTGCTCACCCACCACCTGCCCGACATCCGCATCGGCTCCCCGAGCAGCACGCCGCCGCCTCCCGGCCCGAACAAGCACGACCGGTCGCGGCCCCCCGGCTGATCGTGCTGGTCCAGGCTATTACCGGCACCGCACTCCTGGGCTGGAAGCCCGAGGGAGGTGACCGGTGAGCACCGCGCGCCTGCCTGTCCCGGACCGCAGGTTGCACGTCGCCGCAGAGCATCGTCACCGTGATCTGCCGGCAGCACAGGTCGCGGCGCATGCTTTCCTGACTGCGTTGGGTTTCGACCCGGATCGGAGAAGTCCTGGCGCAGACCCCGGCGCGGATGGCCAGGGCATATTCTGGCTGCGGGCGGTGTCGGCATGCCGTGGCGCATGAGCGCGCCGGTAGTGCTCCCACATGACCCGTTGCGCCTCACCACGTCGCACCCGCCGACTCTCGTTGCCGGTCTGGACCGGGCCGGGGTGTCCGCCGTCCCCGGTGCTCCGGGTGTCGCTCTCCGACGAGACGGTCTCGCCGGTCTCGGCTCCATCCACGATCGTGCGGGACTCTCCCGATGCTTCCGCGCTCTCGTGCCGGGTCTCGGCGGGAGTGTCGCGGGTGGCGGAGTGGATCAGGATTTCCACCGACAGCAGCAACGCCAGCGGCGGCCACCCGGCCACCATGACGGCGGCCCACGTCCACGAGCCGGCCGCCGCGATGTTCGCCGCGAGCGAGACGGCCACGCCGGTGACGAACGCCACCCGCACCACTACACGCACCCACGGCCGCGCCCGCGTCAACGCCGGGTCCAGCAGGGCCAGGCTCGCCAGCACCAACAATCCGTCCACGCTCAGCGGTCACACCGCCGCCGCGATCCGCGTGCACCATGCGCCAGCGCGAACGACCACTGGTGGTCGTACGACACGTACGCGGCCACGGCCGCGACCACCCCGGCCGCGCCGCGTTGCAGCCACACCCGCCACCGCGCCCCGTCCCCACCGCCACGAGCGCGCACAGCGTCCGGCGGGCCGGTCACCGGCCCGCCCCGGCACTATGCAGCACCGCCAGGCGGAGCGTGACGCGGATCGTGGCATCCCCCGGCGCGTCGGCCCACAACGCACGCTCCGAGGCCAGGTGTCCGGCGCACACGCGGCGCTGATGCCCGGACGGGTAGTCGATCACCGCCACGGCGGGAAGGTCGCAATGCCGCCGCTGCTGCTTGGCGTGCCGGAAGCCCCGGCACTTCGGCACCCGACAACGCCACTGACCCGCCCGCCACTCCAGCGTGTCCCCGTGCTCCCGGCACCCGCGCACCGGCATCGAGCACACCCGCGTGTTGCCCGCCAGCTCCGCCTCTTCCACCCGGACCGCCCACCGCCGTTGCTCCGAGCGCTCCTCATGCGGGACAGCCATCAACAGCGCCGCCGTCTCCACCGGCACCCCGTGCGCGATCAGCGATTCCGCCAACCGATAGCCGGTCTCCCGACCCCGCAACCGTTCCGCCCGCCGAATCTCGTCCGGCATCTGCTCCTCCGGCGCGAACCCACGCGGCCACGCCGCGTCGTTGCGCACATCGGCATCCGTGTAGCTCCGCTTGATCATGACCCGATCTCCTGTCCCGGCAGTCCCGTCCCCGGCACCCACCGACTCCGAAAAACGGCGCACTTTTCCAGGCGCGTAACCAAAACGTGATGAAAAAGTGGTGTCGCAGCGTGATTACAGGTGCGCTCTCGGCGCGCCGCCGTGCCAGTCAGGCGCGACACTCCCGGAGGCACACAAGCCCACCGGCAGCAACCACGCCATGACAGGGACCGAGCGCGACCCATCCCAGTGGGCACGCCCAACACGCCGGTTCAACTCGGCACCACACGTTGCCGGGACCTCGACTCCAAGCGTCCCTACGACGGGGACCCGCCCGGCCGGTCAACCTGGCAACACCTGCCAACGACAAGCCGGACAAGCTGCTAACCCCTCAGCTCCTCCGGTGCCACTGGCCCGGACCCTCAAGCTGGCACACTCATACGAAGATAGGCAAGTCAACGTGACGTTAATCACACTTTGTCCAAACGGTGTCCCCTTGACAAAACCCGGCTACGACGACTGCTCGGCGGGGGCCGTTCGTTGTGGGCATGACCCCAGGCGGGGCTCGTTTGCCAGACCGATCTCATGCCTGGTATTTGGCAACAGGAAAGGGGCTGTTCCTCGGCGGGAACAGCCCCCTTTCAGCGGCAGGAAAGCGATCATGCCGGAAGGTCGAACTCTCCGGCCTTTGCTCCATCGAGAAACGCCGACCATTCACCCGGCGTGAACCGAAACGGCGGCATGTCCGGGTTCTTGGAGTCGCGGACGAGAACGCCAACGCCGTCAATAATGCGGCACTCTACGCACTGATCATTTCCTCCACCGCTGAATGACGACTTGAACCAACCGGTGTCACGCACAGGTTTTGGCATTCAGTCTCTCCTCTTAGCTTGATTCAAGGTATCTCCTCGTTTCCTCCGGCGAGAGGGCCAGCTCTCGCAGTTTGTTGAACGCACGCAACAGTCGTTCGGTATCCGTCGTCTTATCGAAGTAGGTGGACGGACCGTAAACGACAGGAAGGAAACCAACCGGTCGGAGAACCTCGCCGAACCTGAGCATGGACAGCCCGCCGTGCTGAGCCGGATTATCTCTGGTCGTCACGGGAACAATGCGGACAGTCAGATTTGCGTACTCATCTATCACGCGCAGAACATGTTGACGCTGCTTACGCATCACCTCGGCGTTTCCGACCTCGGCGGCTAGCGCGTCGTCGGTGAACATGATCTCAACGTGTTTCTTCTTCTCGGCCTCAAAGACCAATCGCTGACGTTCAAGTCGAAATGCCACGCGATTTGAACGCTCGTCGCCCGACTCGTCCCACCATATCCCCTCGGAAGCACCCATCAGCGTGTCAATGTACTCGGGCGACTGGATCAGATACGGGTAGATACCCTTCTCGTATATCCAGATGTCTTTCGCCATCGCTTCAAGCCAGGCGACCCGGCGATAAGAACCTTCCACGAGATCGGTATAAGGGCTGTCGGTGGGACGCTTTCGCGCTTCGACACCCAAAGCCAGGATCTCCTTACGGCGAGTTGGCGACGCTTCGAGGTAGTCCACAAGCGCTTCCAATTCCTCCGCAAGCAGCGTGGCCTTGCCGTCCAAAACCTTAATGAGACGCGCGCGATCCTTGCCCGCGGCCTGCGCCGCGCCGTCCAAAGTCTTCTTGGAATCCGCGCGCAACTGCTTCAGCGCTTCACCGAGGAACACGCGCGGAATCGTCTGGACCGCCTCGGCCACCTGATCACCCTCTCTACGTCACGCTTCACACACATGTGCAAGTAGCAGCGTGTCAACGCTGTCCGACGAAGTTCACCCGGTCGGGGGTGTGCAGTCGGACACATGTTTCCCATAAGGTCAGGGACACATGTTTCCCACGGACACATGTGTCCCGCGGACCACGGCCTTTTTCGTTACAACACGCCTGTTCCGCCCCCGGCCCGTTCGCCGGACGTGGAACGCACCATAGAACTCCCCGTGGTCGGGCCGCTGGCACCCGACGCCCGGCCTGACCACGGGGGACCACTCATGCGTGAACAGCCCACGGGCAGGCACGCGCTCATAGAGGGTGGACGCGGATAATGGGACAACCAACAGGCCCGGTGTGCCTGGACTGCGGGCACCTATTCGAGTTGTACCGGTGGAAGGCCCGACGTTTCGCGCTCAGCTACGTGGACCCGCACGAGACCGACGACGTCGTAGCCGAATCCTTTACGCGGCTACTCGGGATGATCAAGCGCGGCAAAGGGCCAACCGACGACGGGTTTTGGTCCTACCTCCGCACGACGATCCGTAACGAGTGCATCGACCGTGCGCGGCGTCGGGCGTCGGCTGATCGGGCCGTGAACGACTACGTCGTCACTTTCGCGCGGAACAGCGCGGCGTACGCCGCTGACTCGGTGGCGTCCTACACGGCCGAAGCGGCGTTGGTGCGGGCTTTCGAGCGGTTGTCCAAGCGGCATCGGCTGGTGCTGATTCTCACGGTGGCGGAAGGCCGGTCATGCGCGGAAGCGGGTGCAGCGCTCAACCTCGGTGACAACGCGGTTGCGGCGTTGGCCTATCGCGCACGGAAGCAACTTCGGGTGCTCATTGACGAAGAAATGGGCTCGCTGGAGGCGAATCCGGAATGGGTGATTCAACAAGAAAGGTATGCGCACCAGATAGTCAATAGTTCGCTCGCCGCATGAAAGGAAGTCAAGGAAATGTTCACCAACCAAGGAATCTCGGTCAGCTCGTGGGTCAATCTGGACTCGTCATGGGAAATCAGGCCGGAAGTGTACGGCGACCAACTCCAGATCGAGTTCGGCCCGCGTTCCGGCTCATTGGGCCTGGTTATCACCGAAGACATGGTGGACAAGCTGGCCGTGGTGTTCGCGGACGCGAAAGCGCGTTTTCATGAACTGGACATCAAAGCCGAACAAGAAGAACTCATGACAGCGTGACGTTTGCGCGAATGGGTGGAAACCGGGAGCGCGCCGCCGCGTCAGGCCCCCCTTGTGACCACGCGGTTACGACCCTAGGATGTGCCGAAGGTAGCCAATCGAACACGGAACGTGTCGATATTGATGAAGGGAACGCAAGGTAATGACTACAACGGAAACGATGCGATTCTATGATGACCCGCTCGCACCGGTGAGCGCACAATTCCCGTTGACTCGGCCGGGTCTGGCGACGGTGGACAACACCGAATCCCCGTCCGGACCCGAGACGCGCCCGTTTGGTTTGCGGCACGTTCGCGTGATGCCGGAACCGGTAGTCCCGGCGTACGAGTACAGCCGCGATCAGCAAGTGTCGGTTTCCGACGACGGCAGCGAAACCCCGATGGTGAAGCTGTCTCCGAACATGGAATGGTCGTCCATCACCGACAACGACGGCGACGAAGGCCCGTCCGAGGACTGGGGTAACGACTTCACCCCGGATTACCCGGTGCAGGCATGACAGTCCTCATCTTCGCTCAGGATTTCGACCGGAGCGCGGATCAGGTTGTGCTCAAACTCAATGAGCGCAACGTGCCCGTGTTGCGGATAGACACGAGCTGGTTCCCGCAAAAACTCACCCTGAACGCCGAATTGGACGGCGGACGGTGGGTCGGGGAACTACGGACTCCGCACCGGTCGGTAGCGCTCGAATCGTTGCGGTCAGCCTGGTACCGGAGCCCTACGGCATTCGAGTTCCCGGAGGGCATGAACCGGGCCGAATGCGAGCACGCCAACCGGGAAGCCAAGTTGGGTTTCGGCGGAGTGCTCTCCTCACTGCCGTTGTGCTGGGTCAACCACCCGAACCGCGCGGCCGATGCCGTTTACAAACCATTGCAACTCGCGGTTGCCGCCCGGTGCGGGCTCACGGTGTCGCGCACGCTGATTTCCAATGACCCCGATGGAGTCCGCAGGTTCGCCAAGGCCAGCAAGACAGGCGTCATCAACAAGGCGTTGGGCACCAGCCGGGTTCTGGAGGAAGGCGTTCGGAAGATCGGATTCACTCGGCGGCTCACCGACGAGGATTTGTCCGACCTTCGCGGAATCGACGTGACCCTTCACCAGATTCAGGACTGGGTGGAGAAGGACCACGAAGCGCGCGTGGTGGTCATCGGTGACAAGATGTTCGCCGTTGGCATCTACGCGGGCAGCGAGGCCAGTCACGCCGATTGGCGGTCCGATCACGACGCCCTGTCCTACGGGGTTCTCGATTTGCCGTCAGACGTGGAGAAGGGACTACGGGCGTTCATGGCCGAGTTCCGGATCACGTATTCGGCGTTCGATTTCGTCATCACGCCGTCCGGGGATTGGGTGCTCCTGGAGTCCAATCCCGGCGGGCAATACGGGTGGCTGGAATCCCGGACCGGTGTCCCGTTGACGGACACGCTGGTGGACCTTCTCGAACGGGGCGAACCGACGTGATCGACGATTGGCAGGCGCGGGCGGAAGCCCTGGCCGACAAGCTGACCGCAGACGGTGACCTGCACACGGCGGAATGGCGGGCCGCCGTGTGCGGAGTGCCGCGTCACGAGTTGGTTCCCCAGTACTACGAACAGGAGGACACAACAACCTATCGGCTGATCACGCCCGACGATGATGCATCGCGCCGGGCGTGGCTTGACCGCGTGTACTCGGACACCACGTTGATTACCGCCGTGGTGGCCGACCCGAACGGCCGTCAGATTCCGGTGTCGTCCAGCACCAAACCGGACCTCATGGTGCGGATGCTGGAAGCGCTGGACGTGCGCGACGGACACAAGGTGTTGGAAATCGGCACGGGCACCGGATACAACGCGGCGTTGCTGTCCCACCGACTCGGGGCGGATCGGGTGTTCTCGATCGACCTTCGGCCCGAACTGGTGGACGCCGCGCGGGACCGGCTAGCCACGATGGGATACCGGCCCGTGCTCCGCGCCGTGGACGGAAGCGGCGGCCTGCCCGAGCACGCGCCGTATGACCGGATCATCGCAACCTGTTCGGTGGCAGCCATTCCCGCCGCATGGATCGAGCAGACCGCGCCCGGTGGTCTCATCCTGGTGGACGTGGAAGGCCAGTTGAGCGCGGGCAACCTCGTTCTACTGCGCCGGGGTGACAAACCGGTGGTGGAAGGGAAGTTCCTCGACTGGTACGGGCGGTTCATGGCGCTACGGCACGACGCGGCCAGCGTCGGGCACGCATGGCCCACCGTGGACCGCTCCCAGGGCGAGGAACGCACAACAACCGTGGACCCGGTGGAGTTGGACGGCGGGTTCCGGTTCCTGGCACAGTTCCGGCTACCGCCCGGCACCCTGCACACCCTGACCGTTGACGACGGCACGCCTACCGCAACGTGCCTGACCAACCGCGACGGGTCGTGGTGCTCAGTAGACCGGGAAGCCGACGAGTCGGGGCGATACCGGGTACGCCACGCCGGACCGCGCGACCTGTGGGCCGACGTGGAACACGCACACGACGAGTGGGCGGCAATGGGTGCACCCGCCTGGCACCGGTTCGGCCTGACAGCCACGCCCACCGCGCAACGTGTGTGGCTGGACAGTCCCGACAACCCACACACGTGGAGCCTCGACACCTGACAACACCCGAACTGAACCATCCCGGGTTTCGTGCACACCTCCCAAGTTGGGAAGGATGGCGCGATGCCACGCAGGTTCGACAAGGAGACCAGGGCGAAGGCGGTTCGGCTGGTCCGGGATCACGTGGGGGACTACGAGTCGGAGTGGGC
>DASTLT010000102.1:0-3564 GCA_035714625.1 Pseudonocardiaceae bacterium | reverse complement strand
CGGCTCCGGGAAGAGCGAGCTGCTGCGCACGCTGGTGCTGGGGCTGGTGGCGACGCACTCGTCGGCCGAGCTCAACCTGGTGCTCGTCGACTTCAAGGGCGGCGCCACGTTCCTCGGCCTCGCCGGGCTGCCGCACGTCGCCGCGGTGATCACCAATCTCGCGGACGAGCTGACGCTCGTCGACCGGATGGCCGACGCCCTCGCGGGGGAGGTCACGCGCCGCCAGGAGCTGCTGCGTGCCGCGGGCAACCTGACCGGCGTGGCCGAGTACGCCGCCGCCCGCCGGGCCGCGCCGGGCCGGCTGCCGCCGCTGCCGGCCCTGCTCGTCGTCGTCGACGAGTTCTCCGAGCTGCTGGCCCAGCGGCCGGAGTTCATCGATCTGTTCGTGGCGATCGGCCGGCTGGGGCGCTCGCTGCAGATGCACCTGCTGCTGGCCTCGCAGCGGCTGGAGGAGGGCAAGCTGCGCGGCCTGGAGTCGCACCTGTCCTACCGGATCGGCTTGAAGACGTTCTCCGCCTCGGAATCCCGCGCGGCGCTCGGCGTGCCCGACGCCTACGAGCTGCCCTCGGTGCCCGGCTCGGGGTATTTGAAGCACGACACCAGCACGATGGTGCGCTTCAAGGCCGCCTACGTCTCCGGCCCCTACCGAGCCGGAGCCGGTGCCGTGGTGCCCACCTCGGTGCCGGTCACCTCCGACCGCCGCCCGCAGCTTTTCGTGCCCGACTACGTGGATCTGCCGGTGCCGGCCGAGCCGCCGAGCGGAGCCGAGACGGACGGGACGGCCGAGACCGGGCAGCCGGAACCGGGAAAGCCGGAACCGGGAAGGCTGGAGCCGCCCACCGAGCCCAGCGTGCTGGACATCGTGGTGGCCCGGATGCGCGGGCAGGGGCCCCCGGCGCACGAGGTGTGGCTGCCGCCGCTGGCCGACCCGCCGTCGCTGGACCAGTTGCTGCCACCACTGTCGGTCACCGACGACCGCGGGCTGTCCCCGGTGGGGTTCTTCGGCAACGGCAGGCTCGCGGTGCCGGTGGGGATCGTGGACAAGCCCTACGAGCAGCGCCGGGACCTGCTGTGGGCGGACTTCTCCGGGGCGGCCGGGCACGCGGCGGTCACCGGGGGTCCGCAGTCGGGCAAGTCGAGCCTGCTGCGCTCGATCCTGATGTCGCTGGCGCTCACCCACACCCCCGAGGAGGTGCAGTTCTTCGGCATCGACTTCGGCGGTGGCACGCTGGCCGCGCTGGACCGGTTGCCGCACAGCGGCGGGGTGGCCGGGCGGGGGGAGCCGGACACGGTGCGCCGGATCATCGCCGAGGTGACCGGGCTGCTGGTGGTCCGCGAGCAGCGGTTCCGGGCGCTGGGCATCGACTCGACGGCCGACTTCCGGGCCCGCAAGCGGCGCGGGGAGCTGCGCGAGGACCCGTTCGGTGACGTCTTCCTGGTGGTCGACGGGTGGCACAACTTCCGTCAGGAGTTCGAGACCACCCACGTGGAGATGCGGGTGGTCAACCTGGCCACCCAGGGCCTGTCCTACGGGGTGCACGTGCTGATCGGGGCCACCCGGTGGGCGGAGATCCGGCCCGCGCTGAAAGACCTGCTGGGCACCCGCTTCGAGCTGCGGCTCGGCGACCCGGCTGAGTCGGACATCGAACGGCGGGCGGCGATGAACGTGCCACCGGGCCGCCCGGGGCGGGGGCTGTCGCGGGAGAAGCTGCACTTCCTGGCCGCGTTGCCGCGGATCGACGCGGTGACCAGCGCCGAGGACATGGGTGCCGGGGTGGCCGACGCGGTGGCCCGGGTGCGCGGCGGCTGGCGGGGCCGGGCCGCCCCGCGGGTCCGGCTGCTGCCCGAGCTGATCCCCTACGAGCAGCTTCCCGGACCCGACCCCCGGCAGAGCCCGCACCGGATCCCGATCGGGATCAACGAGGCCGAGCTCGCCCCGGTGGGCCTGGACTTCGCCGCCGACCCGCACCTGCTGTGCTTCGCCGACGGGGAGTCCGGCAAGACCAACCTGCTGCGGGTCATCGCCCGCGGCATCGTGGACCGGGCCACCCCGCAGCAGGCGCGGATCGTGCTGGTCGACTACCGGCGCACCATGCTCGGCTTCCTCAGCTCCGAGCACCTGATCGGCTACGGCATGTCCGCCGAGGCGCTGACCTCGATCATCACCGATGTGCAGCGCTCGATGCGCAAGCGGCTGCCCGGCCCGGACGTCACCCAGGCGCAACTGCGGGACCGCTCGTGGTGGACCGGCCCGGAGCTCTACCTGCTGGTCGACGACTACGACCTGGTGGTGGCCCACGGCGGGGTGAACCCGCTCGCCCCGCTGCTGGAGTTCCTGGCCCAGGCCAAGGACGTGGGGCTGCACCTGATCATCACCCGGCGCACCGGCGGGGCCTCCCGCGCGCTCTACGAGCCGGTGCTCAACAGGCTCCGCGAGCTGTCCACCCCCGGCATCCTGATGAGCGGCAACCCGGACGAGGGGCCGCTGCTCGGCAACCTCAAGCCCGCCGTGCTGCCCCCCGGGCGGGGCACGCTGGTCAGCCGCAAGGCGGGCCAGCAGCTCATCCAGGTGGCCTGGCTGGCACCGGAGTGAGGCCGCTGCGGTTGATGCGGCACGCATTCGCGCTTGCAACGTTTCTGCCCCGAAGTGGCCATTGGAGGGAACCGGCGATGGCAGGGTGACGTCGCATCTCTGTCAGACCGTCAGATTCACACCGACCCCGAGGGGGTAGCACGAGATGGCGCAGCAGTTCGGGACGCAGGTCGAGCAGATGCAGGCGGCGGCGGGCCACGTCACCGAGGTGAACCAGAGTGTGCAAGGTCAGCTCTCCGCACTGAGCAACCAGTTGGCCCCGCTGGCCGGCGCCTGGCAGGGCCAGGCCGCGACGGCGTTCCAGTTGTTGATGGATCGCTGGAGCACCGACGCGCGCAACCTCAACGAGGCCCTGAACAACATCAGTGAGCAGATCCGGGGCTCCGGTGCGACCTATGCCCAGGCCGATGAGGCCGAGAACCAGACGTTCTCGCGGATCAATGCCGCGCTCGACTGAACCCGATTCGGATCGCTGGTAGCAGAGGGGATAGGCAGATGACTGAAGGCAGGATTCAGGTCACGTTCGGTGAGCTGGAGAGCGCGCGGGCCTCGATCCAGACGACCTGGGCCAACATCAGCCGGGAGCTGGAGGATCTCAAGAGGTACCTGCAGCCGATGGTGGAGACCTGGAGCGGTGAGGCCTCCCTGGCCTACCAGGCACATCAGGCGAAGTGGGACCGGGCGGCGGCTGACCTCAACCAGGTGCTGAACCAGATCGGGGTGGCCCTGGGCACCTCGAACGAGAACTTCCAGGCCGCGGAGAACGCCAACCGCAACCGCTACGCCTAGAGTGCCGGGCGGACCAGGACCTTGGGCGCAGGGTGCTTGCCGTGCGCCCAAGGATGCGCGACCAGCGGGTGCCCACCCCGCTTTGACCCTCGGCCGTGCTGGCCGGTATTGTCGGCCGTTGTTACGCGGACGTGCGTGGCCGCACCGCGCCGTCGCGGCGGTGTCATGTCCCTGGACATGGC
>DASTLT010000101.1:0-18024 GCA_035714625.1 Pseudonocardiaceae bacterium | reverse complement strand
CGATCGGTTGCTCGCCCAGACGGGCCAGCTCGACCGCTCGACGACGGAACTCAGGAGGGTGAGGTGCGGGCACGTTGACATCCTTCCTGGTGGCCGCAGCCACCTCAGGTTGGGTGTCCGTGCTAGGGGGACAAGCTCAGGGCCGGGTGATGGGCCTGTCCGAGGTGGACCCGGTGGTGGCCGGCGTGGGGGTGCTGGGCCTGCTGGGGGTGCTGGTGGCGTTTCGCAGCGGCGCCCGCGCCGGCTCCCGGGTGGCCCGCCAGACCCGGGACGTCTCCCGGATGGGCACCACCCTGACCCGCGCCCTGGGCCTCGGCGCGGTGATCGCCGGGGTCCAGTGGGGTGTGGTGACCACCACCACCGACCCGTTGGCCTGGGGTGTCGTGCTTGGCCTGCCGGCGGTGTTCGCCGGGGCCGCGCTAGCCCGAGTCTTTGTGGTCACCACCCTCGACCCCGACCACCACGGGCACCGGCTGGGGGGCCGGCGATGACCGGGTTGGACGTGGTGAGCATCACCGGCGCGACCGCCTGGATGGCCGAGGCCCTGTGCGCGCAGGTCGACCCGGAGTTGTTTGTCCCGGACACGGGGGGCTCAACCCGGCCGGCCAAACAGGTCTGCGCTACCTGCCCGGTGCGCACCGAGTGCCTGGCCTACGCTCTGGCCCACCGGGAGCGGTTCGGCATCTGGGGTGGGGTCGTGGAGCGCGAACGGCGCCGAATCAAATACCACCCCGCCTACCAGGGCCAGGCCGAGGATCGGGCCGCGGACCGCCCGACACCGCTGGCCGAGACGGGCCAGCGGTGTCGGGCGGGGGCGGGTGAGGCGGCATGAGCGCCCCGATCACCGCCGGGCCCCGGACCCGGGGTCAGCAGTTGGCCGCCGAGGCCGCGGAGGCCGCCGAGGTCCGCGACGCGCTGACCCATCCCGATGTGGTGGCGTTGCGGGTGGAGCGGCTGCGGGGGCGGGTGGACCGGTTCATCTGGACCGGGATGATCCTCGGGCTGGGCTTCACCATGACCACCGTCCAGCAGTTCACCGCGCAGACCACCGGCGCGGACCCCGGCAGTCTGGGCTGGTGTGCGGCGTGGCTGCTGGACCCCACGGTGTCGGTGATCCTGCTCGGGGTGCTACTCGCCGAGCGGGAGACCTCCCGCTGGCAGATCCCGGTCGGCCGGTGGGCCCGCGCGGCCAAGTGGTCCCTGCTGACGGCCACGTATGTGATGAACACCTGGGGGTCCTGGGCAGCCGGGGACCTGGCCGGGATTGTGCTGCACTCGGTGCCCCCACTGGCGGTGTTCACCGCCGCCGAAGCGGTCACCGACTGCCAGGACAAACTCACCGAAGCGACCCACCGCGCGCATGCCTGGGCCACCCAGCGCGCGGAGCGCAAGGCCCAGACCGAGCGGGACAAGCAGGCCGCCTCCGAGACGGGGAACGCACGCCCCGCGCCGGTGGCCGGGCCGGTTCCGGCCGTGCTGGTCCCACCCCCGGCAACGCCGCCGTTCCGGGCCGTCTCGAACCGGCCTGACCCCACCCTGGCGGTTCGGCCTGCGGACCGTTCCGACCCGCCCACCCGGGCCACCCCACCGGAGCGGTCTGCGGAACGGCCCACACCCGCCCGGGCGGACCGACCTGGTGCGAGGACCCGCAGCGGACCGGCCCGGAAGCGGACCGGCAAGGCCCGGACCGATGCGCACCTGGTGGCGGCGGTCCGGGAGCTGGCCGAGGCCAACGGGGGCACCCCACCCAGCCAGTACCAGGTCAAGCAGGTGCTGGGGGTGGGCAGTGGCCGGGCGGCCCGGCTGCTCGCCGACCTCGACGACCTCGCCCCGGCCGGACCAGCCGCCCGCAACGGCGCAGCCCCGCGGAAGGACGGTGCCCGATGAGTACACCCGAACGCGACCCCCAGCACCCCTACCACGAGCAGCCGGAGGGGGAGCGGGCCGGGCAGGTCGTGCCCTTCCCCACCACCTCACAGTCCCCGGACGGGGCTGGCCCGGGTGCGCAGCTGGAACCGGCCCCGCAGGTGCTCGACGGGGAGATCGAAACCGAGGAGGAATACGCCCGCCGCACGGGCGCCGACCGGCTGCCCGCGCTGGCTCGGGCGCGGGTGGCGGCGCTGGTGGTGGTGGTCCGCGAGGACCCCCGCACCCAGCAGGCCCGGGCGGTGGTGGCGTATCGGGTGCGCCAGGCCCCCCGGGACGCGGCCCGGCTGGGCTGGTTCGCCCTCCGCGGACACGGGCGGTGGATCACCAAGGCGTGGCGCTGGGCCACCTACGGTGATCTGCGGGCGGACTATCGCGCCGCCCGGCTGGCCGGGGACGCCGAAGCCCGCCGCGCGGCCCAAGACGCCCTGCGCGCGGAACAGGCCGCCCGCCGTGCACGCCGGGCCGACCTGGTGCCCAAGCTGATCGGGGGCGGGTGTCTGGTCGTGGTGGTCTGGGCCGGGCTGTCGATCACGGACTCGGTGATGCAGCGGGCGGAGATGTGGGGCTGGCTCGCCGCCGTCTACGCGGTGCTCGACACGATCGGCGCGGCCGTGCCCTGGGTGCTGATCCTCGCCGCGGTGAGCTGGCTGGTCGCGGCCGTGGCCGAGGGCCGGGACAAGACCCCGGGTGCCGGGTGGCTGGTCCGCCCACACCGCGACGACGCCGACTCCTGGATTGATGAGCGGATGATCTCCCAAGCCCTCGCCCATCTCGGCATCGCACCCCTGAACACCTTTTTCAAGAACGGGGGTGAGCTGGTCTACACCGTGCCCGCCCGGGTGGATGGGGACGGCACCTACGCGCAGGTCAAGCTGCCGATGGGGGTCACCGCCGAGATGGTCGCCGCGAAACGGCAGACCCTAGCGGCCAACTTGGGCCGGGCCAGTTTGGAGACCTGGCCCACCCAGGGCGACGAGGCCGGCATCCTCGATCTGTGGGTCGCGGATAAGGGCAAACTGGGCGGCGGCGCTGGCCAGTGGCCGCTGCTGCACGAGGGCACGGTCGATGTGTTCGAGGGGGTGCCGGTCGGGCGCTCCCAACGTGGTGCAGTGGTGTATGCGCCGTTGTTCGAGTCCAACTGGCTGATCGGCGGGCGCCCCGGCCAAGGCAAGACCGCCGCCATGCGCACCCTGCTGCTGGGCGCCGCGCTCGACCCGACCGTCGAGTTGCGGGTGTTCGTGATGGGCCAGTCCCCCGACTTCGACCCCTTCACCCCCCGCCTATCCCGGTATCGGATGGGGATGGACGACAGCGTGGCCGAGGCCGCCCTGCAAGCCCTGGTCGATCTGTTGGCCGAGATGGAACACCGCGGCAAAGTCCTCGGCGCCCAGCCGGGCAGCCCCCCGAAGATCTCCCGCAAGCTGGCCGACAAGCCCCGGCTGGGGCTGCACCCGATCATCTGTGCCATCGATGAGTGCCACGAACTCTTTATGCATCCCACATATGGCAGGCAGGCCGCTGAGCTGGCCATTCGGCTGATCAAACGGGGCCGCAAGTACGGGATCATCCTGGTGCTGGCCACCCAATCCCCACCAAGGACTCCATCCCCCGCGAGGTGACCCGCAACGTGTCCTGCGGGGTTGCGTTCGCCGTCTCGGATCACGTGGCCAACGACGGGCTGTTGGGGGCGGGCAAGTACAAGGCCGGGATCCGGGCCACCGACCTGCGGATGAAAACCGACCGCGGCACCAGCGTGGCGGTCGGGGTCACCGACGCCACCTTCGAGCTGCTGCGCTGGTTCTACGTCCCGTTCGAAGACGGCCACGACGCGGTGTCTCCGGTGATCGCCCGAGCCGTCGCCAAGGCTGGCGAGCTGCGCCGCACCGGCCCAGCCGACGACCAGGACAGCGACCAGGCCGCTGAGGTGGACCACCTGGCTGACCTCGCCGAGGTGCTCGGCACCGACCCCCGGGTGCGCACCCAGGTCGTGCTCGCGCGGCTGGCCGAGCGCAACCCGCGGGAGTACGAGGACTGGACCTTCTCGGACCTCAAGGCCGCGCTCGGCGAGCACGGCATCACGGTGGGCAAGTCGCACGGGCACAGCGTGGTCCGCGCCGACGACGTGATCCGCGCGCTCACCTACCGTGACCACGATGAGGGTGACGAGGAGGGGGAGGAGGCAGGGAACTAGCCGGGGAACCGCCGGGGAAGCGGGGAAGTTTCCCCACCCCCTTCCCCGGCCGCTCTTCCCCCACCTGACCAGCACCAACACCACCGGGGAAGCACCAGCACCGCCGCCGCACGGACCAGCCGAAACCCCGAAAATCCACATCCAACACCCGGCCGGGCCGGGCCCTCCCCGCACCCGACCCTGCCTTCCCACACCCCCACAAGACTACTTATCGTAACCAAAGGAGAGCTGTCGTCGTGAGCACCGCAAGCCCGCTGCTAGCCGCCGCCCTGCACGCCGCCGAGCGCGGCTGGCACGTCTTCCCGGTCCGGCCCGGGGTCAAGCGCCCCCCGGCGCTGCACGGCTACGACCGCTGCCCGCGTACCGGCGCCTGCCAGCACCGCCACCACGGGTGGGAACAACGGGCCAGCACCGACCCCGGCCGCATCCGCGCCGCCTGGGCCGCCGGAGCCTTCAACGTCGGCCTGGCGACTGGCCCCTCCGGACTGGTCGTGATTGACCTCGACGCCGCCACCCTCGACGACACCCCACTCCCCGAGTGGGACCAGCCCGGCGTCACCTCCGGCGAGGACGTCCTGGCCGTGCTCGCCGAGCAGGCCGGGCAACCGCTGCCGCTGGACACGTTCACCGTCACCACCCCCTCCGGCGGGCTGCACCTATACTACCAGGCACCCGAGGGCGTCGCGCTGCGCAACACCGCCGGCACCTCGCTCGGGTGGAAGATCGACACCCGCGCCCATGGCGGCTACGTCCTGGCCTCCGGCTCCCTGGTCCACGGCCGCCCGTACGTGATCGTCTACGACACCGACCCGGCGCCCCTGCCCGGCTGGCTGCTGACTCGGCTCCGACCGGCACCCTTGCCATCCCCACCCGAGCAGGCGGCCCCGGTCAACTCCTCGCGGCGGGGCCGCTACCTGCAAGCCGCGATCGACGCCGAAACCACCAAGGTCACCGAGGCTCCCAAGGGGCAGCGCAACGCCGCCCTCTACGCCGCCGCCGTCGCCCTCGGGCAGCTGGTCGCCGGGGGAGCGCTCACCGAGGCCGACGTCACCACCACCCTGCTGCGCGCCGCCCGCAAACACACGGCGATCGGCGCCTACAGCGAACGCCAAGCCACTCAAACCATCGCCTCCGGCCTGCGGGCCGGAGCCACCCGACCCCGGCAGGTGGCCGCATGAGCGGGCGCGTCCTGGTCACCGGCAGCCGTACCTGGACCGACACCACCCCCATCCGCGACGCCCTGGAGACCTGGCGGCGCCGGCTGCCCGGCGCGGTGCTCGTGCACGGGGATGCCCGCGGCGCCGACCGCATCGCCGCCGGAATCTGGCGCTCCTGGGGCCTCCCAGTCGAGCCGCACCCCGCTGACTGGGCGCGGTACGGCCGATCAGCGGGGCACGTCCGCAACCGGGCCATGGTCGCCCGCGGCGCCACCGTGTGCTTGGTCTTCATCCGCAATGCCTCCCCCGGTGCCAGCGCCTGCGCCGCCCTAGCCGAGGCCGCCGGCATCCCCACCCACCGCACCGAGCAGGGGAACCCATGAGCACCCACCCCGACCCGAGCCTGGCTATCGCGCCCGAGCGCCCACGAACGACCTGGACCGCCGATGAGCTGATGGTGGTGTCGTTTCCCGAGCCCACCTGGGCCGTGCCCGGTCTCATCGCCGAAGGCCTCAGCGTCCTCGCTGGCGCACCCAAGGTCGGTAAATCCTGGCTCTCCCTGGGACTCGGCGTCTGCATCGCGGCCGGCCTGCCCGCCCTCGGTAGCATGCCGGTGCAGGCCGGGCCGGTGCTCTATCTCGCCCTCGAAGACACCCCCCGGCGCCTGCAAACCCGGCTCCGCAAGATCCTCGCCGGATACCCTGCCCCGGCTGGGCTCACCCTCAACACCCACTGCCCACCCCTGCCGGGCGGGGGAGATGCCTATATCGCCGGGTGGCTGGACGAGAACCCTGGCGCCCGCCTGGTCGTCATCGACGTGTTCACCAAAGTCCGCGGCACCCCACCACCCGGAGCCACGTCTGCGTACGAGGCCGACTACGCGGCCGTGGGCCGCGCCAAGCGCCTCGCCGACACCTACGGTGTGCCGCTCGTGCTGGTGCACCATGTCCGCAAAGCCACCGCCGAGGACTTCCTCGCCACCGTCTCCGGCACCCACGGACTGGCCGGCGCCGCCGACACCGTGCTCGTCCTCGAACGCCCCCGCGCCACCGCCCACGGCGTCCTGCACGTCACCGGACGCGACGTCGACGAAACCGACTACCCCCTGTCCTTCGACCCCGCCGCCGGCGCCTGGTCCCTGCTCGACGGACCCCCCGAGGACTACCTCCTGCGCGACACCCGCGCCCTGATCTCCCGCTACCTGCGCGAGCACCCCGGCGCCAAACCCGCCCACATCGCCACCGCCCTGGCCCTCGCACCCGCCACCGTCCGGCAGGCCTGTGCCCGCATGGCCACCGACGGCCAACTCCGCACCGAACCCGGCGGCCACTACTACCCAGCCGCCAGCAGCGACAGCAGCTGTGACACCCCCGAGCTGTCACACCTGTCACTGTGTCACTCCACCCCATCTGAGCTGCAGGAACACCTGTGACAGCCCGAGTGACACCAGCCGTCCTGTCACTCCGCACACCGGCCCGGGAGCCCGACATGCCTACCCGCCAGCGCCTCACCATCGCCGACGTCTGTGCCGACCTTGGTATCTCCCGATCCACCTTCTACGAATGGCGCGCCAAAGGCCGCGCTCCGCGCTGCATCAAACTCCCCAACGGCGACATCCGCATCAACCGCGCCGACTACGAACGCTGGCTCACCACCCTCGAAGAGGTCGCCTGATGCCTACCAGCTACGACGTGCGCATCTGGAAAACCGAGCAGTACAGCGGTCCGCGTGGGACCACGTATAAAGTCCGGTGGGCGGTCGCTGGGAAACGCCGCAAGAAGGCTTTCAGAACGAAAGCGCTCGCCGACAGCTTCCGCTCAGAACTCATCTCGGCGCAACGCAAGGGCGAGGCGTTCGCAGTAGAGACCGGTTTGCCGCTATCCCTGGCCCGAACAGCAGACATTACGAGCTGGTTTGACTTTGCGTGCCGATACGTCGACATGTAATGGCCGCGAGCGGCCGCGACCTACCGGCGAGGGATAGCAGAAGCGATGACAACCATCACGAGCGCACTCATCGAGGGAGAACGCGGTAAGCACGACGATACTCTGATTCGCTCTGCGCTCTGCAGTTGGGCATTCAACACCAGCCGTCGGGACGACCCAAGCAGACCCGAGAAGGTGAGCGACGTCGTGCGATGGATCGCACGCAATACCAAACCAGTCTCCGCGCTGCAAGACCCCGTGGTTCTTCGATCAGTGCTGGACGCGATCGCGCACCGGCTGGACGGCACAGCCAGGGCTGCAAGCGTGGTCAACCAGAAACGTATGGTCCTGTCCAACGCCCTGTCCTACGCAGTCGAGCTGCGCCTACTTCCGACCAACCCGCTGCCCTCGGTAAAGTGGACCCGACCGAAGGCCAGCTCAACCGTTGATCGACGCGCGGTGGTCAATCCCGTGCAGGCGCGGACCCTGCTCACCGCGATCGGCCAGGTGCAGCGCAGCGGGGCGCGGCTGGTGGCCCTGTTTGGCGCGATGTACTTCGCCGCGCTACGGCCGGAGGAAGCGGTGAACCTCCGCCTGCGTAACCTGGCGCTCCCGGCCGAGGGATGGGGTGAGATCCACCTGGAGGAGTCCGCACCTCACGCTGGCAAGGAATGGACCGATGGGGAGCGGCCCGCGACCGCCGCCAGCTCAAGCACCGAGCCCGCGGCGAAGGCCGCACCGTGCCCTGCCCACCGGAACTGACCGCGTTGTTCCACACCCACCTGGCCCACTTCGGCACCGACGAGCAAGGTCGACTGTTCCGAGGCGAGCAGGGTCGAGAACTGGCGACGATCACCTACGGCCGGGTGTTCCGGAAGGCTAGAGCTGTCGTCTTCACCCCGGAGGTGCAGGCGACGCCACTCGCGCAACGGCCCTACGACCTGCGCCACGCCGCAGTGTCCACCTGGCTTAACGGCGGTGTCCCTGCCGCCCAGGTCGCCGAGTGGGCCGGGCACTCCGTTGAAGTACTGCTCAAGGTCTACGCCAAGTGCCTCGACGGCCAGGGAGAGTTAGCACGGCAACGTGTACTCGAAGCGCTCGGACACCGATAGGCAAGTGGACGGGAGGTACGGGGAGCCGGGCCGGGCATCCTTCAGGTCGACCTCGGCGCGCCACCCGGCCCATCAGGTGTGATCGGGACGGGAAAGGTAATCCGGGTGCAGGTCTTGATGCCGACCAGGCCCAGCGACAGCAGAGCCCGGGTGACGATCTCTTCAGTATCCTTTCGCAGTAATCGGGTGATCCGGAAGAAGCTAGAGTCGATAACGCTCAAGTCTCACCCCAATGGTTCAGCGTCTGGCCGAATATGCCGCCCTTCCTTTGACAAGACACTAATATCAGCATCGAGCAATTTTCTATATCGAAGGATGTCCTCCTCAAGCTGCGATCGCCGTCGCTGCAAAGCGTAGGCCTCTCGCTCCCTTGCGAGAAGTTCCGCCTCGCGCCTCGCGCGATTCTTGAATAGCCTGATGGTGAGCAGTGGTTCACGGAAGGTAGACAATGCCAACGCGAAGAGAGCTGGGATAAGGGTGAAAATTAGTGTGTAGTAGTTGCCAGGGGGTAATATGAATACCCCCACAACAAAGACGGCAAGCGTAACGAATGAAAGTGTCATCAAGGACAAACCGATAAGGAGCGGACGACTTGCAAGGCTTTTGCTCTGATAGTTGGTCTCGACGAGCGCGGCCTCCACCCTGGAAATCTCCTCAGTCAGAGATTCGAGGCGCGCCTCGATGGGCTTACGAAGAAAACTTTCCGTTCGCGTACGCCACGACTCAAGATCGTTTCCGATCTCGCGATAGAAGAGTGACTTAAGTACGGACACCAGTACAAAGGTATAAGGGTTCCCGCTCTCAGTGTCCACTGCTAGTTCGCGGCGAATAAAGGATCGAATAACATCTGCATCCCACGGCACCGGGGGGAGGAGGCGGACCACTTCCAAGAAATCGGGGCGAATCGATGTAAATTCCGGCAATACCTTATTGAACAGCGTCCACACCTCGACATTCTCTAGAGAATGCGAAAAGAGGCGCTTCAAGCGTTCGACTCCCTCGGCTGAGATTGGATCATACTCTGTTACAATGACAGCCTTACTGGCGTGACGAACGGCTATTTCAGCGTGGACGTCAGCCCCCGCCTGCGCGTCGAGGAAAATAAAATCGTAGCCATCGTAGCCATCGCTGGCATCGAGTAGAATTTTCTTTAGAGCATAGTCAACAGCTTTAAGCGCGGTCGCTTCGGTCTGGCGCATTCGGTAGGTTGCTGGGATTAGATCGACATTTTCCCTGATGGGTAGGAACTGCGGAGTGCGCCCCTCGACGACCTCAAAAAGCCCTTGCGCTTCACGATCATTGTCACGGAATGCGACTAGCCGCTGTAAGTATAGCAGACTCAGCCCGTTTGTAGCTGCGTCGCAGTCAACGAGCAAGACCCGTTTACCTATCGCTGCCAATAAGATGGCGAGGCTTGTAGACAGGACCGTCTTTCCTGAGCCACCTTTGGCGCTGATAAATGCGCAAACTGTCGACCTGGTCATGGAGCTGCCCACTTTTCAACAATCGTAGGTGCTTCGGCAATTGCTGCATGGGCCTTAGCCACGTGCGGCGGCTGGGCGGCCAAAATAGCTTGCTTGACCACCTCGGCAATCTCATTGCTTGGCGCTCCGGTTGTCAGTAAATGTTCAATTAATCTGACTTGGATGAGTAGCTGGGTTATGTGTTGCCGATCTGATTGCAGCTCATTCACTCGGCGTTGCAGGTAACCGGGGTCGTGGCATGGATCGCTGGCAAAAGCTGTGTACGCCGCCGCGAAATCGGCTTGCATACTCCGATTGCTCTCGTCTAACTGAATCAGTAGAGTTTGGATCTCCCTCCTATGCTCGACTGATGCATTGGCACTGGCGGACTGAAGTCCTTCAACGGCACCTTGAATGTTCGTTGAAATATTCTTGAGCGTGATTGGAAAAGCATTGGCAGGATTACGATAGATATATTTTGGCCCATCCGGGCACTTAACCTTACGCATCTTCCAAGAGAGCACCTGTACTCCTCGCCGACCCGTGAGGTCAGACCCGTGATGTCAAGAGCGTAGTACATGAGTTGCGGTTGCCGGGCCGTTCGTCAAGTATCGCGGCGGAATCACGCTGGAGCGTTTGGCCGGGTGGGCAGGCGTGATAAATGTCGGCGGCCGGTAGGGGGTCGCAGACCTCGAAAGCGCGTGAGGGTTCACGCCCTTGCTTCCCGGGGCTCAAGATCGGACGCTGCATCCAGTGGTGGTCCGCGCGTGGTGCGAAGTGTGGTGCCACGCACGGGCACATATAGGGCACTGATACCCAGTGAGCGCTGGGTACAGCCGGACATGACCGGACTAGACAAGATTGACTCCCATCCGCGCAACTGCTGGTCAGAGACCAATTTATCCAGGTCCCACGAAGTGCCCCCGGCAGGATTCGAACCTGCGACACCCGCTTTAGGAGAGCGGTGCTCTATCCCCTGAGCTACGAGGGCTGGTCTGGGTGTGGCGGTGGCCGTGCGGAGCAGGATCGGCCGACGGTCTAGGAGGATCGTATCCTGCCGGCCGGGGCAGTGCGGGCAACGCAGTGTCCCGGCGTCGGCTGGACGGGGTACTCAGGCCGTTCTCAGCCCGGCGGGCCACACTGGACTGCATGCGCATCCTCGTGGTCGACGACGACCGGGCAGTCCGGGAGTCGTTGCGCCGATCCCTGCAGTTCAACGGGTACACCGTGGAGCTGGTTGCGGATGGTCAGCAGGCCATGGACGCGGTGGCCCGTCAGCGTCCTGATGCGATGGTGCTCGACATGATGATGCCAAGGATGGATGGCCTCGAGGTGTGCCGGCGGTTGCGCAGCACCGGGGACGACCTGCCGGTGCTGGTACTCACCGCCCGGGATGCGGTCTCCGACCGGGTGGCTGGGTTGGACGCCGGGGCGGACGACTACCTGCCCAAGCCGTTCGCGCTGGAGGAACTGCTCGCCCGACTGCGTGCCCTGCTGCGCCGCTCCAGCCCCGATATCGCCAACGGGAGCGCTGGCACCGAGCTCACCTTCTCTGATCTGAGCCTGGACACCGGCACCCGGGAGGTGGTCCGCGGCGGCCGTCCGATCAGCCTGACCCGCACCGAGTTCAGCCTGCTGGAGCTGTTCCTGCGCCATCCCCGCCAGGTGCTGACCCGCAGTCGCATCCTGGAGGACGTCTGGGGCTACGACTTTCCCACCTCCGGCAATGCATTGGAGGTCTACGTCGGGTACCTGCGGCGCAAGACCGAGGCGGACGGTGAGCCGCGGCTGATCCACACCGTGCGGGGGGTGGGCTACGTGCTGCGGGGGACACCTCCGTGACCCAGCCGGGTCCACCGACTCAGCCCGGCCCGCCGACCCAGCCCGGCCCGCCGACCCAGCCGGGCGCGATCCGCCAGGTGGACGCGATGACCGAGCCTGAGGTGGCAACCTTCACGGTGCGGCGGGTATCGCTGCGCACCAGGGTCACCGTGCTGACTGCGGTCTGTGTGGGCAGCGCGGTGGCGCTGGTGTCGCTGGCCGGGTTCGTCACGGTCCGCACCAACCTCTACGACGAGCTGGATGCGAGCCTGCTGCAGCGGGCCGAGTCGTTGCGCACGCTGGCCAGCGTCGAGCAGATCGAGGCCATCCCGGACAGTTTCTTCAGCGCGGCGAACATCAGGATCGGTCTGCTCGATGGCCGGACTGGGAACTATCGGGCGTCCGCCGAGCTGACGCTGGGCGCTGAGGAGCTGGCTGTGGCCCAGGGCCGGCTGGCGCAGTCACTGCGCACCGACTCGGTGCACGATCTGCGGGTTGCTGCGGTGCCCGCCGGGCCGGGGACCGCGTTGATCGTGGCCCAGCCGCTGGCCGCCACCCGGACCACGCTGGCCCGGCTGGGCCTGGTGTTCGCCCTGGTGGGAGGCGCCGGGGTGCTGCTGGCCGCCGCGGTGGGCACTGCGGTCGCCCAAGCTGGCCTGCGCCCGGTGCAGCGGCTCACCGCGGCCACCGAGCGGGTGGCTCGCACTGGCGACCTGCAACCGATCGCGGTCTCCGGGGACGACGAGCTGGCCCGGCTCACCGGCAGCTTCAACAGCATGCTCGGCGCACTCGCAGAGTCCCAGGAGCGGCAGCGCCGGCTGGTCGCCGACGCCGGGCACGAGCTGCGCACCCCGCTCACCTCGTTGCGCACCAACCTAGAGCTGCTGGCCGCGTCGAACCGCCCCGGTGCCCCTGCACTGTCCGAGCAGGACCGGGCGGAGATCCAGGACGATGTGCGCGCCCAGGTGGAGGAGCTCTCCACCCTGGTCGGGGATCTGGTCGAGCTGGCCCGCGAGGACGCCCCGCAGGTGGTGCACGAGCCGTTGGAGCTGCAGGACGTGGTAGAGCGGGCGCTGGCCCGGGCGGGTCGGCGGGCACCCGGCGTCTGCTTCGATGTCGACCTTGTGCCGTGGAGCCTGCTCGGGGACGCCAACGCTCTGGAGCGGGCCGTGCTCAACCTGCTCGACAACGCCGCCAAGTGGAGTCCGGCCGGGGCAACCGTGACCGTGCGACTGACGCCAACCGGTCACGGCACGGCTGAGCTGCAGGTCGCCGACGCCGGACCGGGAATCGCCGAGGCGGACCTGCCCTATGTCTTTGAGCGGTTCTATCGTTCACCCACGGCCCGCACCCAGCCCGGCTCCGGGCTGGGGCTGGCCATCGTGGCGCAGGTTGCGGCCCGGCACGGTGGCCGGGTCTGGGCCGGGCGCAGCCAGGCGGGTGGTGCGCTGTTGACGCTCGAGCTGCCCGGCCGGCCATTCATATGACAAGCTTCAGGAGCCTCACATGCAGATCCCAGCAAACCAGTCCACTCTGAAGCCATGAGTGACCAGACGCCGCGGCCCGGTGGCCGCGAGGGTGCGCCAGGGGAATGGACCCAGCCGTACGGGACGGTGCCACCCCACTCGGGCTGGCCCGGCTATCCCGGCGGTGGACCGCTCCCAGGGGTCGCAGCGCAGCCAACCCCGCCGCGCCCGCGACGCGGCGGTGCGTTCCTGGGTGTTGCGGCGCTGGCGCTGACCGTGGGCCTGGTCGCGGGCGGCGTCGGCGGTGCGGTCGGGTACCAACTGGCCGACACCAGCTCCGGGTTGAGCACTGCGCTGGACCAGCCCGTCCCCAACGCCCGGCCGAGCGGGAATCTCCCGGCCGGCTCCATGGAGCAGGTTGCGCAGCAGGTCACCCCCACGGTGCTGCAGTTGCGCGTGCGTGGCCCGCAGGTGGTGGGCGAGGGCAGTGGGATCGTGCTCAGCTCCAACGGTCTGATCCTCACCAACAACCATGTCGTGGCAGCAGCCGCAGACGGTGGCGCCATCGAAGCCGTGTTCCAGGACGGGCGTACCGCGCCGGTCCAGATCGTCGGCCGGGCGCCGTCGTTCGACCTGGCCGTGGTGCAGGCCCAGGGGGTCAGCGGGCTCGCCACGGCCGTGCTGGGGCGCTCGGACGATCTCCTGGTCGGCCAGGAGGTGCTGGCGGTGGGCTCACCGCTGGGCCTGTCCGGCACGGTGACCTCGGGCATCATCAGCGCGCTGAACCGCCCGGTGCGGGCCGGTGGGGAGAGCAGCGGTCAGGACACCGTGCTCGACGCCATCCAGACCGACGCCGCGATCAACCCCGGCAATTCCGGCGGGCCCCTGGTCGACATGGCGGGCCGGGTGATCGCCGTCAACTCCGCCATCGCCTCGCTCAGCAATGAAGGACAAGCCGGCTCGATCGGGCTCGGGTTCGCGATCCCGATCAACCAGGCCAAGCGGATCGCCGACGAGCTGGTCAAGACCGGCAGGGCAACCCAGGCGGTGCTCGGGGTGAGCGTCCCCGCCGGGCAGCCCGAGGACGGTGGGGCAGTGATTCAGCAGGTGGTGCCGGGCAGTGCCGCCGCAGGGGCCGGGCTCCAGCCCGGCGACATCGTCGTCAAGGTGGACGACCGGGTGATCGACAGCGGCGACGCGCTGGTCGCGGCCATCCGCTCCTACCCGCCGGGCTCCCGAGTCACCCTCACCCTGAAGGACCGCACGGGCGTCACTCGGCAAGCCGCCGTGACCCTCGGTAGTCAGCAGGTCGGTACCAGCTAAGAGGCCGGCCCCCGAACGGCACCTGGAGGAAAGAACCGACCTGGTTATCGAGCCGCCGTGCACCCGGCTACGGTGCTTGTCATGGAACGCAGCGTGCGCAAGCTGGGGCGAGCCCTCGTTGTGATCGTCGACGATCGGGTGGTGCACGGCGAGCATGAGGACGTGACCGGCCCCCTGGTCACCGAATTGCTCGAGGAGGCCGGCTTCGTGGTCGACGGCTCGGTCATCGTGGCCGGGGAAGCGGTGGACATCCGCAACGCGCTGAACACCGCGGTCATCGGTGGTGTGGACCTGGTGGTCACCGTAGGCGGCACGGGGGTGTCCCCCCGAGACGTCACTCCGGACGCCACCGCCGGCGTGTTGGACCGCCCGGTGCCGGGGATCGCGGAGGCCATTCGTGCCTCCGGGCTCGCCGCCGGTGCCTTGGACGCGGGCCTGTCCCGCGGACTGTCCGGCATCTCGGGCAGCACCCTGGTGGTCAACCTGGCACCGTCGCGGGCCGCGGTCCGCGACGGGATGGCCACCCTCACCCCGCTGGTGGGACGGGTCATCGACGAGCTGTCCTGGCCTGCCGAACAAGACTGAAACCACCCGCCACAGTAGGCCGGCCAGGGAGCCCGACCATCCCCATGGCGGACCCACCTTGACGGGTGGCTCAGGACGACAGCGCTCAGGCCGCCCGGGCTTAGACCGACGGCGCTCAGGCCGACAGGGAGCCGTTGCGGTACACCACGCCGCTGACCAGCTCGCCCACGTTCTCGATGCCCTTGAGGGCGAGGTCACTGGCCTGCTGGACGAACGGAGCGGCTTGCTTGAGGTAGGGGCCGGCTAGCTCTCGGGCCTGGTCGAGCAAGGGGCCGGCTTTCTCGTGGAGCATCGCAGCGACTGGGCTGACCAGGCCGACGGCCTGTTCGAGGTAGGGCTGGGCCGCCTCCACAAGCTGCTCAAGGTTGTCCACTGCCTGTTCCAGGTACGGCCCTGCCTGTTCCATGAACGGGCCGGCCATGGCGATGGCTTGCTCCAGGAGCGGGCCGGCCGCCTCCTTGGCTTGCGATAGGTATGGGCCAGCCATCCCCATGGCCTGACCAGCAGCTTCGGTGATCTTGTCCGGGAGGACCATTGTTGGTGCGCCCCTTTCCGCTCGTCCGATGGTGGGGCCTCCATCCTGGCACTCAAACGGACTAGCGGGAAGTGATCGGTTTGCGGGGCTTCGCTACACCGCTCGGTCGAGGAGGATGGGCCGGACGCAGGAACGGGCGCAGCGGGGCCGGCTTCCCCGAAGCATCTGACTCCTCGTGTTCAGCATGTTCAGCGGACCGTAACGGTCACCGAATGCGCAAGCGACGCTGCCGCGACCCGGGTCGCCCCGGTGCTATCCAGCGCGACCAGCACCAGCCTGCCCTCCTTCGCCACGGTATCGGTGGCTGCCTCCAGCACGGCCAGCACCCGCGCCCCACTGGCGAGCACCACGGGCTGGCCTTGCGGGCCGAGGGTCACCACGTCCACCACGGCCCCGGGATGCAGCAGGGCGGCAATGTCCGGATCGGGCAGCCGCAGCGGGACACTCACCGCAGCGGGGTCCGCCGACACTGCCCGGGCGAGCGCCGACCCGGTCAGCCGGAGGTCGGTGAGCGGCTCACCTCGCCGTACCGGCGCGGCCAGGGTCCGGCCCTGCACCGCCGCGGTAACCTGGGCCGCCCCCACGGGCACCGCGGTGGCGGGCAGCTCGCGCAGCAGCACCTCGCCCGCGCCGAGCACCGTCCCGGGGGCCAGGTCGCGGGCAGCCACCACCACCGGGACCCCCGCCGCCGAGCCCGTCACCGGAACCAGCGCCAGCACTGCGGCGAGCCCGACGAGTAGGACCGTCGCCACTCGACGCAGCAACAGCGGGCGGCCGAACCCGGCTCCGCGCCACACCGTCTGCCACCGCTCCCGCAGCAACGGCGCCAGCGTGCGCTGTCGTCTCATCCTCGCCTCCCGGTCTCGGCTGTCCGGCCGAAGCTAGACCGCGCCGACCTCCCACCGCGCCCCTACGGTGGGCCGCCTGTGGACAACCGGGGTGATTGTGGGTAACTGGAGAGTCAGCGGGCGGTGGCGCTTGCCGAGGTAGCCGTTGAGGAGGACGCTGCCCCGCCCGAGGCAGCCCGGTCGGACTTCGCTGTCGAACCGGAACCGGGCTTGCCCTCGGCAGGCTTGCCCTCGGCAGGCTTGCCTTCGGACGGCTTGCCTTCGGACGGCTTGTCCGCCGACTCGGACTTCGGCTTCCCGCTCGATCGGCTGTCGGTGCGGTAGAAGCCACTGCCCTTGAAGACGACACCCACCGGGGCGAACAGCTTGCGCAACTTCCCGGCGCACTGGGGACATTCGGTCAGGGACGGATCGGTGAACGCCTGCACGGTGTCGAAGCGATGCGCGCACGCCGTGCAGGCATAGGAGTAGGTAGGCACCTGTCGCCTCCAGCGGGTTGGCACTCCACGGGCGAGAGTGCTAACGCCGATGATGCGTCAGCGCGCCGGTGCAACGCAAACCGGGCTCACCGCGGCAGCGGCAGCAGGCCCCGGTCAGGGGTCAGCGCCGCACTGACCAGAACGTCGTGTGGCTGCGCCGGTAACCACGGCAGCACCTCGTCGTCGCGGACGACGGCAACCAGCCCGACGCCCGGCGTGGCGAGCGGCAGCGTCCGGTCGTAGTACCCACCACCCCGGCCGAGCCGCACCCCGCGGTGGTCGACGGCCAGCGCGGGCACCAGCACCAGGACGGCTCCGGCGATCCCAGCTCGGCCCAGCCGGGAGCCGGCCGGCTCACGCACCCCGAATGGTCCGGCGCGCAGCGACCCCGCCCCGGTGTACTCACCCCAGTCCAGCGGCCCGGCCGGGGCGTCCACCACGGGCAGCAACACCCGGCAGCCACTGCCGCGCAGGCCGTCAAGCAGCGCGGCCGAGCCCGGCTCATCGCCCACCGGCCAGTAGGCGCAAACCGTGCCGGGCAGCCCAGGCAGCAGCAAGAGCTGCGGCAGCGTCGCCGCCAGCGCGGCCGCCTCCGCCTCCCGCACCGCGGGGGGCAACGCCCGGCGGGCTGCTGCCAACCGGCGCCGCAGCGCGGACTTAACCCCCTCAGGCGTGCTCACAGCGCTGCACGGTAGCTGCGCCGATAGGGTCTTCCACCATGAGCGCCCTGACTCGCGCCGGGCCCGCCTGCCGGGCATTCCACACCGCCATCGTGCCCGCGGCCGGGCTCGGCACCCGCTTCCTGCCGGTCACCAAATCGGTACCCAAAGAGCTGCTGCCGGTGATCGACACCCCGGCCATCGAGTACATCGCCGCCGAAGCCGCCGAGGCCGGGGCGCAGCGCCTGCTGCTCGTGGTCTCGCCGGGTAAGGAGTCGGTCGCGGCGCATTTCGATCCCAGTGAGGACCTGGAGGCGGAGTTGCGCGGCCGGGGCCAGCACGCGCTGCTGGCCAAGGTACTGCGGGCGCCGGGGCTGATCCGCGCTGAGGTGGCGGTGCAGGACAAGCCGCTCGGCCTCGGGCACGCGGTGCGCTGCGCCGAGCCGGCGCTGACCGACGCCGACGAGGCGGTGGCCGTGTTGCTACCGGACGACTTCGTGCTGCCCACCGGGGTGCTGACCACGATGGCCG
>DASTLT010000100.1:0-20042 GCA_035714625.1 Pseudonocardiaceae bacterium | reverse complement strand
AGCCTGCAGGAACGGATCGTGGGCCTGCCGGGCGAGGTCCACCCCGCGGGCGAGGTGGTGCAAGGTCCGCTCGTACAGGCCGGCGTCGAACGCTGCGCTGCCGGCGTGGATGTGCAGGTGCGCCACCGCTGCCTGGAGTGCCCGCTTGAGCGGTTCGGCCCCGGGGACGGTGAGCAGCCGCTCGGCTCTGGCCGCTGCGGCGCTGCTCATCGCCGGGTCGGCACCGAAGGTCCACCCCGTCTTTTCCAGAGATTGCCGCAGATTCTCCACATGCGCCACGTGGGCAGGGTGGAGCCGGGACGGCGATGCCACCGGGGGTGGGTCTCCCAGGTCGTCGAGCAGCTCACCGAGCGTGTGGACGGGGGCGCCGGTCATGACGATCCCGCCCCAGGCGATCAAGTGTCTGCGCAGCATCTCAGCACTCACCCACTTCGGGGCTCCGGCAACCGTGGCCCCTCGAGCGTAGGCGCTGGCGGGGCCGTGCCACGTGCCGTCGGGTCCCCAGTAGGACAGGCCCAGGCGTTCGCGGGGGATGCCCAGGCCCTCGGTGATCCGGACCAGCACGTCGTAGACCATCACCCGGGCGCGCCGGCCGCTGATGATGTCGGCGACCTGCGGTTGGGTGGTGGCGGTCAGCGCCGCGATCCGCCGTTGCGCCATCCCGGCGTTGCTCAGCCACCGGTACAGCGCGCGGATGTCGCGCCCGGTCAGAATCGGCGCCAGCTCCAGTGCGGTGTACCAGTCGGGGGCCAGGGCACTGGGGCTGGCTGGGGTCGCCGGCTCGGGTGGCGGATCGGCGGCTGGTGTCTGCTGCACACCGGGCTGGTGACCGCTGCGGGCGAGGTGGTCGGCATGACCGTAGCTCATCGTCACCGCTCTCCTTCGGTGCGTGGCGTGATGGGAGCACAGTAGTGCCCGCTCGGTAGCGTGATCATCAGGCCCAGGCCGGCCGCTCGACATCGGGCCGCTCCAGGCCGCGGTTGCGGACTCTGAGCGCTCAACACCCCTACTGCCTGCACTACGCCAACCGGTACGCCTCCGAACAGCGCTCCCCGAGACGGAAAAGTGCGATTCGGCTCCGAATAGCGGTTTTCACACCCCAGAAACTGCAATTCGGCTCCGAATGACGGTTGGTAACGTGTCCGGACACTGCAGTTCGCGCACTATGCGCGGAGGTGCTTTCACGATAGCCGGGGTTGGCCGGGCGGACCGGACCGGGGGAGTAACTCGATCTGCTGGCCCCGCGGGGTGATGGTAACCTGCCAGCGGTCGGCGCCGGGCTTGCCGTGGTCCACCCACCAGGTGTGGGCGGCGGCCACCTCGTCCCACAGCGTGCGGGGCCCGTACTGGTACACCGGATGCGGGCCGTCGCTGTCGGGATTGTGGTGCAACCGCGCCCACGAACCGGACCGGTGATCGGCCAGCCACAGGATGCCGTCGTGGTCGTCCAATTCCAGACGCGGGTAGTAGGCCATCCGGCACTGGTTGACTCGCGCGGCGATGGCAATGATCGAGCCGAGCGAATGATACGGATTTGCCACCTCTGCCGGGTGAATGTGCGTCTGGGTCACCCTGGCCTGGTGCTCCTCGTCATCGGTGGAGGAGAAGCCGCGGAGGCCGCGCTGATCGCGGAGTGGCATGAAGGTGGCGTGATCGAAGATGTACCCGCGGGCGCTGCCGTCCGCGGCAACCGTCAACGTCACCAGCACGCCCAGCCATCCCAGGTCGATCGGAGTGACGATACGTCCCGCCGGGCGGGTCTGAGTCACCCAGGCATAAGGCACCTGCCGGGGGGCCACCGTAGCGATCACCCGATCGTAGGGGGCGTGGGGTGGGTAGCCGAGCGCCCCGTTTGCGGTGATCACGGCGAGGTCGCCGAATCCCGCGGCGGAAAGGGCCTTGCGGGCATGGGCCGCTACCTCAGGGTCGATCTCGATGCTGGTTACCTGGGCGGCGCCGAGCTGGTGCGCCAGCAGGGCGGCGTTCCAGCCGGTGCCGGTGCCGATCTCCAGCACCCGATGGCCCTGGTGGACATCCAGGTGGTCGAGCATCTCCGCGACCAGCTTCGGCATGCTGACCGAGCTGGTGGCCAGCGCGCCGGTGCGCCCAGGTCCCGCTGGCTGCCCGTCGTCGACCTGGGTGATGAGGGCACCGTCGCCGTCGGCCAGTTCTCGCCACCGGTCCGGGTCTTCGGCCCGGTGCAGCGGCAGCAAGCCGCTGCGGGTCTGTTGCCAGATCGTCTCCGGGACGAACAGCCGGCGCGGTACTGCCGCCATCGACTCCGGCCAGCGTGCGGTCATCGCTGCTCACTCATCGCTGCGCGGATTCGGCTTGGGCTCATTCGGGTTGGGCACCTTGTCGGGGTCAACCTGCCCGTCCGTGGTCTGCCGGTCTGCCTGTTTGTCGTCGTGCTTACCCACGGCGTGGTCCTTTCTTGTCGGGCACCCTCCATCGGAGCCCACCGAGCCACTGGATAAGCCGTGCCCACCCACCGGAATGCGCTGACCGCTGGTGACTCTTGGCAAGAACCATCGCGCAGACCTGGCAGACCGGACCCGGCGCCGCCACCAGGGGTGCCGGCAGCACCAGTCGCCCACAGAGCGCCCGGTACCGGCCCGACCGGCCAGCCGCACCCAGGGCGACATCACTGACCCGGTGATCGAGACCATCTGCGACGCAGGTCACCGACATCAGCACCACCCCTGTCTGCTCCGATTCCGCTGCAGCTCTGGTCGCTCGACACCCGGCTAGCGGGCCGGTGCCGGCGTCCACTCCCACCACAGCCTCGTGTGCATAAAACGTATGATGATCTGATAACCTGAGGGTGTCAAGGGGGAGATCCTGCTCTTGTGCCGTCGCCTCGCTCACCTGATACTGATCTAACAAGTGCATAATCAGACTAGAGGAGGGCGTCATGCGCTACTGCCGGATCTCTGACAACCCCTGTGACCTGGAGGATTGCCCCGCTCTGTTCCGGGACGGTCACGACGACCGCCGTGTGATCGCGCGGGGCGAGCTGCTGGCACCGACCGACGAGATCGTCCTGGAAGACCAGGAGGCCGCCGTGGTCGTCCCCGCCCTGTATGTGATCGCCGCGGCGGCTGAGCTCGGTGGCGGGCTCACCAGAGTGGACTATGTCCGGATGTTCCGGGTGTTCGCTACCGACGCCTTCCGGATCGAGACCCGCGACCACTACGACGTGGCCGCCGAGGCCCCCGCGATCGCCGAGTTCGACGCCACCGGCCGGATCATCATCTACGAGGGCAAGCAGAACTGGCTCGACAAGGTCACCGCCCACACAGCGGCGGGACGGACCATCCGCCGAGTGCACACCGTACACGCTTCCCGGCTCAGTGCTTACCTGCGCTGGGAGTTCACCTCGCAGGCGACCACCAACGTGCCCGCTGGGGAGGACATCCGCGTCCTCGATCTCGACCACCACCCCGAGCTGGCCACCGAGGAGGATGTGTGGATCTTCGACGATGCGGTCGGGGTGAAGATGTGGCAGCCGACCCCGGACGGGGCGAACAACGGTGTCGCCCGCGCGACCGCCGCCGAGCTGGACGCCTACCGCGCGTGGCAGGCTGAGGCCTGGCGGGTGGCCGTCCCGCTGCCGGAGTTCGTCGACAAGATCGGGCTGGCAGCATAGGCCGAGTGAGTCCTGCGGACCCTTCGCCCGGGCCGGCTACTCGGCGGCGGCTCGCGGAGCAGCTTCGCGCCCTGCGAGTCGCCGCTGGCCTGTCCACCACCCAGCTCGCCGATCAGTTGGGCTGGTCTCAGGCGAAGGTGTCCCGGATCGAGACCGCCACCCACGGCGTCGCCCCCGGTGACGTGCGCACCTGGGCCGAAGCGCTCGGCGCAGCCGCTGAGCGGGTGCCGGAACTGGTCGAGCTGGCCTGGACGGCGAGTATCGAGGTGCGCAACTTGCGCCGGGAGCTGGCCGCCGGTCACGCCGGCACGCAAGCCGAAGTCCGGGAGATCGAGCAGCAGGCCACCCGGCTGCGCAGCGTCCAGCACCTGGTCGTCCCCGGACTGCTGCAGACCCGGCCTTACGCAGTGGCCCTGTTCCAGCGCGCTCACCCCGCCGGACGCGACGCCGAGCAGGCCGCCGACGCCCGGCTGGCCCGGCAGAAAATCCTCGACGACCCGGCCCGGCATTTCGAATGGGTCATCACCGAGGCAGCCCTGTGGTGGCGCCCGGCGGACTGGACCGTCCAAGCCGAGCAGCTTCGCGCCGTGGCCGCCGCTACCACCCGCCCCAACGTCGACCTGCGCATCCTGCCACTGGACGTGCAGGCCCCAACCTTCTACCACTCCTTCACCGTCGACGACGACCACCTGGTCACCGCCGAGAGCATCGGCCATATCCGGCTCAGCGATCCCGACGAGATCGCCTGGCAGATCGAGGTCTTCACCCAGATGCAACAGGCCGCGCTGGACCCGGCGGCCAGCCGGGACCTGCTCCACGGGCTCGCGGCCCGCTTCACCACCCGATGACGGGACAGTCACCCACTGCCCCAGGTCAGAGCTTGACCAGGGGGACGCCGCCGATGAGCATCAGCCGGATCGTGCCCGAGGAGCCGAAGTCAATGGTCGCGGTGGCCCGCGGGCCGGCACCGTCGGTAGCGACCACGGTGCCCAGACCGTACTTGTCGTGGCTCACCCGGTCCCCGACGTCCAGTGCCAGGGCCGGCCTCCCCGGCACGGACCCCCCCTTGACGGATGGAGCCTGCCAGCCCCGGAACGAGGTCGTGCGCATACCGCGAGCTGCCACCTCGGCCTGGGCGGAATCACCGCCCGTGACGTCGCCGCGCCGGCCGTTCCGGTCGGGTTCCTCGCGCCGCCACTGCACCAGCGACTCGGGCACGTCGACCAGGAACCGCGACGCCGGGTTGCTCATCGGCTGCCCCCAGGCCGAGCGGGTGATCGCCCGGGACACGTACAGCCGCTGCCGGGCCCTGGTCATCCCGACGTAGGCGAGCCGGCGCTCTTCGGCGAGCTCGGTCGGGTCACCGAGCGCGCGCAGGTGCGGGAACTGCCCGTCCTCCCACCCGGTGAGGAACACCACCGGGAACTCCAGACCCTTGGCGGTGTGCAGGGTCATCAAGGTGACCACCCCACCGGAGTCCGGGTCGTCGTCGGGGATCTGGTCGGCATCGGCGACCAGCGAGACCCGCTCCAGGAACGCCGCCAGCGACCCTGGCTCGGCACCGCCGTCCTCGACCGGGGCGGCGGCGGCAGCCTGGGTGAACTCGCGCGCCACCGTCACCAGCTCGGTGAGGTTGTCCAGCCGGGAGGCGTCCTGCGGGTCCTCGGAATCGTCCAGCGCGGCCCGGTAGCCGGTGCGCTCCAGCACCGCCTCCAGGATCTCGCTGACCTCCGCCCCGCCCGCCACCTTCTCCCGCAGCTCGTCCAGCAAGGCGACAAATGCCGTGATCGCGTTGCGGGACCTGGGGTTCAGCAGCGCCACCTCGCCGGCCGCCGCAGCCCGCAGCGCGGCGGCGAACGACATCCGTTCCCGCTCGGCGTGCACCGCGACCACGGCCTCGGCCCGGTCCCCGATCCCCCGCCGGGGGGTGTTGAGGATCCGGCGCAGCGAGACCGTGTCCTCGGGGTTGTCCAGCACCCGCAGGTAGGCCAGTGCGTCGCGGACCTCACGGCGCTCGTAGAAGCGCACCCCGCCGACCACCTTGTAGGGCAGCCCGAGCCGGATGAACACCTCCTCGAACACCCGGGAGGAGTTGTTGGTCCGGTAGAACACCGCGACGTCACCGAACCGGGCCGCGCCGAGGTCGGCTAGCCGGTCGATCTCGGCGGCGACGAAGGCGGCCTCGTCGTGCTCGTTGTCGGCGACGTAACCGACGATCGGCTCACCGTGCCCCGCAGCCGACCAGAGCCGCTTGTCCCGCCGGCCCGGATTGCGTGAGATCACGGCATTCGCCGCGGACAGAATGGTCTGGGTGGACCGGTAGTTCTGCTCCAGCAGGATGGTCCGGGCATCCGGGAAGTCCCGTTCGAACTCCTCGATATTGCGGATGGTGGCGCCGCGGAACGCGTAGATGGACTGGTCGGCGTCGCCGACCACGCACAGCTCGGCGGGTGCCTCGCCGTCAGCCGGTGCCGCCACCAGCTCGCGGACCAGGATGTACTGCGCGTGGTTGGTGTCCTGGTACTCGTCGACCAGCACGTGCCGGAACCGGCGGCGGTAGTGCTCGGCCACGTCGGGGAACGCCTGCAGCAGCTCGACGGTGCGCATGATCAGGTCGTCGAAGTCCAGCGCGTTGGACGCGGCCAGCCGCCGCTGGTACTCGGCGTAGACCTCGGCCACCCGGCGGGTCAGGTCATCGCCGGCTACCGCAGCCGCTGCGGCGGGGCCGGTCAGCTCGTTCTTCAGGTTCGAGATCTGCGCGGCGAGGGTGCGCGCCGGGTAGCGCTTGGGATCCAGGTCCAGGTCCCGGGCCACCAGCGCGACCAGCCGGCGGGTGTCGTCCGCGTCGTAGATCGAGAAGCTGGACGTCAGCGCAACCGACGGCGCGGCGCCGGCGAGCAGGTCGCGCAACTGCCTGGCTTCCCGGCGCAGGATCCGCACGCACATCGAGTGGAACGTGGACACCCACATCACCGTGGCGCGCCGGCCCACCAGCGCGGCGACCCGCTCCCGCATCTCGGCAGCGGCCTTGTTGGTGAACGTGATCGCCAGCACCTCACCCGGGGCCACGGCGCGCTCGGCGAGCAGGTAGCCGATGCGGTGCGCCAGCACCCGGGTCTTGCCGGAACCGGCCCCGGCCACGATGAGCAGCGGCGAGCCGGCGTGCTCCACCGCGGCACGTTGCTGCGGGTTCAGCCCGGCGAGCAGCTCAGCCGGTGATCTGGTCAGCGGCGCTGGGTTCGGCGGGGACGCCGGGTGCTGCGGCGGCGCTGGGGTGGAGGCACTCATCGTGGCGACCACCGTACCGGTGCTCCTCCGCCGGATCGCGCCTTGCTGAGCGCCGGCTGAACTGAGAGTCCGCTGAGGGTGATCGATTTCCGGTGGCGCACTGCCTGCGGAAAGTGCACAGTGCTATCAGGAAGCCCCGGAGGGGCACCTGCGGGAGGAGCGTCGTGGATCCCGTCGACTGGCTGGCGCACGTGGCGGACGGCTCACCGCTCGTGCTGCTGTTCGTGGTGATGCTCGCGCTTTTCGTGGACAGTCTCGCGCTGATCGGGGCGCTGCTGCCCGGTGACCTGCTGCTGCTGGTCCCCTCAGCCGCGGTGGGGCTGCCGGAGGCGCTGCTCGTGGTGGTCGGCGGCGCCATCGGGACGGTACTCGGCTATACCACCAGTTACCTGGTGGGTCGGCGTGCTGGGAGCGCGATCCGGCGCAGCCGGCTGGGCCGGCGCGTCGGTGACCGCCGGTGGATGCAGGCGGAGCAACTGTTGCGCGGACCGGCTGGTCGCGCACTGGTCCTGGTCCAGTTCATGCCAGTGCTCAACTACCTGGTCCCGCTGCTGGCCGGCACCTTCAACGTGCCGCTGCGGCGCTTCATCCGGCTCATTGGCCTCGGCGCGGTGGCCTACTCCAGCTTGTACATGTCCCTGGGTGTGCTCGCGGGGGGAACCGGCGAAGCGATCGGGCAGTCCACCGGACGGCTGGTGGGACTGCTGGCGGTGGCCCTGACGGTGGCCGTGCTGGGCGTCACCGTGCTGAGCCGGGCAATCCGCCGGATGCCCGGCAATCCAGACGACATCGAAAGGACCGGGGAATCAGACCCGGGTCCAGCCGAACGGGTGGACGGCGCAGCACGCAACGTGGCAGACTCGTCGCCGTGCACAGCTACCGCTTTTTCTACGGGTACCGGATCCCGGTGCCCGTGATGGGGTAGCGCACGACGCCGACCACCACGACGCCCCGGAGTCCACGGACCCGGGGCGTCGCTGCTGCCGGGACCGTGAGCCCCGAACCAGACCGGGAGACCACCAATGCCCGAGCAGGCGAGAACCGCGGCAGCGCCCGTAACCCAGGACGGTTCAGCCGTCGCAACCCAGGACGGCTCAGCCACCGACCTGGATGCCCTGCGCGCCGAGATCGACTACCTGGACGCCGAGATCCTGCGGCTGGTCCAGCGGCGGACCGCGGTATCCAAAGCGATCGGCGCCGCCCGGATGGCCGCAGGGGGGCCCCGGGTGGTGCACGGCCGCGAGATGGCCGTGCTGGACCGCTACCGGGAGCTGGGCACCGAGGGCCGCGAGCTGGCCATGCTGCTGCTGCGGTTGGGCCGCGGCCGGTTAGGCCGCTGAGGTCCCGGCACTGGGGGTCCCGGCAGTGGGTCCCGGCAGTGGGTCCCGGTGTGGCCGTTGGCGGTCCGTCCCGGGCAGACTGGACGCCATGGTGCTGTTGCTGAACCTGCTCGCCGTCCTCGCCGCGCTCGGCGGCTTGGCGGCCTCGCTCGCCCACGGCGGTTATCTCGCCATGCTGGGCTCGGCGGCGAAGCAGCGAGCCGGCGGGGAACCGGTCAGCCAGTACGTCCGCAGCCGGGTACCGATCGCCGCGGTGACGGTGGGGGTGGCCCTGCTCGCCGTGCTGCTGTGCAGCGGGGGACCGGTCGCCGACGTGCTGGCCATCGTGGCCGGAGCGGGCAGCGGCATGCTGGGCTACCAGGCACTGCAGGACACCCGGGCGCGTTACCGCAGCGGGGGCTGACCCCGGGCCCTACCGTCCACCCCACCGGGCGAACCGGACACCGACGAGTCCGGCGAGCGCCCCGGTTCTGACTGGCTTTCCTTCGACCCCTCCGGTATGCCTGACCGCCGTCAGTAGCCTGCGGCGGAGGGTGTGCGGTGGTGAAGGATGGGACCACTCGGCGCGCTGCTGAGCAGGGCCCCATGTTCGTCACCGAACTGCTCCGCAGAGAGGGCCGGGCCGGCGAGCAAGCACTGCCCGCGCGACCCACCGGAATGTACCGGGCGGTGGCCGCGGTGGCCGGGTTCGTCCTGCTCTGCGGAGCGACCCTGGCCGGCGCCGCGGTGCTCTCCGGGCCGCGGACCCCACGTCCGGTCCCCAGCGGCACCGTCCTCGCCGCCATCGCGGGCGCCGAGGTGCTGCGTCCTGACCTGCTCAACACGTCAATCACGTTCCCGTCACCGGCCGCCCCGCGCAGTGCAGCGGGCGCCGACGGCCGGCCACCGGGCAGCGGCGGGCGGCCCCCAACCACCACCCCCGAGCCGCCGACCAACCTCGATGAGAATCCACCGCGCAGAATGCTGGACCCGATTCTGAGCACGGTGACCGCCTTCTACGACATCGTGACGGTTTCCCCACGCCAGGCATTTGGCCTGCTTGATCCTCAGATGCAGGGCTCGAGCTACCACGAGTTCCGGAATGCCTGGTCCGAGGTGGAGCGGGTAACCGTGGGACAGATCCGCCCTGATGGCCCCACTACCGTACTGGTGGCCGCGAGTCTTGAGCGAAAGGACGGCAGCGTGCTGCACACCTTGCAGCGAGTAGAGGTCATCCCGGGCGCCCAGCCCCGGATCACCGATGCGCGGCTGCTCTCGGCGTCCCGGAGCTGAACGATCGGCGGCTGGATCCGGGCCTCGAAACCCTTAACCTGGGTAGGCGAGCGAGGGGAGCACCAGGTGACCGCCAACACCCGGCTCATCGCAGACCGTTACCGCCTAGAACGGCCAATCGGCTCTGGCGCAATGGGCGTAGTCTGGCAAGCACACGATATGCGACTGGACCGCACTGTTGCCGTCAAACAGATGCTAATGCAGCCCGGTCTCGGTGAGGCCGAACGGGAGGCGGCCACCGCGCGGGCCATGCGGGAAGGACGCATCGCGGCCCGGTTACAGCACCCGCACGCCATCAGCGTCTACGACGTGGCCCTCGACGACATCGACGACCTGGTCACCGGCGGCCGGGCGGTGCCCTGGCTGATCATGGAGTATCTCCCCTCGCGCAGCCTGGCCGCCGTCCTGGCTGAGCGGGGCACGCTGCCGCCGCGCGACGTGGCCAGGATCGGGCGCCAGATCGCCGCTGCGCTTGCGGCGGCCCACCGGGCGGGGATCGTGCACCGCGACGTCAAACCCGGCAACGTGCTGATCGGCGAGGACGGCATCGTCAAGATCACCGACTTTGGCATCTCCCGCGCCTCCTGGGAAGCCGCGGTGACCCGAACCGGCGTCGTGGCGGGCACGCCCGCCTATTTCGCGCCGGAGGTTGCCCGCGGCGAACCCCGCGACCCCGCGGCGGACGTGTTCTCGCTCGGCTCGACGCTCTACGCCGCGGTGGAGGGCGAGCCCCCCTTCGGGCTGGACGACAACACGCTGGCGTTGCTGCGCACCGTCGCCGAAGGCCGGGTCCGACCCCCCCAGCAGGCCGGGCCGCTGTCCGCGCTGCTGATGCGGATGCTGCGGGCCGACCCAGCGCAACGCCCCACGATGCCCGACGCCGTGGTAGCCCTCGGTGCGGTGGCACACGGCGGTAGCCGAGCACGCCCCGCCCGGCGTTTCCCACCCACCGCGACCGCAGTCGACCTGCCCGCCATTCCGGCCCATGGCGGCTCGGCACTGCCCATCCCGGCGCAGGAGATCCCACCGAGAACGCCGACCATGCAGCAGGCTCCGCAGCCAGACCCGCCGCGGAACCGCAGGCCCGGCCAGCGGATGATCTTGTTGGGCGCCGCCGTCGGCCTGGTGATCTTGCTCGGGGTGGTGGCCTTCGCCGCGCAGCGCGCCCCAGACGAGCAGCAGGCCGCAGATCCAGGCACGCCACCCACGTCCACCGGGTTGGCTCCCGCACCAAGCGCGCCGGCCCCACCGGGACCGGCAGAGCTGGAGCAGGCCGTCCGCACCTACTACGGCCTGCTCCCCGACGACACCACGACGGCATGGGCGTTCCTCGGGCCGTTCGAACGGGCCAGGGCCGGTGGGTTCGCCGAGTACGTGCGGTTCTGGAGGGGGATCGACCGGGTCCGCATCCGCGGTCCCATCACGGTGCGGGACAACACGGTGCTGGTGAGCCTGCAGTTCGACCCGAAGGGCCGGGGGCGCACCCTGGAGCGCTACCAGCTCGTCATGGGCACGGCCGCCGACGGCCGCGTGCTCATCGATGCCTCCGCGCTGCTGAGCAGCTCTGCGGTACGCGGCGGGGACCGGAACGGACCGGACGAGCAGGACAACGGCGGTGGCTGAGAGCCCGCGCACCCGCAGGCGGCTAGATCAGGCGGCGGTCGGAGGCCCAGCGCGACAGCTCATAGCGGTTGGAGAGCTGCGTCTTGCGCAGCACCGACGACACGTGCGTCTCCACGGTCTTGACCGAGATGAACAGCTCAGCGCCGATCTCCTTGTAGGCATAGCCGCGGGCCAGCAGGCGCAGCACGTCACGCTCCCGGGGGGTCAGCAGATCCAGCTCCGGATCGCCGACCGGGCCCGCTCCCGGCCGCTGCGCGAAGGCATCCAACACGAACCCGGCCAGCCGGGGGGAGAACACCGGATCCCCGGCGTGCACCCGGCGCACCGCGTCCACCAGCTCCCGACCGGAGATCGTCTTGGTGACGTACCCGCGGGCCCCGGCCCGGATCACCGCGATGACGTCCTCGGCCGCATCGGACACCGAGAGCGCGAGGAACACCACCTCGGGGTGCTCGGGACGGACCCGGCGCAGCACCTCCGCCCCACCACCGGCGGGCATGTGCACGTCGAGCAGCACGACGTCGGGCCGCATCTGCCCGATCCCGGCGACCGCCTCGTCCACCGAGCCGCCCTCACCGACCACGACCACCGGGGGCAGATCCGGATCCACCGAGCCGGCCCTGGCCAGCTCGGCTTTCACCCCGGAGCGGAACAGCGCGTGGTCATCCACCAGGAAGACCCCGATACCGTCGGTCATGCTTCCTCCGCGCTGAGCCGGCGGGCAGTCGCCGATTCGCCCGCTCGGCGGGGCATGGCGAGCTGCACCTCGGTGCCCTCGCCGGGGGCGGTCCGCAGGGTGACCGTGCCGCCGTGGCGTTCCATCCTGCCGCGGATCGAGTCCGCCAGGCCGTGCCGGTCACCGGGGACGGCCAGCGGGTCGAAGCCGCTGCCCCGGTCCCGGACGAACACGTGCACCTGCCCGGGCTCGACCTCGCCGTACACGCTCAGCTCGGTGACCCCGGCGTGCTTGGCCGCATTGACCATCGCTTCCCGGCTGGCCTGCACCAGCGCCGGCAACGGCTCGGTGAGGTCGCCGTCACCCACCACGACGACCTGCACGCTCACCGCGTAGGTGTCCTCCACCTCACCGGCCGCCGCGTGCAGCGCCGCGGCCAGCGTCGCCCGTGCGGGACCCCCGTCATCGGAGATCCCGGCGCGCTGCCCGTAACCCTGCGGGCCGTACAGCCAGGACCGCAGCTCCCGCTCCTGACCCCGGGCCAGCCGCCGGACCTCCCGCCCGGAGTCGGACTGCTGCTGAATCAGCGCCAGGGTCTGCAGCACCGAGTCATGCAGATGCGCAGCGATCTCGGCCCGCTCATCGGTGCGGATCCGGGCCCGCCGCTCCTCGCCCAGCGCCTGCACCAGCCGCAGCCACCACGGCACGGTGAGCACGACCACCCCGACCAGGGTGGCGACCGCCGCCAGCAGCGCGAACCGCAACTGGCCGACGTCGCCCTGGTTGACCAGGAACACCGTGATCCCCCCGGCGACCAGCCCGATCCCGGCCAGCACCCGCAGCAGCGCCATCCGGCCCGCACCGCCGAACACCGCACCGGCCCCGCTGCACCAGCGGGTGCGCTGCCCCGCATCAGCCTCCCGCCACACCACCGCCGCGCCGATCAGGGCGACCCCGAGCGGGCCGGTCACCCAACCACCCCACGGGGAGCCCAACGCCGCACCCACCAGCGCCAGTCCACCACCGAGCGCCAGCAAGCCGATCGCCTGCTGCTGCTCGCGGCGGGTACTCGGGCGCGGGGTGCCACCGTCGACAGCCGGCACGAACGCCCACAGCAGCCCGTAGGCCAGCAGGCCGGACCCGCCGAGACCGGTGAGCACTACGAAGACCACCCGCACCCACAGCACCGGCACGCCGAGGTGCTCGGCGACCCCGCCGCACACCCCGGCGATCACCCGGCCGGACCGGTGCCGGCGCAGCAGCGGCCGGTCGCCGACCGTCTCCTCCGCCGGGGTGCTCACACCACCCATCGTCACATGGTGCCGCCGCCCAGACCATCAGGGCCGACCCCGACTCCGCACCTGGGCCCGAATCCAGGGCCGCTCGGGGTAGGAATCAGGGTGGATCCCGATGGTGCCGGCGACCCCAACCGGCCAGGCTCAGTGCGGTGAGCGAGATGAACGTGCAGGACACGGTCCGGGATTTCTGGGTCACCAGGGCGCGGCGCCCGGAAGCCGACCGCAAGATCGGCGGCGTGGCGGCGGCCATCGCCCGCCGGTACGCCATCGACGTGGTGCTGGTCCGGGTGGCCTTCGTGGTGGCCGCCTTCCTCGGGGGCGCCGGAGTGTTGCTGTATCTGCTCGGCTGGCTGCTGCTGCCCGCTGAGGGAGACCAGGTCTCCGCCGCGGAGAGCCTGCTCGGCCGGGGCCACAGCTCGATGTCGACCGCGCTGACGTTGCTGCTCGGCGTCGCGCTCATCCCGGCGACCGGCATGGTGTTCGGGGGCGACGCCTACGGCGTGCTCGGGCTCGCCATGGCCGGTGCGGCGTTGTTCCTGCTGCATCGTTCCCGGGCCACGCTGGGGGAGATCCCGTCCACCGGTCCTGTCCCCACCGGTCCTGTCCCCACCGGTTCCGCCCCCACCGGTTCCGCCCCCACCGGTTCCGCCCCGGACGGCTCCGTCCCCACCCAGCCCGCCGACCCGGTCACCGCCCCGGTCCCGGCACCCGGGACGGGCGGTGCCCAGCCCAGCCCCCCGGCGTGGGACCCGCTCAGCGCGGCCCCGTTCGCCTGGGACCTGCCCGAGCCCCGGCCGGTGCCACCCCCGGCTCCCCAGCCGCGGCGGCACCGGTCCAAGGTCACCCCGATCACCCTGGGACTCGCGCTGCTGGCCGGGGGTATCGCCGCCGCGTTCTGGCCGGCCCTGTCCCTGGCGCAGATCACCGCGCTCGTGCTCGGTGTGGTCGGGCTCGGCTTGGTGGCGGGCGCCCTGGTGCACGGCGGGCGGGGACTGATCGTGGCCGCCGTCCCGCTGGCCCTGCTCGCCTGGGTGCTGCACGCCGTCTCGGTGTCCGGGTTCCGGGTCGGGGAGCAGGTGTGGACCCCGGTCACGGTCGCGCAGGTGCAGCCCCGCTATGAGGTCACCATGGGCAACGGCTTCCTGGATCTCACCGGGCTCCGGGTGCCCGCCGGGCAGACCGTGACCACCCACGTCGCGGTGGGAGCCGGGGAGGCCAGGGTGGCGATCCCGCCGGAGGTCGACGCTGAGGTGGCCTGCCAGGCCCCGGCGGGCACGGTGAGCTGCCTCGGGGTGAGCAGCTCGGGCGTTCCGGCCCGGGTGAACCAGTACAGCGCGGGTTCCGGCGCCGGCAAGCTGGTCCTGGACGTGCGGGCCGGCCTGGGCAACGTACAGGTGGTGCGCGGATCGTGAATGACGTGGACGTGGACGTACTCGCGCTGGCTGCCGGGCTCGGCGCACTGGGCGTGGCCGGCTACACCCTGCTCGGCGGCGTCGGCTGGCTGCCCGGCCTGGATGCCCGCTGGGTGCTGGCAATCCTGGCCATCCTCGTCGGCCTGCTCCTCGTGATCAGCTCGCTCCGCCCCCGGCGCCACTGAGCCGCGACCAGTTCAGGAGGTAGCACGCCGGCCGTGGATGCCGGCCAAGATGGGCAGTGTCCGCAGGCGCTCCGGCGGCCCCCCTGGGGCCTCCGGACCGGCTCGCCTCTTCGCTGCCAGCTCTGCTGGGTCCGCTCGGGACGCCCCCTTGTCCCCCGCCCTGCTCACTGCGGCCAGACGGCTAACGTGGCAGATAGCGCAGCAGGACCACGTCGCCGATCTGCCGGGTCTCGGCTAGCACCATCCGATTCTGCGGGTGCTGTGGAAACCGTCCTGGTCCGACGAATCGGGGCGCGCGCGGATCGCCGACGAAAAACGGGGCAATCACCAGGTGGATCTCATCGACCAGGCCGGCGGCCAGAAACAGCGTGTGCACCGTAGCGCCGCCCTCCACCATCAGCCGCTCGATCTTGCGGTCGGCCAGGTCCGCCAGCACCGTGGCCAGCTCGAGCGGCTCTCCCGCGCCGACCACCGTGGCCGCGGCACCCAGCCGCGCGCCGACCTCCTTGACCATCGACGACGGCGTGTAGACCAGCCGCTCGGTGTGCCCAGCAGTGAAGAACCGTGCCGAAGGGTCCAGTTGACCGCTGCCGGTGAGGGTCACTTTCGTGGGCTGCGCGGGCCGGCCGCGGAGCTGACGCTGCTGCTGGCGCTGCGCGGAGCGGACCAGCAACCGCGGGTCGTCCCGCCGGATCGTGTGGGCGCCGACCAGGATCGCATCACAGCTCGCGCGGACCTCGTCGACCCGGTCGAGGTCGGCCTCGTTGGACAGCAGCAATCGGGTGTCGGTGGCGTCGTCGAGATAGCCGTCCACTGACGTCGCCACCGACAACAGCACATAGGGCCGGGAGATCACTGCCTCACTCCTGCGGCCATGGTCGCCCCCGCCGGCGATTCTCCGGCTCGGGTCCGGGACTCAGGAAACCGGGATTCCATGCTGCGTGAGCAGGAGGACACCCAGCTCTCTGGCCCGCGCGGCCGCCTGAGTGTCACCCTCGGCCGCGGCAATGATCGATCCCTTCATGAGGATGTGCCACTGGCGGGCGAAGGCATCGGGATCCGCCACCCCGGCCGCGGTCGCCAGCTCGCACAGGTAACGGCGAATGCTCGCCAGGTGCTGGATACTGGCCTGCCGGACCGGGCTTTCCTGGTCGGCCACCTCCAGTAAGGTGGTGATGAAGGAGCAACCCTCGAAGTCCGATCGCGCGAACCATTCACCGAAAATCTCGAAGATAGCCAGTAGGTGCTGCGCGGGAGTCTCGCCCCGGCGCCCGGACTCGGCCTGCACCCAACCGTGGGTCCACATAGTCTCGCGGCGCTGGAGGAAAGCGAGAATAAGGTCGTCCTTGGAAGCGAAGTTGCGGTACAGCGTCATCTTCGCGACACCGGCCTCGCTGATCACCGCGTCCACCCCGACGGCCCGGGTGCCGTGGCGGCTGAACAGCCTATACGCTGCCCGCACCACCCGCTCCCGGCCACTCAGAGTGGTACTCGCGCCGTTGCCGGTCGCATTGTCAGCTTTGTCGAGCACGCTTACCCACCGCAAAGGAAGGCCATCCGGCTGAGCATACAGGAGGTACCCGGGGTGGAACGACGGTCAACGGCTGCGGCAGGGCGATTGAGGCCGGATGCCGCCGGAGGGAGCGGGCATCCGGGTGCTCGGGGTCGACCCGGCGGCGCGGGAGCGCGGTCGGGGCCATGCGTACGCTGCGCTCATGAGCAGGCGCACCAACAGCGCGTTGCGCGTCGTCATCGTCGACGACCATCAGATGGTGCTCGACGGGCTGCGCGCGATGCTCGGCTCCTACTCCGACCACGTGCACATCGTCGGCGAAGCCACCGAGCCGGAGCTGGCGATGAAGCTCATCCTCGATCATGAGCCGGACATCGCGCTGCTCGACGTCCGGCTGCGCGGCTCCAGCGGGCTGGACCTGTGCGCCGACATCCGCCGTCGCCAGCCCGAATGCAAGGTGGTGTTCCTGACCGTCTACGACGACGAGCAGTACCTCTACCAGGCGCTGCGCCTGGGCGCGGCCGGTTTCCTGCTCAAGCGGGTGCGCGGGGCCGAGCTGGTGGACCATCTGCAGCGCATCCACGGCGGCGAGATCCTGATCGATCCCAGCCTGGCGACCAAGGTCGCGATGTCGGTGGCTCACCTACGCGGCGACGAGTTCTGGCCGGGCGCGCATCTGGGGCTGACCCAGCGGGAGAGCGAGGTGCTCGCGCTCATGGTGGCCGGGCTGTCCAACCGGGCCATCGCGGGCCGGCTCACCGTCAGCGAGGAGACCGTCAAGACCCATGCCCGCGGGATTTACCGCAAGCTCGACGTCCCGGACCGCTCCGGCGCGGTCGCCGCCGCGTTGCGGGAGGGGGTGTTCCAGTGAGCCCGTCATGTCTCGGCCTGGCCGACGCCAACTCCGACGCCCAACTGCTCTCCCGGGTGATCGAGATTCTGTCCGCAGGTCTTGACCTCGACGGGGTGGTGCAGCGGGTGGCCGATCTGATCACCAAGACCACCTCGACCGACGTCTGCTTCGTGCACCTGCTGGACGAGTCCAGAGCGCGGCTGCAACTGCGCGGCGCAACCCCGCCGTTCGACCGGCTGGCCCGGCAGATCGAGATCCCGGTCGGCGATGGGGTGTCCGGGTGGGTCGCCGCGCACTGCTCGCCAGTGGTGATCACCGACAACAAGCGGGCCGACCCGCGCTATCTCTACATTCCTGAGCTGCGCGGGGAGGACTTCACCTCGATGGCCTCGGTGCCGATCGTGACCCGGCCCGGCCACCTGGTCGGCGTGCTCAACGTGCACACCCGCGACCGTCGCGAGTTCACCGCCGCCGACGTGGAGTTGCTGCGCACCGTGGCCGGGTTGATGGCCGGGGCCATCGAGAACGCCCGGCTGCACAGCCGGCTCGCCGAGCGGGAGGAGGCGCTGGAGCGGTTCGCCGAGCAGATCGTGCTGATCCAGGAGACCGAGCGGCGCCGGCTTGCCGGCGAGATCCACGACGGAATCAGCCAGCGCATCGTGAGCCTGTCGTTCCACCTCTCCGCGGCGGCGGACGCGCTGCCCTCCGACGCCGGTGGGGCGGCGGCACAGATCGCCCGCGCCCAGGAACTCGCCGCGGCAGCACTGGACGAGACCCGGCACGCCATCGCCGGGCTCCGCCCGCCGGTGCTGGACGACCTCGGCCTGGCCGCGAGCCTGGAAAGCCTGGCCCGCTCCACCCACCTGCCGCACGTCCAGGTGGACACCGTGTCCTCCACCGGCCTGCCCGAGCATGTGGAGACCGCCATCTACCGGATCGCCCAGGAGGCGCTGCAGAACGTGATGAAGCACGCCTGCGCGCAGCACCTCCAGCTCCGGCTCGCCATGACCGCCGAGGCCGTCTCGCTCGAGGTCTCCGACGACGGCACCGGCTTTGACCCGACCACCGCCCGGCAGCGGGCCGGGCTGAGCGGCTACGGGCTGCCCGGCATGCAGCAGCGCGCCGAGCTGCTCGGCGGCCAGCTCACCGCCGAGAGCACCCCCGGCCGCGGCACCGTGGTCCGCCTCCGCGTCCCCCTCCCCCAAGCCCACTAACCCCGCGTGTCGGGCTCATGCCCGGTGTGTCGGGCTCCCATGCCCGGTGCGCGTCCCGACTCGGTACGGCGCGCGACAGCGAAAACCGAGGCCAGCACCTCTCGGGTGACAGCGCGACTACGATGCGGTGACCAACCTGCCCGGGCGGGTTGAGGGTGACACCGAGGGGGCACGCATGCACCGCAAGCCTTGCACCGATGTGGTGGTTGTCGTCCCCGGCATCATGGGCAGCGCGCTGGCGGTCAGCGGCACACCGGTCTGGGAGCTCTCGGGTGCTGCCCTGCTGCGCGGCTTGCGCACGTTCGGCGGGTCACTCAAGGGGCTGCAGCTTCCCGTCGACCTGGGCGACGGCCATCCCGGCGACGGAGTGCGCCCCATCGGGTTGATGCGCGATCTGCACGTGCTGCCCGGCCTGTGGCGCCCGATCGACGGCTACTCCGGGTTGCTGCGCTGGCTGGAGCAGAGCTTCACGCTCACCCGCTACCACCCGGCGCACCCGGAGCAGCCCGCGAACCTGGTGCCGTTCGCCTACGACTGGCGGCTGTCCAACCGGTACAACGCCTGCCGGCTGCACGAGACGGTCGAGCCGGTGCTGTACCGGTGGCGCGCCGCCCACCCTTCCCACGCCAACGCCGAGCTGGTCTTCCTCTGCCACTCGATGGGTGGGTTGTTGACCCGCTACTACCTCGAGGTGCTCGGCGGGGCTGAGATCACCCGCCGGTTGCTCACCATGGGCACCCCGTATCGGGGCTCGGTGCAGGCCCTGCTCAACCTGGTCAACGGGGTGCGCAAGGGAATCGGACCGCTGAAGCTGGACCTGACCGCGCTGGCCCGCAGCCTGCCCGCGCTGCACCAGTTGCTGCCCGGCTACGACTGTGTGGAGTCGGGGCACTGTGTGGAGTCGGGGGCTGACCTGGGGCATCACCGGGAGCTGACGCTCGAAGGGCCAGAGCCGGCGCTGCTGGCCGACGCCGCGGAGTTCCACGCCGAGATCGCCCGGGCGGTGGCCGGGCGGGGCGGGCCGAGCCGCTACCGCATCCGGGCGGTGCACGGGTTGCGCCAGCCCACCCCGACGACGGTCAGGGTCGAGGGTGACCGGCTCGAACCGAGGCTTTCCATCAGGGGGCAGGACGAGGGCGGCGACGGCACGGTGCCGCGGCTGTCCGGCCGTCCCCCGGAGATGGACGAGGATGACGACGCCCTGCGCGGGCACTCCGAGCAGCACGGGGCGCTGCAGACCAATGCCGCGGTGCGCGACGTGATCTGGGAGTGGCTCACCGCCGAGCAGCGCCCGCCGCACCGCGGGCCCGTGGCGGCCGATCAGGTGGGTGTCGTGCACCCGGACCTGCTGCTGCCCGGGGAGCCGTTCGAGGTGGAGGTCACCGCGGAGTCCGACACCCTGCTGGTGCGGACCACGGTGAGCGCCCTGAACTCCGGGCGCCAGGTGACCCGCCCGCTGCGCAACCTCGGCGCGGGCCGGTACCGGGTCAGGCTCGATCGCCTGGACCCGGGCGTGTACCGGGTGCGCACCCAGGCCGCGACCGGAGCCCTCCCGGTCACCTCCAGCCTGCTGGTGTGGGAGGAGGCGCCGTGAGCGAGACGAGCCCGGCCGGATCGTTCCTCGGCATCGCGGTCGGCGATTACCGGCACCATCCGGAGCTGCCCCGCGCGGTGCCCCAGACCCAGGAACTCGCCGACCTGCTGGCCAGCTTCGGCTAC
>DASTLT010000099.1:0-8496 GCA_035714625.1 Pseudonocardiaceae bacterium | reverse complement strand
CATCTGCTGCTCGAGGCAACCGTCCTCGGTGCCCAGACCTCTCCGGCCGAGGAACCGCTGGACGAGGGGGAGTCCGACGTTCCCAATGCCGATCAGGAGCTCGACCTGGACAAGTTTCCACATGTCCAACGGCTTGAGGCTCAACTATCCGAAGACCATGCTGCCGCGGAGTTCGAGCAAGCCCTGGAAGACCTGCTGGACCGGCTCGATCGCCTCATCGTCGAGTAACGATAGCCGCGCGAAGAGCTGCCGGCTCCCAGGCGACACGTCGACGTGATCGTGAGTCAGGTGACCGCTCGGCAGGACCACGGTCGACATGAGGTGTCCACGGTCGAGGTAGCGCAGCCGGTACCCAGTGCGCCCCGCGCAGCCACGGTCAACCACACCACCCCGCAAGATCACGGGGTGCTCAGGCCAATGACCGCTACCGTCAGGCCCTACGGCCGTGGCGAGGAGGCTCAGCCGCCATCGCCAAGAGACGCCTGACCTCGGGCGAGGGGTTCGAAAGCGTGCCCGTAAGGTGCACCCCTGCCTTCCCCCATAACGGCCCTTGACCTGCACGAACGAGACCAGGTTCGCCATGCGTGGGCGCCGATGCCACCGAAGCATCCGGCTGATCGAAATCCAGGGTGCGGCGACGGCAGTGCGGGCACCCATTACGGTGCACCGAAGCCGGCGGTTGCCAGCGCCTGCTGACCCTGGGGGCCGAGCACGAAGTCCACGAATGCCCGGGCGAGTTGAGGGTGCCCCGCCCCCTGTAGCGCAGCGATCGAGTACTCGTTGATTGCGTCCTTGGCCTCGGGGAAGTCGATATGCTCCACTTGGCCTTGGGCACTGCGGGCGTCCGTGACGTACACCAGGCCCGCATCCGCCTCACCGGCGGCGACCTTGGACAGCACCGAGCGGACATCCGGCTCCTCACTTGCCGGACTGAGCTGCACGCCAGTGTTTTTCTCGATCTTCTCGGTAGCCGCGCCGCAGGGCACCTGGGCTGCGCACACCACCTCGGTCACGTCGGACCTGGCCATGTCGGCGAAAGTCTTGATCTTCTTCGGGTTGCCTGGTGGCACGACAATGGTGAGCACGTTGGTCGCGAACAGCCGGGGTTGACCTTCGACCAGCCCGGCGGCAGCGACCACGCCCATCTGCTTCATATTGGCCGAGGCGAACACGTCCGCCGGGGCCCCGTTGACGATCTGCTGCGCGAGATCGGACGATCCGCCGAAGCTGAACTGCAGGTCCGTTCCGGGGTGGGCCTGCTCGAACACCGGTTCCAGTTGACCGAAGACGTCGGTCAACGATGCGGCTGCCAACACGGTGACCGGGATGCGCTGCTGCGGCGCCTGGGTACCTGCCTGGCCACTGTTGCTCCCCGTGCACCCCGTGAGCAGCAACCCACCGGCCAGGAGTCCCATCATCCAGTGCCGCACTACTTACCTCCTCTGCTGCCACGAGCGGGACCGGTCCGCCGGGTACGCAGAGTACCTCCGCGGATGCGGATTTAAAAGAGCTCTTGTTCCGCTGGTGCGGTATTTGTCTGGGACTGTTCAGGGCTGCGGGCCGAGCAGGGGGGCGATGTGCTGTGGCGTGCGGGGCGTGCCGAACAGTGCACCGGCGGCGGCGTCCGCGCCCACCGCGCGCCACCACTGGGCCGACCTCGCGGTGTCCACCGCGCAGGCAACGACTCGGATCCCGGCGGTGTGCAGCGCGGGCACCACGGCACCGAGCGCTCGCGCCGGGAGGGCGGACGGGTTGTCGGCGACCTGCCGGGCGAGGGCGGGGGCGATGCGCACCGCGTTGACCCAGGGCGGGGCCAGGTGGGTCAGCTCGCCGAGGTTGCCCGTGAAGTCATGCAAGGACGTGCGCAGGCCCAGGTCGATGAGTGCTGGCACCGGGTGGGTCGCCGCCATCGGCAGCCGCACTTCCAGCGCACTCGGCCGCAGACCGGTCTGCCGCAACAACGCCTGGAGCTGCGCCCCCAGGGTGGGATCCTGAGCCTGAGCGACCGCCAGATTGATCATTATCGGGGGTGGCTCGGCACCCAGTTGATCCCGCCATAGCCGAGCTTGCTCGGCTGCGGTCGCCAGCATCCATCGCCCTACCGCATGCACCGCGCCGGTGCGCTCCGCGAGCTGCATGCACCGGTCGTGGGGCAGCACGCCGAGCTGCGGGTGATGCCGGGTCAGTACCGCCTCGACTCCCACCAGCCCGCCCCCCTCCAGGGCCACCACCGGCTGGTAGTGCACCTGCAGCTCGCCGGTCTCCAGGGCACCGCCCATCCCTGCGGCCAGCCGGAGTTCCGCGCGCTCGAGCGCGTCGATGTCGGCGTCGAACACGGCCCGCTGCCCGGTGCCCCTGCCACGGGAGCGCCGCAGCGCGGCGCTTGCTGCGCGCAGCAGGTCGGCCGGATCGGCGCCGGCCGCCGGTTGCTGCACGATGCCCATGGTCGCGGTGACCGCCACCCCGAGGCCGCCGAGGTAGAGCGCCTCGGTGAGCTCGGCATTGATCACATCGGCCAGGGCGTCGACGGCTGGCACCGTATCCCCGGGTTCGATGAGGATCGCGTACTCGTCGCCGCCCAGCCGGGCGACCATAGCCCGATGGTCGCTGACCACCGACTCCAACCGCCGGGCCACCGTGTTCAGCAGCCGGTCCCCGAAGGAGTGCCCCACCCCGTCATTGATGACCGAGAAGCCGTCCAGATCGAGGTGCAGCAGGGTGACGACGGCAGCGGGTGCGCACCTTCCGAGCACCTCTTCGAGGTGGGAGAGCAGATAGTGCCGGTTCGGTAAGCCAGTCTGCAGGTCGTGCAGGGTCTGGTAGGTCAACCGCTCCCGGAGCAGGTGCAACTCCGTGGTGTCCTGGACCAGGGTGATGAGGTGCCGGGCCGGTTCGGCTCCGGGCAGCACCGAGACGATCAGCCGGGTCCAGACCGTCTCACCGTCCTTGCAGGACAGCCGGACCTGGGTGCGGAACTGTGGCTTGTCGCCGCTCAGCAGCCGCTGGTAGCCATGCTGGACGGCGGGCAGATCCGCGGGTAGGAAGAACTCGCTCAGCTCCCGCCCGGCCAGCTCACCCTCGGCATAGCCGAGCAACTCATCCAGCGTCGAATTAGTTCGCGCGATCCGCCCGTCGGGCCGACTGATCGCGATACCGATCAACCCCGATTCGCACAGGATGTCAAAGCTGGCTTGGGCACCGAACCCGGGCTGGCTGAGCTCCACCCCACGCCACCCCCAGCACAGTGATAACCGTGAGCCCTGATACCCGTGAGTCCGTGATAACCGTGAGGTCCGTGCTCTTCTCGGTGTTCGGCACCGATCACGGGCAGGCTAGGGTCGGCTGATTATCGAGGCGATCGGGAATTCTCCCTATCGGTGCCTGCTCACGGCGTGAGCAGACCGTGCTCGACCGCGAACAGGGTGGCGCCGGCCCGGGTGGAAACACCAATCTTGCGGTAAAGGTGCTGGATGTGGTGATCACAGGTCTTCGGTGAGATGTCCAACTGGCGGGCGATCTGTTTGGTCGGCCAGCCCCGCGCCAGCAGCCCGAGCACCTGCACCTCCCGCTCCGACACCCCGTGCGGTCGCGCAGCCAACGCCTGGTTGCCGCGATCGCCGGTGGTCATCAGCACCGCATTGACGGCGTCTGCGTGCAGCCTCCCAGCGACTGCCTCCCGTCGCAGCTCGGCAGCCGCCGCGGTCACCGACAGCGCAGGCCGGTGCGGTCGGGGTTCGGTCATCGCGTGGTAGGCATCGGCCGCGGCCAGGATCCGCGCGGTGACCGGCAGCTCGGCGGTCCGCCCGCCCCGGTAATAGCCGGACCCATCACAGCGTTCATGATGCAGCCCGGCCAACTGGCCGAGTGGGCGCAGCGCAGCGACCACGCCCACGACCCGTTCGGTGTGATAGGGATGCAGCCGCACCTGCTCCCACTCGTCCCTGGTCAGTGCGGTGGTCTTGGTCCACACACCCGCCGAGACCGCTACCCGCCCCAGGTCGTGTACCAGCCCGGCCCGGCGTACCGCAGTCACCTCCGCAGCCGGCAAACCGCACCCCGCGGCCGCGGCGCCGGCCAGCGTCGCGACACCCCGGGAGTGCCCGACCGTGTAGAAGCTCTTGAGGTCGGCGAAATCGGCGACCGCTGACAGGCAGAGTTCCAGCCGCTCATCCGAGATGGTGGGCCGCTCGCCAGGCTCAGCGTCGAGCATGGCCGGCCATACCGTGGAGGCGTCCAGCCCCTCGCACAACTCGTCTGCCATATCGAGAAACACCGAGACCAAGGAGGGATCGAGCCCGAGCCCAGCCCGGGACGACAGTATCTGGCGGGCGTGTCCCGTTCCCCCGCACTGCCAGGCGATCTCTGCGTCCTGGGCTACCTGCATCACCCGCACGGCCAGCGGAACTGCTTCTCCGCGTAGCGTTCCTGGCAGGCCCTTGCCGTCATAGCGTTCGTACAGATGACCCAAGCCCCGGCGCACCTCCGAGCTCAACTCCATCCGGTCGCAGAGCAACTGGGCGATCTCGCAATGGCTCGCCGCCCACCGCCGGAATTCCGCCAAGGCGCCCATCGCCGACTGGGCCAGCACCCAGACCCGCTGCGGGAGTGGCAGCTCTGGATGCATCAACCGCAACCCGGTGCCGACGAAGCGCCACCGAGGTCCGAACATGGCGGCCATCATATGTGGCCGGGCAGCGATCTCATCGCCGAAAAATTTGGTGTCCACCTGCCCCTCGGCGGTACAGCCAGCGTAGTGCAGCAATGCCACATAGAACACGCTCACCTGCTGCGCATCCGGTAACCCCATTGCCTTGGCCAACCGGGTGGCGATCAGCGTGGTCCGCACGCCGTGCTCCAGTGGCTCACCCATGGCCAGATCACTGGCAAGAGACAGCACGCCGACGATCTCGGCCAGTCGGGGTCCCTGAGTTGGCTGCAACACGACGTGAGACTACCCAGCCGCCTGATCTTCAGGATCCCGCACCGCTGCCGGGCCCGTGGTTGTCCCCCAGATGAGCGATCAGCAGGTCGGTGAACTGTTCCGCGGCGTCGGCATCGAACTGTTCGTAGCGGTACCGGGTGACCAGGAAAAGTCGCTGCCCACAGGTGGCGACTCCGATAGCGACGCTGCAGGTGGGGTCGCACGGCGGCGAGAACCACAGCTCGACTGCCGCAGACTCCGGGTCGGCATCAAGGGTGGGTGGGTCGGGGATGCGGCCCAGATTGGACAGCATCGCGGTATCGACGAACCGGTCACCGGTATGCGGCAGCAGCCTGGGTGCCACCCGCTTGATCGCCAGCGGCGCCTTCTTGGTCGCCTCGAGCAGGTCATACAGCCCGTAGGCGCGGTTCTCCCGTGGTACCTGATGGGTCTGCTCGGCGACTGCGGCGGTGGCGGTCGCCAGATCGATCCGGTCGTCCGGCGTGGTGGACACGGTAACCATCGAGGTGAGGTTGCTGACCACCTCCCAGAAGCGGTCGGCTGGGCGGACATTGACCGGCATCATGACTCCGACCCGATCTGTCGGCACGTCGTGCTCGGTGTTCCAGGCTTGCACGGTGCAGTGCAGCGCGGCGATGAGCACATCGTTGACCGTCGTCCCGGAGGGTCGCGCCACCAGCCGCGGTGTCGTGGTCTCACCGATATCGAAGGCACGAAAGACGAAACCGAAGTCGTCGCGATCGCTGCCCCCGACCACGGCGATCCGGTTTGGCGTGTCGAACGCCTCGCGTACCCGCCGCAGCCCTTCCAGGTGCCGCGCCCACTTCTCACTCCGGGTTTTCGGGGCCAGGAATGCGCCCAGGTCGCGAGCCTGCGCCAGCGGTACGGGATCCGGCGGGTCCGGCTCATCCCGGTATGCCCGGGAGATCGTCTGCATCAGGCGCAGCGCACCGACTCCATCGGCGACGATGTGGCTGACCGCGAGCAGCAGGAGATCCCCGCCCGGCCGCCGGGCCAGCACGATGCGTAGCCCGGGAGCCGTGCCCAGATCAATCGGGAGCCGGTAGAGCTCGGCCCGCACCCGCGCCAGCGCGGCATCATCGGGACAGTCGGCCACCCGGAACGGATCCGCCAGATCCAGCTCGTCGACCACCTCCCAGCAATACGTCGTGTCAGTCTTTTTCCATGGCGCTATTCGAGCCCGGGCCAGCGGGTGACGCCGGCAACAGGCCAATATCGCCGCCCGGAGCCTAGCCTCGTCCAGATGCTGGTGCGTGCCCAGCTCGAACTGAACGTTCCACTGGGAGCGCGCGTCCTGCAGATGCAGCAGCGCTTCGTCCAGCAGGGTCAACCCCAGCGCGGACGCACTGTCATCAGGTGTAGCAGGCTCGTCAGGTTTAGCAGGCTCAGCCGAGACGCTTGTCGGGTCCGACACGCCGGTGTGTCCCTCCTCCCCGGATCGACCAGATCAAGGCTCATCCTGCCCCGAGTGGCTGAATCGTGCATCCGCGCGCGGGCTAAGCCGATACGACGGCGGCGTATCCGCCCAAGCCGATCAGCCGGTCCCCTTCGATGGGCTCGCTGGTGGTGATGAGGGTGGTGACCCTGCCGGTCTCCGGATCGAAGTCCACGTCGGTGACCGTGCCGAGTTCCGTGCCGTGCTCGGTAAGCACCCGCTTGCCCAGAATCTCCAGGTCCTTGTCCTCGGCTCGCTGCTCCCAGGCGTCGCGGGGCGGGCGGATCGCGGCGTCATCGGCCACCGTCACCGCGTCGGGTCCGAAACCTTGCAGGTCCTCCCAGGCCAGCAGGGTGCCCGGGCCGCTGACCCTGCCCAGTCGCAGCAACGCCACCCGGGGCGGGCCCGGGCACACCACGAACCCGTCCACCCGGGCCACCCGGGTCGCGGTGGTGATGTTCACCACCTCGTGCTTGCGCACCGCACTGAACAGCATTCAGCCCTCCCGCAGCCGAGCCCGGAACGCGTCCACCGCCGCGCCGAACCCGGTCAGATCCTCGGCGACGAACTCGGTGGCCGCTGCGGGCACGATCAGGTTCTCCCCGGAGACGGCGACGGTGGCGGGCAGGGGGATGAGTACCCGGCGCCCCGCGGTGCCCAGCGCCTCGCTGGCCTCCACCTCGTAGCCCACCACCTCAAGGCCGGTCCCGCTCTGCAGCACGACATCCACCACCCGCCCGAGGTCGCGGCCGTTGTCGGTGAGTACCCGGTCGTCCAGGACATCGCCTTTGCGGGCTGCTTGCCGGGGGGCGAGCTCCTCGATGGGAGCCAGCACGGTCTCGTCAGTCACCATCAGCGCGTCCCGGCCCACCCCATGCACGCCGTTCCAGGGCACCGTGTCCTTGCGGGACCGGCTGAACAGTCCCGGGTTGCGCAGGGTGAAGCCGGCGATTCGCCCGCCCGCCCGTTCGAACACGACGTCCTTGATCTCGGCGATCAGCTCGCCGTCCAGGGTGACCACGGGGCGGCCGGTCAGCTCGCGGGCCCGCAGCAGCAGGGTGGGCGGTGGGGCGGTCACGGCGTGTCGTTCCTACCGGCATCACCGAGCCCGATCACCCGACCGCGGCGGCGCCTGCGCTGGACCACGGCAGTCACCGTGGTGAGCACCACGAGTGCCACCAGCACGAGGATCACCCAGACCCACCAGTCCATCGCCACCTCCGTACCGTAGGGGGCCCGCGTGCCTCCTGCAGCGCACAGTAACGTGCCCGGGGGTGCGCTCGTTGTTCCAGCATCCCCCGGACGGGAGTAAAGTCCGTTTTGCCGGACCGGGAACCCGACCCGCCGCAGGTGCGTTGAACCCGGTGACGGCGTCCTGCAACGCCACCAGGAGGAACACGGTGCGCTCCACCAGTAACCCCGCATTCCGCAACCTTCCCGCTGGGGGCGGTTATGCGGGCTTCAACTCGGCTCCCGCTGGTCTCGGGGGCCTGGCGCCGGACTACACCGGCGCTCCCCCAGCCGTCGGTCGGCCGATGACCATCGACGACGTGGTCACCAAGACCGGCATCACGCTGGCCATCCTGATGGCCACCGGTGCGGTCACCTATTTCAGCGGTTTCTGGGGGCTCGCCCTGCCGGCTGCGCTGATCGGGTTCGTGCTCGCCCTGGTCATCATCTTCAAGAGGATGATCAGCCCACCACTGATCCTCACCTACGCTGCCGTGGAGGGCGTCTTCCTGGGTGGTATCAGCGGTTACGTCGGACTTCGAGTAGGTGATCCGGGGATCATCTTCCAGGCGGTGGCGGGCACCGCGCTGGTGTTCGCCGGGATGCTGGTGGTCTACAAGACCGGGGCCGTCCGGGTCACCCCGCGGTTCACCAAGTGGCTGATCGGCGCCATGATCGGTGCCGTCGGCCTGATGGTCATCAACCTCATCGCGGGTTTCTTCATCCCGGGGGGCCTCGGCCTGCGTGACGGCAGCCCGCTGGCGATCATCTTCAGCCTGGTGGTCATCGGAATCGCGGCGTTCAGCTTCCTGCTCGACTTCGATGCTGCTGACCAGGCCATCCGGGCCGGGGAGGACGAGAAGACCGC
>DASTLT010000098.1:0-5186 GCA_035714625.1 Pseudonocardiaceae bacterium | reverse complement strand
GACGACGTCATCGTCACCGGCGGGGTCAACGTCACCCCGGCCGAGGTGGAGGCGGTGCTCACCAGCCTGCCCGGGGTGCAGGCGGCCTGCGTGGTGGGCGTGCCCGACCCGGAGTGGGGCGAGCGGGTTGCCGCCGCCGTGGTGCCCGCCGACCCCGCAGACCCCCCGGATCCGGGCGCGTTGCGGGCAGCCGCCCGTTGCGCGCTGACCGGAGCCCAGACCCCCAAGCAGATCGTCGTGCTCGACGCGCTGCCACTGCGCGGAGTGGGCAAGCCCGACCGCCAGGTCATCCGCGCCCTGCTGGCCAGCGCACGCCGAGCGCAGTAGCGCCCGCAACCGCAATTCGCTTCGAAATAAGCCGATCACATTTGTCGATCTTGAGGTTATGGTTCCCTTGGATCGATTCAGCTAACCACAGCATCAAGATCGATCCGTCCTGCAGGCTATCAGGCGAGGCGTCTGTGGTCTTCGTTTTCAGGTCCCAAGGGGAGCGCGCAGCGCCCTGCGAGTTGGTACCAGAGCTCTTCGCGCAAACAGCTCCCCGGCAAGGGAAAGCTCACGTGCTCCACCATTCAACCGCTCGCAGCACCGCCAAGAAATCGTCCCTGCATCGAACGGTGAAGGCGGGACCAAAAGCGCGCACCGTGGCGGATCGAGGACGAATTGCGCTCTCCATCACCCTGGTTGTCTTGTCTGCATCGCAGATGGCCGTGGTGTCGACGGTAAAAAATTGCTCCGCGAGGCCATCCAGTGTAAGAAACACGATCATCTTTATGCTCAGCCGGGTATTTCCCCAGCTCACAGGCCATGTCCTCGATCTTAGGGCGTAAAGAGCTACACATTTCGGTACACTAGGACTAAGCCATGGGTGCGGGAAGGTTCAATCGTGATCAGAGTGGACTGGGAACTGCTGGACCCCTGGAACAGGTGGAGCTGCGTGCCCGTAAGGTGCCCCCATGACCCTCGCGCAGTGGGTTGAAGGAGCCCGCCCGCGCACCTTGCCCAACGCCGTCGCCCCAGTGCTCGCCGGCTGGGGCGCGGCCGCCGCGCTCGGTCCGCTGAACTGGGTGCAGGCACTGCTGGCCCTGGCGGTGGCGCTGGGGCTGGTGATCGGGGTCAACTACGCCAACGACTACTCCGACGGGGTGCGCGGCACGGACAGCGCCCGGGTCGGGCCGATGCGGCTGGTCGGGTCGGGAGCCGCCACTCCCGCTGCGGTGCGCATGGCCGCCCTCGCGAGCCTCGGCTTCGCGGCGATGGCCGGCCTGGTGCTGGTGGCCCTGGCGGAGAAGTGGTGGCTGCTGGCCGTCGGGGTGGCCAGCATCACCGCGGCGTGGTTCTACACCGGAGGTCGGCGGCCGTACGGCTACGGCGGGTGGGGCGAGGTGGCGGTCTTCCTGTTCTTCGGCCCGGTCGCCGTGCTGGGCACCCAGTACGTGCTCGCTGAGCGGATCACCGGCAGCGGCGCTGCGGCAGCCGTCGCGATGGGTGCGCTGTCGGCCGCGGTCCTGGTGGCGAACAACCTGCGGGACATCCCCACCGACGCCGCCGTGGGCAAGCGCACCCTCGCGGTTCGCCTGGGGGCTTCCCGGACCCGACGGCTGTACGTCGCGCTGGTCGTCGTGCCGTTCGTGGTGACGCTCGGCCTCGCGCTCACCCGTCCCACCGCGCTGGTCGGGCTCATCGCTCTGGTACTTGCGGTGCGCCCGGTGCGGCGGGTGCTGACCGGGGCCGGTGGCCGGGCCCTGATCCTGGTGCTTCGGGACACCGGGCTGACGATGCTGGTGTGGGCCGCCGCGACCGCTGCCGCCCTGGCCTGGTCCGCGCCCTACTAGGGCCGGGCCCGCCGGCGGACTAGCCGCTGCTCGGCTCACCGCGAAGCTGATCGCGCAGCCGGGCCCGCTCCACGCGGCGGCGTGCCCTGGCCGCGTGCAGTCCGGCGGCCACCCGGAGGCGCAGCGATCGCATCAGCACCAGGGACAGCGGCAAGGCGACTACCAACGCCAGCAGTGCCGCGACCAGCAGGGGGACCCCGGCCAGCACCAGCAGCAGGGTGAGCAGCCCCACCAAGCCCAGCCGGGCGAGGCTGTAGGCAGCGACGTCGCGGACGAGCGCGGAGCCTGCCGGCGGGGGGGCTGACACGCTCCCCGAGCCTACTCCCCGGGCGGCCCCGCGCAGACCAGCACAACACCGATTGGCCCGGTTCATCCCATTACCGGCGCTTTACCTGTACCCAACCGTTCGAGTACCTGGCGCGTGAGCTGTCACGATGCTCCGAAAGGTCCTGACTGTGCCCAGGGAGGTCCGTGATGTCCCTTCCCCAACCCGCAGAGCGCCTGCTCACCCCAGGAGAAGTCGCGGCGCTGTTCCGGGTAGACCCCAAGACCGTCACCCGCTGGGCCTCCGCAGGGCGGATCGGCTCGATCCGCACCCCGGGTGGGCATCGGCGGTTCCGGGAGGCCGAGGTGCGCGCGCTGCTGGCCTCGCTCACGACGCCGGCCCCGCAGGGCTCAAGCTGACCCTGGGTCCGCCGAGGGACCTTGCCCGGCGCTACTACTCTCGGGAATGACCTGGCAAGAGGTGCCCCCAGGAGAGAGGTGCCACTGTGCAGTACCTACTGGTGGCTGTCAGCGCAGCGACGATGACCGTGCTGCTCTGGAAGGCGTTCGGCCCGCAGCGTCCCGGCGGGCGACGTCCGGCGCTGGCCCCTGACGACGACCCGGAGTTCCTGCGCGGGTTGAAACGCAAGCCCGACGAGGAGGGCTGAGCGGGGTCGGGACGGGTGGGGCCTCGCTACGGGGCGAACCGGGCAGCCGCGTTGGGGAAGTCGTCGGCGACGGTCGCCGCCAACTCCAGCGCGGCCAGCCGGGCACGGGGGCCCAGACGGTCGAGGTCGATCTCCCCGCCCTCCTCGAGATGCTCGTCGAAGGGCATCCGACACACCGCCCGGCAGCGCGCGGCGAAGTGCTGGGCAACCCGGTCCAGATCCACCTTGCCCGACGTCGGACGCACCGAGTTGATCACGGCGACGGATCGGGCGACCAGTTCGTGATAGCCGTGCGCGTCCAGCCAGTCCAGGGTCGCCGAGGCCGACCGCGCGCCGTCGATCGAGCCGGACGAGACGAGGACCAGGGAGCCGGCCAGATCCAGCACGCCCTTCATCGCCGAGTGCATCAGCCCGGTCCCGCAGTCGGTGAGCACGATGTTGTAGAAGTGCTCGAGCAGGGTGACCGTGCGGCGGTAGTCGTCCTCGCTGAACGCCTCCGACACCGCCGGGTCCTGCTCGCTGGCCAGAATCTCCAGCCGGCTGGGGCCTTGGGAGGTGTAGGCCCGGATGTCGGAGTAGCGACGGATCCGCTGGGCGTCGCGCAGCAGGTGCCGCACGGTGGCGGTGGTCTCCAGCGGGATCTTCTGCGACAGCGTGCCCCGGTCGGGATTGGCGTCCACCGCGATCACCCGGTCGCCGCGCAACGAGGCGAACGTGGACCCCAGGGTGGTCGTGATGGTCGTCTTGCCGACGCCCCCTTTCAGGCTCAGCATGGCGATCTTGTAGCAGCCGTGCAACGGCTGGTTGACCCGCGTGATCAGCTCGCGACGCTGCACGTCCGTCGGGCTCTCCCCGACGTTCACGGTGCCCCCGGACGCCACGAAGAGCGCCCGCCGCCAGCCCGTCTGCGGAGGTCGTTTGGTCTGCGGCAGCAACTGGGCGGCCGACAGGTCATGCGCCGGAGAGTGCTGCTGGGGGTACCCACCGCCCGGGGTCCGCTGCGGGTCGACCGCATGCGGCCCGGACGGACCCCCCGCCACCCCATACGGACCGGACGGGACGCCGCCCACCTGGTGCGGACCGGACGGGCCGCCGCCCACCCCGTGCGGGCCCGAGGTTGCCGCGGTGGCCCCAGGGTCGGGGGGAGGCCAGGCACCACTGACCGCCGCCGCGTTCCACTGGCCGTTCTGCGCCTCACGCTCGGTCACGCTGCTGTCCCCTTCCGCCCTCAGATCGTCTGAGGGTAATACGCCTACAGCGGGCTGGGTGGGCTGAGCATCGGACAGTCCTAAATCCCAGCGTAGGAGTGCAGTCCGGCGATCACGATGTTGACGAAGAAGAAATTGAACAGCATCGCCGCGAAACCCACCACGTTGATCCACGCGGCCCGGGAACCGCGCCACCCCGCCGTCGCCCTGGCATGCAGATATCCGGCATAGATCACCCAGGCGACCAGCGCGACGGTCTCCTTCGGGTCCCACCCCCAGTACCGGCCCCAGGCGGCCTCCGCCCAGATCGCGCCGGTGATCACCCCGAAGGTCCAGATCGGGAAGGCGACCACCGCGGTGCGGTAGGCCACCCGATCCAGGGTGGCACTGCCGGGCAGGCTGGCCGCAATCCGGGACGGCGCCCCGGCTCGTTCCCGGATCAGGTAGAGCACGCTCGCCACCCCGGAGACCAGCAGGATGCCCGACGCGGTGGCGGCGGCGGAGACGTGAATCGCGATCCAGTACGAGTTCAGCGCCGGGACCAGCGGTGCGGCCTCGGCGTAGAGCACGGTGCCGGCCAAAAACATCAGGATCACGACGGGCAGCAGCACGAACATCCCGAGTCGGCGCAGCATGCGGGCCGCGCTGCGCTGCCGGTACAGCACGATCAGCCAGGCGAGCACCGCGACGAGGCACAACGCCGAGGTGAACTCGTACATGTTGCCCCAGGGCACCCGGCCCGCCGCCGTGCCACGCAGCGCCAGTGAGCCGCCGTGCACCAGCGCGGCGAGCACCGTGAGGGCCACCGCGCAGCGCCCGATCCGCTCGGCTTTCCCCCGCCGCCGTCGCCCCCCGTCTGTTGCTGCGGCCCTGCCTGCTGCCGCATCACCGTGGGGAGCCAGCGTGGCGAGCGCACCGTTACCTGCTGGGACGGCGACTCGCTGCGGGGTGGCCGCGGGGACCCGCGAGGCCGCGTACTCGACGGCGTGCAGCGCCATCGCGAACAGGTAGAGCACCAGCGCCGTGCCATGCGCCAGGTCCCCGTATGCGGCCAGCACCGGATCGACCAGCATCGGCTCACCGCCCTTCCTTCCGGACCCCCGCCTCAGTACCCCTCTGCTTCAGTACCCCTTCTGCCTCACCGCTGCCCTGCTTCAGCCCGCCGCCCTGCTTCAGCGTCCCTGCGGGGACCGGCCGCTGGGCAGACCTGG
>DASTLT010000097.1:0-4187 GCA_035714625.1 Pseudonocardiaceae bacterium | reverse complement strand
TTCGGGATAGGTGGCGGTGATGCTGCGCTGGTGCCCACCGAGCAGCCGCACCTGCTCCGGCCCGGCATCGGCCAGAGCCCGAACGCCATCCCAGGTGAACTCGAACGCCCAGCCGAAATCGCCGGGCAGCGGGCCCGGGGTGGCCAGCATGGGCAGCACAGCATCTGGCGCCTTCGAACCACTGGTCATGGCTGCCCCTCAGTCGGGCCGCGCCGTCGATGGTCACGTCCACGACCGGTCACGCCCTCCAGACGCAGTGTAGTCGTGACGCCGAGCGACCACGATGTCCCGTTCCGAGCGGGCTACAGAGGTACTGCGGTGCTCGCGGTAGCCTCCGCAAGTAGCCAAAGCCTACGAGTCATGGGCCTCATCGGAAGCAGCGCGTCGGACCAAGGTCGCGACCCGAGCCCGCGACACCCGCCCCGAGGTCCGGGTGCGGGCGACCTTGCACCGTCTCGGCTACCGCTGCACGTGTGCATGCAACCGCTGCCGACGCTACGGCGCAGCGCTGAACATTGTCTTTCCCCGCATCAAGATCACAGTTTTTCGTCGATGGCTGTTTCTGGCACGGCTGTCCTGAGCAGCACCGGGAGCCGCAGACCACACCCTCCGCCGCACGGCGTAGTGCGTCGTCGTCGATGTCGGCGAGGACGACTGCGGCGCCGGCTTCGGCGAAGGCACGTGCGGTCACGAGGCCCATGCCGGAGCCGACGCCGGTGACCAGCGCCACCTGACCGGTGAAGTCGTAGGTCGGATTCACCGGTTTCTCCTGATCTTTCGCTGGTCGCGCGATACTCGGAAAGGGTCAGGGCCGCAGCAGTGCCTTGATGGAGCGGCGTTCGTCCATGGCTGCGTAGCCCTCGGCGGCCCGGTCCAGGGGCAGGTCGAGGTCGAACACCCTGCCCGGATCGATCTCCCGCTGCCAGATCAGGTCGATCAGCTCGGGCAAGAACCGCCGGACCGGCGCGGGACCGCCCTGGACCCGGACGTGGGAGTAGAACAGCTCCTGCCCGTCGATGGCGACGCCGTGGGGCACGCCGACGATACCGACGCCGCCGCCGGGGCGGGCCGAGCGCAGGGCCTGGCTCATGGACTCGGGTGTGCCGACGCATTCCAGGACGGCATCGGCGCCGATCCCGTCGGTGAGGTCAGTGATGCGGGCGACACCGTCATCGCCGCGTTCGGTGACGATATCGGTGGCGCCGAACTCGCGGGCGAGCTTCTGGCGGGACGTGTGCCGGCTCATCGCGATGATCCGCTCGGCGCCGAGTTGCTTCGCCGACAGGACACCGAGCAGGCCGACAGCGCCGTCACCGACCACGGCCACGGTTGCCCCGGGTCGGACCCCGGCGGCCACGGCGGCGAACCAGCCCGTGCCCAGGACGTCGGAGGCGGCGAGCAGGCTGGGCAGCAGGTGGTCGTCGGGCACCTCGGGGGTGGCGACGAGGGTGCCGTCGGCGAGCGGGACGCGCAGTGCTTCGGCCTGCGCACCACCCGCGCCGACGAACTCGCGGTGCTGGCAGGAGGTGTGGTAGCCGGCCTGGCAGTGCGGGCAGGTGTTGTCGGAGGCGAAGAAGCTGCCGATGACGAACTGGCCCGGCTTGACCGTCGTCACGTCGTCGCCGACCTCCTCGACGATGCCGCAGTACTCGTGTCCCATCGGGGTCGGGCCGGTGACGGGGTTGATGCCACGGTAGTCCCACAGGTCCGACCCGCACACGCAGGTGGCGGACATGCGGATGATCGCGTCCGTGGGATTGATGATCTTGGAGTCTTCCCGGTGCTCGACGCGGACGTCGCCGGGTGCGTGCAGAACAGCGCCACGCATAGGGGGTTCCTCTTTCCTTGGGGTTGGGTCAGTCGGTCTGGAAGACCTGTTTGGCGACAGCCATCGCGGACAGGGCCGCGGTAGGACCGCACGTACAGCTCGTCGCCCGTGCGCACGACCCAGATCGGCACCCAGGGCCGCTGCGACCCCTCAGGGCGAGCGGTGGTGATGCCAGTTCGTCGGCTTCACCGATGCGGTCGAGTTCGTCGGTGGTCCAAGGGGTCATGAGCCCTCCTTCGTCGTGGTGGGGGACGTGCGCAGGCGGAGGCTGGCCAGCGCGGTGACCGCCAGCACGGCGAACCCGGCCAGCACACGCGGTGCGGTCAGACCGTCCGCGCCGGCCTCGATCGCGCCGTAGACCAGGCCACCCACCGCCGCGACGGCTGTCACCTGCCCGATCCAGTCGAACGGGGTATCCCGCCGCGCCGATCGTGACACGCGGGCGAGCAGGGTCAGCGCGACCGCGCCGACCGGCAGGTTGATGAAGAAGATCCACCGCCAGTCGACCAGATCGAGCACGCCACCGAGCACCGGACCGGACGAGGACGCGACCGCACCGCCCATCGCCCACACCGCCACCGCCCGACCCCGCGCCCCCGGATCGGGGAACGCCTGTCGGATCAGGGCCATCGACGACGGCATCATCACCGCCGCCGCACTTCCCTGCACGAACCGCGCCGCGACCAGTGCGCTCAACGTCGGCGCCAGGCCACAGGTCACCGAGGCCACGACGGACACGGCCAGCCCAGCGCCGAACGCCCGCCGCGCGCCGATCCGATCGGTCAACAACCCAGCCGTGAGCAGCAGCGCGGCGAACATCAGCGGGTAGCCGTCGACCACCCACTGCAGGCCAGCCACACCACCACCCAGGTCGGCGCGGATCGAGGGCAGCGCGACGTTGACCACCACCGCGTCGAGGGTGACAACGAAGAAGCCGAGCACGGCGGCGGCCAGCGCCGAGCGGACTCGGCGGTCAGCGGGTGGCGCCACCGAAAGCCCTTGCCGACTACTGACTGCGACCCGAACGGACATGGTGAGACTTACGCTCCTGGCCCCGAAGAGGAATCTGGTACCGACTGGCGTCACGGTTGCGGACCGCAGACACCCTGGTCACCATCGAGGGAACTCCTCGTCGTGCCCGCGCGGGAGGGCGAGGTTATTGGGGGTACCCGCTCAACCCCCCTCAACCCGAGAGATCGACGTACGGTGATGGACATGGACAACCGAGCCGAGATCCGCGAGTTCCTCACCACCCGACGCGCCAAGATCACCCCCGAGCAGGCCGGCCTGCCAGCCGGCGGCGGGCGACGGCGCGTACCAGGGCTGCGCCGCGAGGAAGTCGCCGTCCTGGCCGGGGTCAGCACCGACTGGTACATCCGGCTGGAGAAAGGCCACATCGCAGGCGTATCCGACGACGTCCTCGACGCGGTCGCCCGCGCCCTGCACCTCGACGAGGCCGAGCGCACCTACCTGTACAACCTCGCCTGTGCCGCGAAACCGGCGCGGGCGCCACGACGCCGGACCAAGGTCGCGCTGCGGCCGAGCGTGCAGCGGATGCTCGACTCGATGACCACCACCGCGGCGTTCGTCCGCAACGGCCGCTTGGACGTCCTCGCCATCAACCCGCTCGGTCGCGCGCTCTACAACCTCGTCTTCGACGATCCGGCCCACCGAGCGAACATCGCCCGATTCAACTTCCTCGACCCGCGCGCCCAGGACTTCTATCCCGACTGGGACGCCGCGGCCGACACCACCGTCGCCCTGCTGCGCACCGAAGCCGGCCGCGACCCGCACAACCGCGAGCTGACCGACCTCATCGGGGAACTGGCCACCCGCAGCGACGAATTCCGCACCCGGTGGGGCGCCCACAACGTCCGGCTGCACCGCGCCGGCCTCAAATCCTTCCGCCATCCCGCCGTTGGAACCCTCGACCTCGACTTCGACGCGATGGATCTACCCAGCGACAACAGCGACAAGCTCACGCTCACCGCCTACACCGCCGAACCCGGCACCCCCTCCGGTGACGCGCTCGCCCTGCTCGCCAGCTGGGCCGCCACCCACATCGACACCTCCACCGGACAGAACGCCGACCAGCACACCCGCTAGCCGCATGAACACGACTCGCCATCCCACGGCGAGCTGTGTCCGCCTGCCCGAAACCGGCTCAATACGAAGGAGCACACGTGGAACGCAAACCCGTCAGCCCCACCGCGAAGGCCCCCGCCACCAACTTCACGGGCGACGTCTACGTCAATCCGATCTATCGCGGCCAGGACCCGTCACGGATGATCGTCAGCCTCGTGCGGTTCACACCCAGCGCCCGCACCAACTGGCACTCCCACGCCATCGGCCAAACCCT
>DASTLT010000096.1:0-40794 GCA_035714625.1 Pseudonocardiaceae bacterium | reverse complement strand
CCCGGAGACGGCCCGCTGCTGGAGATCGTGATCTCCTCCGCCACCTGTGGTGCGGCTCAGGAAGGCCCCGCCCCGACCAAGGCTCCGAAGCCGAAGCCGGTGGAGACCCAGTTGCCCGTCACCCACTGACTTGATCGGGGTGGGGGGCTCTGCGCAAAGAACCCCCCACCCCGGCCCGGAAGGTCTTTAACGGCCGCCAACCCCCGCCAGCAATGTGGCGGGGGTTGGCGGCCGTGAGTGCCGGCACCCTGGGAGGTTGGTGGTCCTTGAAGAGCCCCCCGGCGGCGGGCCAGGGCGGGGGCTCGGCCGTATGATCGACTGGTGAGTTCTGCGAATTCGGAGGCCCGGCTGACCCATGTGGACGACCGGGGCGGGGCCCGGATGGTCGACGTGTCCGGCAAACAGCCTTCCGCCCGGGTCGCGGTGGCCACCGGTGTGTTGCGTACCACTGCCGAGGTGGTGCGGCTGCTGCGCGCCGAGCAGTTGCCCAAGGGTGACGCGCTGGCCACCGCGCGCATCGCGGGCATCATGGGGGCCAAACGCACGCCTGATCTCGTCCCGTTGTGCCACCCCATCGCACTGGCCGGGGTGACGGTGGACCTGCATGCCGAGGGTTGTGAGGTGCGGATCACGGCGACGGTCCGGACCACCGACCGCACCGGGGTGGAGATGGAGGCTCTCACCGCGGTCGCCGTGGCCGGACTGACGTTGCACGACATGGTCAAGGCGGTCGATCCCGCCGCGGTGCTGGACGCCGTGCGGGTGGAGCGCAAGGAGGGCGGGAAGACCGGGCTGTGGACCCGTCAGGAGGACCGATGACTGCTTCCCCCGTCGGCGACCAGAACACACCGACGACCCGTCGCGCCGTGGTCGTGGTGGCCTCCAACCGGGCGTCCGCCGGGGTGTACCCGGACCGCACCGGACCGATCATCGTCGAGTGGCTCCGCGAGCGCGGATACGCCACGCCGGATCCGCTCGTGGTGCCCGATGGTGCGCCGGTGCGCGACGCGGTGGCCGGGGCCGTCGCTCAGGCGGTGGATGTGGTGCTGACCACCGGCGGTACCGGGATCAGTCCCACCGACCGGACGCCGGAGGCGACCGCGCCGTTGCTGGATCGGCCGCTGCCCGGACTGGCCGACGCGATCCGCTCCTCCGGGCTGCCCCAGGTGCCTACCGCGGTGCTCTCCCGAGGGCTGGCCGGAGTGGCCCGTCGCACGCTGGTGGTAAACCTGCCCGGGTCCACCGGTGGGGTCCGGGACGGTCTGGGTGTCCTCGACGGGGTGCTGAAGCACGCGGTCGAGCAACTGCACGGCGCGGATCACGCCGGTAGCGGGACCGGACAGCCGGCCGCTGCGGCTTCCGGTCCCCGGCCTGCCCCCGAGCGCAGCCATGCGCATGATCATGGCCGTGACCATGGGGGGGTGTCACCTGTGCCCGCGGGCGAGGTGCGTCGGGCGGTGGTCACCGACGAACCGCTGGACGTCGAGGAGCATGCCCGCCTGGTCTGCGGTCCGAGCACCGGTGCCGTGGTCAGCTTCTCCGGCGTGGTACGTGACCACGATGCGGGCCGGGGAGTGCGGGCGCTGGAGTACTCAGCCCATCCGAGCGCAGACGGAGTGATCACGCGGGTGGCAGCCCAGGTCACGGCGGCGCACCCGGCGGTGCAGGCGCTCGCGGTCAGCCATCGAGTCGGCGCGCTGGCGATCGGGGACTCGGCTCTGGCCTGCGCGGTGTCTGCCGCACACCGCCAGGATGCCTTCGCGGCCTGTGCGGCGCTGGTCGACGAGGTCAAGTTGCAACTGCCGATCTGGAAGCGGCAGGAGTTCCTGGACGGTTCACAGGAGTGGGTCAACTGCCCCTGAGCTGCCCCTTGAGCTGCGTGGCCCCCGCCGGACCGGGGAACGCGACGGGGGCCACGCAGGCCATGGTCAGCGCAGGTCGAGGTGCTGGCCGGGGTAGATCAGGTTCGGATCGGAGATCACCTCGGTGTTGCGGTGATAGACCTCCCGCCAGCCGCCGGCGACCTGCTGCGCGTCGGCAATGGTGGCCAGGCTGTCGCCGCTGCGCACGACATACCCGGCAGCGGCCTGTTCGGCCGAGCTGGGTCGGGTAGCCTCCCGCGGCACCGTTGACTGCTCAGCGGTGGCACCGGCGTCGCCGCTGCCCCGGGCACCGACCAGCCCTGAGCAGGTAGGCCAGGCACCCCAGCCCTGGCTGGCCAGGGTCCGCTCGGCAATCGCGATCTGCTGTTCCCGAGTGGCCATGTCGGCTCGGGGTGCGTACTCGGTCCCGCCGTATCCCTTCCACGTTGACTGGCTGAACTGCACACCGCCGTAGTACCCGTTGCCGGTGTTGATACTCCAGTCACCACTGCTCTCGCACTCCGCGAGCTTGTCCCAGGTCGATTCGGGGGCGGCCTGGGCTGAGGTCGTGCAGAGGAACGGGGCTCCGATGATGGTGCTCAGCACGGTCATGCCGATCAGCCTGCGGGGGGTGCGCACCGGACTTCGGTGCTTGTCGGGATAGTCAGACATGGGCGCTCTCCCTGCCGCACCTGCGTCAGGTGTATCTGCTCCCTGACGTCCCCCGTCCGGTTCCTGTCGTGGGAGGGAGCCCGATGGACGGGGGTGCGGTGCGTCGGGCTCCCGGTCGTGGTCAGCCGGTTTCGGGTCCGGCCGACGGCGACGGTACGTAGGCAAGCCAGCCAACACGCAGCGGTTTGAGCTGTGACCAGCATCATGTAAAGGACGCCCGGGCGACGCCGACACCGACCATTGCTGCAGCTAGGCACGTCATGGGTGGCCCACTTCCTGGGCGCGCCAATTCACCGACGGTGCAGTCAGGCCAGTATCTTATGGGCGACACCTGAAAGGATTACCGGGCGAACGGCTGATGGTGAATAACCGGCCCCGCCCCCACGTCGCTGTGACCGGCTCATCCACCCGCGAACGGCGGCAGCACATCGAGTTCGGCTCCAGAGGGCAGGAGTACGTTGCGATCTCGCACTGCCACCGAGTCGAGCAGGAAGCTACAGGCCGCCAGCACGTTGCTGAGGGCCTCGCCGTGCCGCCCGGCTATCACGTCCAACGCGTCGGCCACCGTGGCCTCGTCGTCGAGCTCGATCTTCTCGCTGGGCACTCCCGCAGCAGCGCGGGCACCAGCGAAGTAACGCACAGTCACGACGGGCATCTCGGCTCAGTCCTCGATCGAACTCATCGGACGGGTCGGCTGGAGTGGCCACGGACGGCCAGGGCGCTCGGGGTACCTGGCGAGACGGAACTCACGAACTCCACCCTACCTGTGACTCACCCGATCGATCACCCGTCAACGAGCGCGCACAGATGCCCGACACACCGGACCCAGTAGCCAGACACCCCGGGGAGGGGGGCGGACCTTCCGGGGATGCGGAGGTATTGTCGGGCGGGTGCCGCAGTATCGGATGTCGGAGATCGCCGAGTTGCTCGGCGTGAGCGATGATACGGTCCGGCGCTGGGCCGATTCCGGGCAACTGACCACGGTGCGCGACAGCGGGGGCCGTAAGGCCGTCGAGGGTGCCGAGCTCGCGGTGTTCGCCAAGGCGCATGCGCACGCGGCACCCGATCCGTCGCGGGTGGACCGTTCAGCGCGAAACCGGTTCGTCGGGCTGGTCACTGAGGTGATCATTGACCGGGTGGTGGCGCAGGTAGAGCTGCAGTGCGGCCCGCACCGGGTGGTCTCGCTGATGAGCAGCGAGGCGGTACGCGAACTGGGGCTCGAACCGGGGGTGCTGGCGGTGGCAGTGGTGAAGTCGACCCAGGTGATCGTCGAGACGCCGGGCGGAACGGCATGAGGGGTCGCGGGATCCAGGTACCCGGGTGACGCAGACCAGGGACCGTCGTGCTGTGCACCCGGGACTGCCCGGTGCGTTGTGGGTCCCGGCGGCCGCGGCCTTCGGGCTGATCCTGCTGCCGGTGGTCGGTCTGGTCGTGCGGACCCCGTGGCCCCGGTTCGTGGAGCTGGTCACCAGCGAGTCGGCGGTGGCTGCGCTGGGGCTGTCGTTGCGCACCGCCGCGGTGTCCACGCTGTTGTGCGTGCTGTTCGGTGGGCCGCTAGCGGTGGTGCTGGCGCGCGGAGCGGTGCCGGGCATGCGGCTGGTCCGCGCGGTGGTGTTGCTCCCGCTGGTGCTGCCCCCGGTGGTCGGCGGGTTGGCGCTGCTCTACCTGCTGGGACGCAACGGGTTCGCTGGACAGGCGCTGGATCTGGTGTTCGGCGTGCGGGTGCCGTACACCACTGCGGCTGTGGTGTTGGCGCAGACCTTCGTGGCGATGCCGTTTCTGGTGGTGAGCCTGGAGGGGGCGCTGCGCACCGGCGGGGAGCGCTACGAGACCGTGGCGGCGACCCTGGGCGCGGCCCCGTGGACGGTGTTTCGCCGGATCACCGTGCCACTGGTGCTGCCCGGTCTGGGCTCAGGCGTGGTGCTCGCCTTCGCCCGTTGCCTGGGGGAGTTCGGGGCCACCATCGCCTTCGCGGGCAGCCTGCAGGGGGTGACCAGGACGCTGCCGCTGGAGGTGTACCTGCTGCGCGAGGTCGACGTCGACGGGGCGATCGCGCTGTCGCTGGTGCTGGTGGCCGTCGCGGTCGTGGTGATCGCGGTGGCCCGGCCGCGCGGGGCTGCGTCGGGTTCGGGGCTGCGGTGAGCCCGGGGCTGCATGCCGAGGTCGCCGTGCACTACGGCGGTTTCGACCTGGACGTGTCAGTGCAGGTGGCACCCGGCGAGGTGCTTGCCGTGCTCGGGCGCAACGGGTCCGGCAAGTCCACCCTGCTGGCCGCGATCGCGGGCCTGCTGCGCCCGGACGCCGGACGGATCACTCTGCAGGCCCGGATGCTGACCGACACCGCCGCAAGGGTGCAGGTGCCGCCGCACCGTCGGCGGATCGGGTTGCTGGCCCAGCAGCCACTGCTGTTCCCGCACCTGTCGGTGCTGGACAACGTGGCCTTCGGGCCCCGCGCGGCGGGCACGGGTCGTCGCGCGGCCCGTGCGGTGGCGCTGCGCCACCTCGCCGAGGTGGACGCGACGCAGTTCGCGTCGCGGCGCCCCGGGCAGCTCTCCGGCGGGCAGGCCCAGCGCATCGCGCTGGCCCGGGCGCTGGCCGCCGGACCGGATCTGCTGCTGCTGGACGAGCCGTTGTCCGCGGTGGACGTGGAACTCGCGCCCGCGCTGCGGGCACTGCTGCGCACCGTGCTGGCCGAGCGGCTCACCGTTCTCGTCACCCATCAGGTGCTCGACGCGCTGGTGCTGGCCGACCGGGTGCTGGTGCTCGACGAAGGGCGGGTGGTGGAGCAGGGCCCGACGCTGCAGGTGCTGACCCGCCCGCGCAGCGCATTCGCCGCCCGGTTGGCCGGGCTCAACCTGGTTCCCGGCACCGCCACGGTCGCCGGCGTGCGCACCGCCGACGGCGTGGAGATCGTCGGCGTCGGCGGTGGGCCGGCTCCGGGCACGCCTGCCGTCGCGGTGTTCTCGCCTTCCGACGTCGCGGTGCACCCCCGGCCTCCCCATGCCAGCCCGCGCAACGTGCTCGCCAGCACGGTCGCCGGACTCGAACCGCAGGGCACTGTGATCAGGGTGTGGTCCGAGGCGGGGATTGCCGCCGACATCACTGCCGCAGCGGTCTCGGACCTGGCACTGCACCCTGGTGCTCAGGTCTGGCTTGTCGTCAAGGCGACCGAGGTCGCGGTGCACGCCCTGCCAGACCAGGCCCGCGACCCGGCGCCCCGCAGGATGCGACCCGCTCCAGACCATCTGGCGGAAGCGGCGGTAGAGCCCAACTTCAGGCGATGAAGTGCGACGAACTACCGGCTCGACCGAGTTTGGTTGCCCGGATCGATGATCCGGTGCCGAGTTCCCCCGTCGTCTCCTCCGGGCTTGACGAAGATGGTGCCCCCCCCTGGGTCCCGCCGGAACCAATTGACCTGCATCGAATGCTTCGGTGGTGCGCTGTCCGTATCGGCCTCTTGCGTGACCATCCCAGTCCTTTCGTGGTATCCTGCGGCACCTCGCTGTGATGACATCGGACAGTATCAGCGGAGTGTTACAGTCCGGCATCGACCCTCGATAGAAGCCACTGCCGGGGGACCTTCCGGAGGCGGAGGTGACCATCCCGGCCCCTCCTGGCGGCGGCGCCGGGGCGCACCGGGCTGGTCGCGGTGGTGGTCGGATCGGCAAGCAGCTACCGGCCGGTGCGACGATCGCTCCGTGGTCGGTCTTGGATGCGACCCACCAATCCGCCCGTCACAGCGGTGGTCTCACTGGCGGGTCGCGCTGAAACCGTTCGACAAACACCGCATGAGGTGTGCCCTGCCCGAAAACAACGTCTTGAGCGGCCACGAGGGCGGATTTCCTGACGTCTACGCTTTACCTGATCATGGCAAATCGCGTCGTAGTACAGCATTACTTGTTAGAGCCACCATTACCCCTTTGCGTCAAAACGCCTGATGTGCACAGATCTCCCAGCAACGCGTTAAACCGGTCGGCCGCGTCAAGACGAGATATTCGCCATCGCTGGGCGAAGGTATCGACGATCTCATTGAGGGGCTTATGGCTGAGGAACTCCAGTAGCGCTGCTGCGTCTTCACTGACCCAGTACAGTTGCGGAGGCCGCGAGGGACGCCCCACCAAAACCCGGTTGGGGGACCCGCACCGACGCAATTGTAGCCCGGGGTCTATAATGAAGTCTGTCGCGAGCGTGTTGGCAGGGTTCTGCGCGGAACATCTGGTGCGCATTGGTCGGCCCAGGAGCCCCACCAGCAGTGCATGCGCGTCCGTGCCGAGATAATCGCTTTTGTCCTGCAGCCAGTCACCGATGATCTCGCTCCGTGCACTCGCCACCGGCAGCAGCGAGTCGGCGTCGACTCCGACGGCTTCCAATGTCATGCTGATGTCCTGGGCAAACTTAGCGAGGCAGGCATATGCATGGCAGGCAGCGAGAGTCTGCTCAAGGGGCCAGCGACGTTTCTTTTCTGCCCAGGGCGGGTGAAACGGTGCGCAGCGGTCAGAGGTATCGTTGAGCAAGTCGTGAGTGATGGCCAGATCGAACAGCTTCTGGTGCGCGCCCTCGTGTATGAGCGCTTCAGCGACCTCGATACTCGATCGAGAACTCCCCAGCAGGATGAGTCCCGGGAAGGTCCGGGGAGACGCAGAGCCCAGACGCCCAGTGCGTTGCGTATCGACGACCCCGATCAGCGCGACGTGCGCCAGCAGATCCTCGATCAGCTCTGGGCTCACTGACCGAGCGAGCGCGAGGCCCTCGTGCAGTAACCGCTGTGCGAAAGTGAAGCGTGCACCGTCGGCCTCGGTGAGCAGTTCAGGCTGCCCTGACGCCGCCCGCTGGCGATCAAGCTCCGCCGCTACCATGTCCAATGCCCCCGCGAGCAAGGTATTCGCCTCTGGCCGTGCTGCCACCCGGAGTCCTTCGGCTCCACTGGGCTCATCCCTGCTGGGCTCATCCGTCGCCACGGCGCTGATGCCGACGAGCTGGGAGCGCGTGAAGCTTGCGCGCCCGGCAAGCGCCTCGCCGATGTGGTGGCGGGCCATCGGACTGTCGATGACGTCAGGGTCCAACGCCTGAACGTTGCCGGGCTCGAGCAGCTCCGCGGCGAGCTGGTACAACGCCTGACGTTCTCGCTGCAACACGCTTGGTGCAGCGATCGAGGCGTGCAGTGCGGGAATGTCACACCGCGTCGGCTCCGCCTGAGGGGGAAGGATCATGGGTACTCGGCTTCCACAGTAGGGCCACGCCGTGGCCGGGGAGAAGCCAGGAGCGTACGGCTAGACCACGAAGTTGGTTCGCCGGGGTCCATCGGCGCGTCGCGATAGTCGAGCGGAACATGAACGGCACTACTTGGAAGAGCCAAGCGGTATCCCCGTTTGGGTCTAGCGCATCCGCATCGAAACTGATGCGCTCGACGTAGCATGGGTATGGGGCCTGCCAGAAGCAGAAGCCGTCGTCCACCGGCTGCAGGATTGCTGACCGCAAAGAGAGACTCTCCACCGCGCTCACCGTGTGGTCAGCGTCGGTGAGTTCGCCGAGATCATACTCGAAGATTCGCAGCGTGCCCATGAAACGCGCCGGATTCTGTCGGGGCATCGTCCCTAACTGTTCGCGAAAGAAGGTCAGGTACTCGGGCCAGTCTCGGTAGCTCACCTCGGTCAACTCGATTTTGCTCGGAGCCACATCATGGCGGCGTCCTTCGTGGTCGGTATAGCGGATACCGATCTGCACCGATGAGAGCATCGCATCCACCGATTTCTCGAACAGTGACTGATCTGGCACGAACCAGGCTTCGAAGAGAGGAAGTCGGCAAGCGAGTGGGATGGAGTCCCGGAGCAGTACGTCACAAACAGCGAAAATAACGAACCGGTGTTCAGTGACGTTCTTCTTGAAGCTGTAGGTCACCGTGGAGATGAGTTCGTACGTATCGTGGTCGACCGCCCGCAGCTCGTAGTTCACTGTCGTGTGTGTGCTGATGGTGAGATCAGCACCGTGCGGTTCGGCGCCCGCCCCGCCCAACAAGCCGGCGACGACATCGTGATTGGCTTCCCCCTCACCGTAGATGCCCGACAGCAGCGTCGTCATCACCTGCTGGGGCAGTAATGCTCGTACAATCGACGGACCCGCGAGCTGGACCAGCTCGTCCGTCAGGCGGTGGCGCAGTCGCCACCGATAGATCAGGATCAGCAGAACTGCGGTCATGGCGACGGCGAGGATCGCGGCTCCCAGCGCCGCGAGCACAACCACCACCGTCGCCCACCCCCGCCCGTCTGTGGCCGACGTCGGTCACTACACCATGTCGGTCACTACATAATGTCGCAATCTTGACGGCAGGCCGGGGAAAATGCCAACCTCTGCGTCTGCGGGCTCGCCAGTCAGCGGGGATGCCAGTCCGGTTCGTCATCCATACCCACGATGTCCGGATAGTGCAGTGCCGGCTCCGAGCCGCGCTGCTCGCCGGTCGCTCGAATGTCGTCGTAGAGCTCGAACAGGTGGTTCACCATCGCTGCGCGGGCGCCTGCGGGGTCGCGCCGTTTCAGGAAGTGCACAACGTGATCATGTGCGGTACCCCAGCGAAGCGGCTGTTCGGGGCCAGTGAAGATCTGGCGGCGGAACTCGGCAAGCTCGGGGACCAGGACGTGATACGTCGCGATCAGCAGGTCGTTGCGGCTGGCCCGGACGATGGCGCCGTGGAAGGCCTCACCGCTGCGTACCCGCTCTTCGACGTCGGTGTGTGCACCGTGATGATCCTTGCTGAGCTTGGCGATATCGTCGAGCTCGCCGTCGGTGGCGCGCACTGCGGCCAGGCTCGTTGCCATGCCTTCCAGCGCCATCCGTACCTCCAGCAGCTCGCCGAGCCGGAACTGTCGCTCGGCGAGCCATTCGACAAACTCATCGGGTTGCCTGACGACCGGCTTCCTGCGGACGAACCAGCCCCGTCCCCGGTGCACCTCCGCCACCCCAAGCACTTCCAGACGTTGCAGTGCGGTGCGCACCGAGCTGCGCGCCACCCCCATTCGCCGGGCGAGCTCGGGCTCGTTGGGTAGGCGCTCGCCGGGGGGCAGCTCGCCGCTGTCGATGAGCTCGCGCAGCTTCTCCTCGATCACCTCGGGTAGCGAGTGCCGCGGGTCCAGCCTGAGCTGCCACGTGGCGGCGGAGGGGGAGGGTCCGCTGCTGTGGCGCTCGACGCTCATCATCGCTCCGCATCAGGTGGCGGGGAGGTGCCTGATCGGACTCTACACCAGAGAGTAGTCGGACAACCTGCAATTGTAGACAGACATCTGATGTCAGATTAATCTAGCTGTCTGCCATGGCGTCGGATGAACGAGGGGTGAGCCCGACCCAGCGGCCCCCGCCACCGGAGCACGGGAGACGTCATGTACGACCCCACCCTCTCGACCTTCCTGGCCATCTTGGCTATCGTGATCGCGCTGATCCTCTGGTGGCGGGTCATGATCATCCTCGTGGCCGCCCTGGTGATAGCGATCCTGGTCATGGGCGTGCACGCGGTCCTCGACCGCGTCGAGCCGCGCTCCGCCCAGGAGACCATCGACGTCCGCTGAGCTGGCGTCGGGGGGCCGGAGATGCCCGGCCCACCGACGCCGGCAATCCCCGGGGTGGAACAAGGTGCATGGACCGCCGGGCAGGTCGTAAGCTGGATCGCACGCGTCCCGGGTGCGCTCGGGGCGCGTTCGTCTTGCCGGTCGCGCACCTCCGGCGAGCGGTATTCGACGAGGGAACGGTGAGGTCAGTGCCGACCGGCAAGGTCAAGTGGTACGACGCAGACAAGGGTTTCGGTTTCGTGACCCAGGACGGTGGCGCCGACGTCTACGTCCGGGCCACCGCCCTGCCGACGGGGGTGACCGGTCTGAAGGCCGGTCAGCGGGTCGAGTTCGGCGTGGCGGACGGGCGGCGCGGCCCGCAGGCCCTTTCGGTTCGGCTGCTGGAGCCACCGCCGTCGGTGGTGGAGGCCCGGCGCCGGCCGGCCGAGGAACTGCACGGCCTGATCGACGACATGATCAAGCTGCTGGAGTCGAGGGTGCAGCCGGAACTGCGCCGCGGCCGCTACCCGGACCGGCGTAACACCAAGCGGGTCGCGGAGGTGGTCCGGGCGGTCGCCCGGGAACTGGATCCGTGACCGCGAACTGGATCCGTGACCGCGAACTGGACCCCGTGACGGGGGGCGCAGCGTTTCAGCGGCCCGCGACGGTGAGCACCCAGACTGCCCGGATCCGGACACCGCCAGCACGGCAGGCAGCAACGCTCTTGTGGACCTGGGCGGCCAGGCTAAAATCCGCCTTCGCGGCGCAGCGGGCCGCCCGGGTCGTGCCCGGGGTTGAACTGCCGGGTGGGCGGATAGCGGGACGCGGGGCGGGGCGCCGGGCCGAGGCCGGGGATCAGCGACGAACCTCGCCGGGCCAGCAGGGTCTGTCCCAGACCCAGCCCGAGCAGTGCCGACACGGTGCCGAAACCGATCCAGTAGACCGGCGGCAGCAGCACGCCCAGCGCGCCGCCGACCACCCAGGCCAGTTGCAGCACCGTCTCCGACCGGCCGAACGCCGAGGCCCGGGAGGCTTCCGGCATGTCCCGCTGGATCACCGCGTCCAGGCAGACCTTGGCGATCGCGCTGCACGTCGCGGCCACCAGCGCGGTGACCGCGACCACGACGATGCCCTCGACCAGGGCGGTGAGCACCGCCATGGTCAGCCCGGCGGACACGCAGCCGATGATGGCCTGGTTGGGCTTGGCGAAGTGCAGCCGGGCGCCGACCGCGTTGCCCAGGAAGGAGCCTGCCCCAGCGGCCGCCCCGACCAGCCCGAGCAGCACGACCTGCCGGCCCGGTGAGCCCTCGGTCTGCTCCTTCACCACGAAGGCCATGAACAAGGTGAGAAACCCGGTGAGCAGGCGCGCGGTCGCGTTGCCCCACAGCGCGACCACCACGCGGCGGCTCATCGGCTCGCGGTACCGGGGGAGGGCGAGCTCCTCGGTGGGCTCGTCACCGGTCGCCGCGGCGCGCAGCGTCGCCGGCACCTCGCCCTCGGTCACCTCCACCCAGGACGGGATGCGCAGGCACAGCGTGGCCCCGAGCAGGCAGATCACCGTCGTGAACCACAGCGCACCCGGCGAGCCGGCCAGGGCAGCCACCCCCGCGGCCAGTGCCCCGAACACCCCTCCGGCGATCAGCCCGAACACGGTGAGCCGCGAGTTGGTCTTGACCAGGGTGATCTCCGGGGGGAGCACCCGGGGGGTCACCGCGGCCTTGAGGACCCCGAAGGACTTGGACAGCACCATGAAGCCCAGCGCGGCCGGGTAGAGCAGCCAGTCGTCGATGTGCCTCGCCATCACGACCAGCAGCAGGGCGCGCCCGACGAACGACAGCGCCATCGCCACCCGCCGGCCGTGTTGCAGCCGGTCCAGCAGCGGCCCGACCACCGGGGCGATCACCCCGAACGGGGCCACCGTGATGAGCAGATAGAGCGCCACATTGGTGCGGCTCTCCGCGGTGGCCGCGGCGAAGAACAGGGTGTTGGCCAGCGCGACGGCGATGGCGGCGTCGGCGGCGTAGTTCATCATCGTCGCGTAGGTCAGCGCGGAGAGTCCGGAACGACCCGCCCCGTCAGCGGTGGTGGCCCGGTGGAACAACCGAACCCCGCCGGAGACCAACTGCCTGCTCCGCCAGGCAGCGACCCGGGTAACGGTGATCTTGCGCGGGTATCCGGGGGGGCCTGGGGCCGGTAGCGGGGGCAGCGGGATCGTCGCGGGGTCGGAGGCTGGTGACCCGGCCGGCGGCCACGGCCGCTCGTCGGTCGGCGCAGGCCGAGCGGGTGAGCCCGGTGCCGGCACCCACCGCCGCCCCCGCCGACCGCCCCCCCGATCCTGGGCGCCAGATCGCTTCACGAGCCCATCCTGCACCACCGACCCCCGGCTTCCCGCGCTAGGACGGGACGAAGCGCACCCGCAAGAGGGTCGGCCAGTACTTGCCGGTGATGAGGAACTCGTCGGTGCCGGGGATCGCCGCGATGCCGTTGAGCACATCCGCGGTGGCCCGTTGCTCGGCGTCGAGCAGGCCGGACGCGTCGACGACGCCGGTCACCGTGCCGGTGGCAGGGTCGATTCGCAGGATGCGGTCGGTCCGGTAGACGTTGGCCCATACCGACCCGGCTGCGCACTCCAGCTCGTTGAGGTCCGGAACCGGTTCGCCGCCGAGCCGGACCGCCACCTGCCCGGTGCGGGCGAAGGTCGCCGGATCCCGGAAGGTCAGCCGGTCCGAGCCGTCGCTCATCACCAGCCGGTTCCCCTCCGCGCACAGACCCCAGCCCGCACCGTGGTAGCTGACCCGGCGGCGTTCGGCCAGCGTCACCGGGTCGCGCTCGATCGCGACCCCACTGGTCCAGGTCAGTTGCCACAGCCGGGAGCCGGCAACGGTGATCCCCTCACCGAACAGCGGGGCCGGCAGCACCGCCTCACGCAGCACGGCGGCGCCCGCGGCGGCGGGACCGGACAGCGCACTGGCCCGCACCCGGGACTCACCCACCCGGCCGCTGCTTTCGTAGAGCATCCCGTCGGCGATCTCCAGGCCCTGGGTGTACATCGTCTTGTCGTGCGGCAGGGTGGCGAGGACCTGCACCCGCAACTGCGGTGGGCCTGGCTGCTGGGCGGCGCAGCTTGTCAGCGCTGTGATGCCCAGCACTGTGACCATTAGAACTGGGACCATCAGAACTGAGACGCCCAGCACCGCCACCGCCGCCAGCGGGATGGTGCGCACCCTGGGCACGCGGGGCACGCCGGGCAGCTCGGTCACACCGGGCAGCTTGGCACAGCCCTCCCCCGGCCGGGTGACCAGCACGGATCCCTGATGCGGCACAATGGGGATGTGAGTGCCGAGACCATCGCACCGAGCCCCGACCTCGCCGATGCCGTCGAGCTGGCCCGGCAGGCCGCCCAGGAGGAGGCCGGAGACAGCCCCGTCGGTGCCCAGGTGGGAACCGAGGCTGAGCCGGGTGGCGCGGCCACCCACCTGTTCGAGGCATCCCTGCCCGGCTACCGCGGCTGGCGCTGGGCGGTCACCGTGGCCTCGGCGGGCCCGGGCACCCCGGTGACGGTCAGCGAGGTGGTGCTGCTACCCGGCCCGGACGCGCTGATCGCGCCGGTCTGGGTGCCGTGGACGCAGCGGGTCCGGGCCGGCGACCTCGGGGTCGGGGACCTGCTGCCCACCGACCCCGGTGATCCCCGGCTGGTACCGGGTTACCTCGGGGATGGTGATCTGCCCGTGGCGTGGCTCAGCCCCGAGCTCGGCCTCGGGCGGGCCCGGGTGCTGAGCCGGGCGGCCCGTCTCGAGCTGTTGCAGCGCTGGCGTGAAGGGGACCACGGCCCGGACTCGGAGATGGCCCGCAGCGCTCCCGACCACTGTGTGAGCTGCGGCTTCTACCTGCCGCTGGCCGGGGTGCTGGCGGCCGCCCTCGGGGTATGCGGCAACGAGCTGGCACCGGCGGACGGGCAGGTGGTGCACGCCGAGTTCGGCTGCGGCGCGCATTCCGAGGTGCGGGTGGACGTCGGCTTGAGCGTGCCGGTGGCCGAGCTGGTCTATGACGACTCCGAGCTGGAGCTGCTGGAGCTGCCGCCCCAGCCACCGGTGGAGTGACCGCCGACCCGTTCGGTACCGCCGCCTTGCGCCACGGGGTGCTGGCCGCGTGGCGCGGGTCCCCAACGCGGTTCCGGGAAGACGCCAACACCGAGTCCGACCTGGCGTTGGTCGGATATGTGGACCGGCTGCTCGTCGAGTTGGCACAGAATGCCGCCGACGCGGCACAACGGGCCGGGGTGCCGGGTCACCTCCGGGTCAGTGTCTGCGGGGGCGAGTTGCGGGCGGCGAACACCGGGGCGGCGCTGGACGCTGCCGGGGTGGCCGCGCTGGCCGCGCTGCGTGCCTCGGCCAAGCGGTCCCGCGGCAGCGTCGGCCGGTTCGGCGTCGGGTTCGCGGCGGTCCTGGGGGTCACCGACGCGCCCCGGGTGGTCTCCACCTCGGGTGCGGTGCAGTTCTCTGCCGAGCTCACCGCCCGCGCGGTGGCCGGGGATCCGGCGCTGCTGGCGGAGCTGCGCCGGCGCGGCGGGCGCCCCCCGGTGCTGCGCCTGGTCTGGCCGGCCAGCGGCGAGCCACCTCCGCCACCCGGGTTCGACACCGAGGTCCGGCTGCCGCTGCGGGCCGGGGTCGATCCGGTGGCCCTGCTGGCGAGGTTCGCCGAGGAGGCCGGCGACCTGCTGCTGGCGTTGCCGTGGCTGCAGCGCATCGACATCGGCGACCGCGAGCTGCGCCGCCAGGGCCAGGACCCGGTGCTGGTACACGACGGTACGCAGTTGCGCCGCTGGCGGGTGGTGCACAAGGCGGGGCTGCTGCCGGCGTCTGCCCTGGCCGGGCTGGGCGCCGAGGCGCGCCCGGAGTGGAACCTGTGCTGGGCCCTGCCGGTGGACGCCGAAGGCACGCCGCAGCCGCTGACCGGCGAGGTGCTGCACGCCCCCACCCCCACCGCGGAGCGGCTCAGCCTGCCCGCGCGGCTGATCGGCACGGTGCCGGTGGACGCCTCGCGTCGGCACGTCCATCCCGGACCGGCCGCCGACCTGCTGCTGGCCAGCGCCGCGCGGCTCTACCCGGAGCTGACCGCCGCGCTGGCCCCGGCCCGGCGCACCGCACTGGTGCCCGCGCCGGGCTTTCCCGCCGGGGAGATCGACGCCGCGCTGCGCGACGGCGTCCTCGAGGCGTTGCGCACCACCCGGTGGCTGCCCGCCGCCGGTGGGGGGGACATCGCCCCCGCCGATGCCCTGGTGCTGGACGCGGCGTTGCCCGCGCTGGCGGCGCTGCTCGTCGAGGTGACCCCTGACCTGCTCGACGTCGAGCTGGCCGCGCCCCGGCACGCCGCTGCCCTCGCTGCGCTCGGCGTCACCCGGCTGCGCCCGGCGGCGATCGCCGAGCTGCTGGCCGGGCTGGACCGGCCGGCCTCGTGGTGGTGGCGCTGCTACTCGGCGCTGGTTCCGCTGCTCGATGCCGACCCGACGGTCCGCGAGGAGCTGGGCGCGCTGCCGGTGCCGCTGGCCGACGGGCGCACGGTCACCGGGCCGCGCGGGGTGCTGATCGGGGACCCCGAGCTGGCTGCGGTCCAGGCTGGGGTGGGCACCGCTGGGCTGCCCACCGAGCTGCGGCTGGCGCACCCGGAAGCGGCCCATCCGCTGCTGGAACGGCTCGGCGCCCGCCAGGTGGGGCCCGCGGAGTTGCTGGATGCGCTGCGCCCGGCGGTGCAGCGCAGCGTGGACGACGCGGAGGACAGCCTGGATGTCAGCAGCCTGGCGGACGCGGTGCTGTCGCTGGCCGGGCGGCTGGCCGACCCGGCCGGCACCCGGCCGTGGCTGGGGGCACTGGCGCTGCCCGACGAGCGCGGGGAGCCGCGGCGGGCCGACGAGCTGGTGCTGCCCGACGGGGCGCTGCGGGAGCTGCTCGCGCCGGACGCGCCGCTGGGGGTGCTGGATCCCGCGGTGGCCACCACCTACCCGGTCGAGGCGCTGCGGGCGGTTGGGGTGCTGGGTTGCTTCGCGGTGCTCGACGACCCCCACCCGCAGGGTCCCGACCACGAGCTGGACGGCGAGGAGCAATGGTGGGCGGAGTCCGGTGGGGCGGCTGCGCTGCTGGCCGTCCGGGACCTGGACCTGGTCGACGACCGGTGCTGGCCGGCCGCGCTGCGCACGATGGCCGCCGACCCGGCAGGTCTGGCCGCGTTGCGGCAGCCCGGCGGGTACACCAGATGGTGGCTGGCCCGTTATGCCCGGCTGTCCGGGCACCCCCCGCCGTACTGGCGGCTGCCCGGGGCGGTCGAGTTGGCCGGGCTCTACGACCCGGTGCCGGTGACCGACGTCGACGAGGCGCTGCTCGCCGCCGCCGGGGTGCGCAGCGGGCTGAGCATCACCAGCGCCGCCGACGCCGCCGACCTGCTGGCCCGGCTGGCCGACCCGGCCCGGACTCTCACCCCCGCCGTGGTGCACGCCGCGCACGCCGCGCTGGCTGCCGCCGACCTCGACCCCGCTGAGCTGGAACCCCCAGGCCGGGTCCGGGCGGTGACCGGCGAGGTGGTCGACGCCGTCCGCGCCGTGGTCCTGGACCTGCCCTGGCTGGCTGCCGTGCTGCCGGCGGGTGAGCTGGTGGCCGGGGGTGACCCGGTGCTGCTGGCTGACCTGCTGGACCTGCCACTGGCCGCCGAGCAGGTCGCACCCGGGCTGCTGGATCCCGGTGTCGGGCGGCAGGTGCGGTGGGGTGAGCTGGTCGAGGTGGTCGCGGTGTGTGCCGCCGCCGGTCTCCCCGTCCCGGACGGGTCGCTGTGGCTGCACGAGGAGCTGCGGGTGCGGCACGGCGGTGCCGAGCATCCGGTGCCGTTCTGGGTCACCCCGGCAGGCACCGTGCACGCCGCCGATCCGGTCCGCGCTGTCCTGCTGCTGGCCGGTCGGTGCTAGCCGGTAGTCAGAGCAGGCCCCGCTGGGCGCCTTTCGCGCCGCGCTGGGCGGCGTGGCGCTGCAGGTGACTCACCGTGAAACCGACGAAGCCAAGCAGCACGCCGACCGCGCAGGTCCACCCCCAGGTTGCCGGTGCGTCGCTGAGGTACCACACCAGGGCGGCGACGAGCCAGGCGAGGGTACCCACGGCGATCACCGGCCGGGGGTCGGCCAGGCCGCGCGGCAGCGCAGGGGGAACCGGCAGCACCCTTCGCACCTTACCCGTACGGTGCTTGGGAGGCGACGATTCGAGACCTGCGCGGGGTGTGGTGCTCCCCGGGTGGCATCCCGGTCAAGGCGTCCCGGTTAAGTGTTGACGTCAATGGGGTGTTTTGGCGTACGGCATCGCTCGGCTGGCCTAATGAATGTCCCGTGCGGCCGGCCCACCGGGTACTGTGGGGCCAGAGCACCAGTGTTGAAAGCAATCAGGCACAGAATGGCTGTTGGCTTCGGTTGGAGGGGGTTCTGTCATGACGGCGCCTGTGGCTGCGCTGCGCCGTGTGGTCTTTCACCGGATCGCGGTACCGGTGCTGAGAGTGGTTACGGCGCCACACGGCCCCGACCATTACCTGGAGATGATTAATCCGACCTGGTCATTACGTGAAGTGCGAGCCGAGATCACCGGGCTGCGCCGTCTCGCGGTGGGCAGTGTCACACTGCTGTTGCGGCCCAATGGCAACTGGCGGGGCTTTCGGGCCGGGCAGCACGTCGCATTCACTATCGAGATCGACGGGGTGTGGCGCACGCGCTGCTACTCGTTGGCCTGTTCGGCGCATCGCCAGGACGGGCTGCTTGAGCTCACGGTCGCCGATGAGCCGAGCGGCCTGGTGTCCGGCCACCTGAACGCCGCGGCGTGCGCAGGCACCGTGGTCCGGCTGTCCCAGGCACAGGGGGAGTTCCTGCTGCCCGACGTCCGGCCCGAGCACATTGTGCTGATCAGCGGGGGCAGCGGGATCACCCCGGTGATGTCGATGGTGCGCACGCTGTGCGAGGACGGGTTCTGTGCCGCCGGCCGGCCGGGCCGGCTCACCTTCCTGCACTACGCCCGCAGCGCAGCGCACGTCGCCTACCGCGACGAGCTGGCTGCGCTGGCCGCACAGCATCCGGGGTTGCGTCTGGTGCGCGCCTACACCCGGGACGGGGGCGGTGAGCTGTCCGGCCGGTTCCAGCCCCAGCACCTGCCCGCCGTCGACGACCGCACCGGGGCCTGGGTCTGCGGGCCGGGCGGGCTGGTCGATGCGGTGCGGGCGTACTGGGAACGCTGCGGGATTAGCGCGCCGCTGCAGACCGAGCAGTTCACCGCACCCGCGCTGACGGCGTCCGTTGCTGACGGTGAGCCGTACGGCGAGGTGCGCTTCACCCGCAGCGGCCGCCGGGTGGCCAACCGGCGCCACCCTGCTCGAGCAGGCCGAGAACGCCGGGCTGCATCCGGAGTTCGGCTGCCGGATGGGCATTTGCCGGACCTGTACCAGCCGCAAGATCGCCGGCAGCGTCCGGCACCGGTACACCGGTGAGCTGTCCACCGAACCAGATTCTGAGATCCAGATCTGCTCCACCGTACCCGTGGGTGACGTCAGCGTTGACCGGTAATCCGTGTCGGCCGGTAAGCCCATACCGCGAAAGGAGACTCCATGCCAGCACAGACACCTCAGCTCAGCGCCGAGCAGATCGAGGCATTCGGCGCCGAGATGGATGCGCTGCGGCAACGCATCGTGGCCGACCTCGGTGCCGCGGATACCGCCTACATCCGCCAGGTGATCCGAGTGCAGCGCGGGTTGGAGGTGGCCGGCCGAGCTCTGCTGTTCGCCGGTTTCCTCCCCCCCGCCTGGTGTGGCGGGGTGGTCACGCTGGCTCTGGCGAAGATCATCGATAATATGGAGATCGGTCACAACGTCCTGCACGGGCAGTACGACTGGATGCGCGACGACGCGCTGAACTCCCGTGACTTTGACTGGGACATGGTGAGCCCCCCCGAGCTGTGGCGCCGCTCGCACAACTTCCGGCACCACACCTACACCAACATCGTCGGCAAAGACCGCGACATCGGATACGGCATCTTGCGGGTCACCCCCGAGCAGCGCTGGCACCCCTATTATCTGGGTAACCCGGTGTACGCGGCGGTGCTGTCGCTGGTCTTCCAATGGGGCATCATGCTGCACGACCTGGAGATCGAGAAGGTCGGCTCCGGGGAGAAGAGCTGGGCCCAGCTCCGTGCGGACGTCACGTTGATGGCGGGCAAGGCGTTGCGTCAGGTGGGCAAGGACTACGTGCTGTTCCCGGTGCTCTCGGGGCCGTTGGCGCCCTTGACGTTCGCCGGTAACGCCGCGGCGAACCTGATCCGCAACGTGTGGGCGTTCTCGATCATCTTCTGCGGCCACTTCCCGGCCGAGGTCGCCACCTTCACCGAGGAGGAGACCGCCGGCGAGAGCCGCGGGCGGTGGTACCTGCGCCAGTTGCTCGGCTCGGCCAACATCACCGGCAGCAAGCTGTTTCATCTGCTGTCCGGAAACCTCAGCCACCAGATCGAGCATCACCTGTTCCCCGACCTCCCGGCCCGGCGCTATGCCCAGATCGCTGCGGAGGTCCGGGACGCCTGCCGCCGCTACGGGCTGCCGTATCACACCGGTCCGCTGCGGCGGCAGCTCGGCTCGGTCTTCCGCCAGCTCGCGAGGCTCGCCTGGCCTGGCCCCACCCCGGTGGCTGAGCGGCGGAGCACATCCCAGGAGCGGGTCGCCCAGCGGGTGGTCGCTGCGGCCTAGCCCCAGTCCATCGGCATGAGGTGCTCCGCAGCCGACCGGGTAGGTCGTGAGCTAGGCTAAGGATATGACCGAGGCCCCCGCGGTGCTGCACCCCGATCAGCAGGTACTGGCGGGTCGGCTGCGGCTCGCGGTGGTCCGGCTCAACCGTCGGCTGCGGGCCCAGCGCGGCAGCGAGGCGGTGGTCACCCTCACCCAGCTCTCCGCGCTGTCCGCGCTGCACCGGCACGGCCCGATGAGCGCCGGGGAGCTGGCCACCCGGGAACGGGTGCAGCCGCCCTCGATGACCCGGGTGATCGGCGCGCTGGCCGAGCTCGGCTTCGTCGCCCGCAGTCCGCACTCCACCGACGGCAGGCAGACCGTGGTCTCGCTGACCGCCGCGGGCCGGGCTTACCTGGATGCCGAGGTCTGCGCCCGGGAACGCTGGCTGGACGCCCAACTGGCCGAGCTCTCCGCAGCGGAGCGCGCCGTGCTGTGGCGCGCGGCGGAGATCGTCGACCGGATCGCGGGTACCTGACTGGTGCCGGTCGACCAGCAGGACCCGGCCCCCACGGGGACCGACCGGGGGAGCATGTTCGCCTCGCTACGGGTGCGCAACTACCGGCTGTTCGCCACCGGGCAGATCGTCTCTCTGGTCGGCACCTGGGGCCAGCGGGTGGCGCAGGACTGGCTGGTGCTCGAGCTGTCCGGGGGCAGCCCGGTAGCGCTGGGCATCGCGGTGGCGTTGCAGTTCACGCCGACGCTGCTGCTCTCCCTGTGGGCCGGGGTGCTGGCTGACCGTTACGACAAACGCCGGCTACTGCTCGCCGTGCAGGTCGCGATGGGGTGCGCTGCGCTGCTGCTGGGGCTGCTCGACGTCGCCGGGGTGGTCCAGTTGTGGCAGGTCTATCTGCTGTGCCTGCTGCTCGGCTGCTTCTCCGCGGTGGACGTTCCGGTCCGGCAAGCCTTTGTCGTCGAGATGGTGGGACGCGAGCAGGTCATCAACGCGGTGGCGCTGAACTCGATGACGTTCAACCTGGCCCGGATCATCGGTCCCGCGGTGGCGGGGTACGCCATCGTCGCTATCGGTACCGGATGGGTCTTCCTGGTCAATGCGGCGAGCTTTGCCGGAGTGGTCATCGGGCTGGCCCTGATGGACTCCGCCCGGCTGCACAGAGCACCGCCGCTACCGCGCGGGGCCGGGCAGTTGCGGGAAGGGCTGGGGTACGTGCGGCGGCGGCGCGATCTCGTCGTGCTGCTAGCGCTGGTGTTCTTCGTCGCCACCTTCGGTCTGAACTTCCACACCATGCTGCCCGTGGTGGCGCGCAACGTGTTCGGCCGGGGCGCCGAGGCCTACGGGTTGCTGTCGACGCTGCTCGCCGTGGGCACCCTCGCGGGAGCCACCCTGGCGGCTCGCCGCAGTGGACGGGGCCGGCCAGGACCTCGCCTGGTGCTGAGCGCCGCGCTGGCCTTCGGGCTGCTGGAGGTGGCGGTCGGCCTGATGCCGTCCTTCCTGGCCTTCGGGCTGATGCTGGTGCCCTGCGGGGCGGCCGTGCTGACCTTCACCACCGCCGCCAACTCCACCGTGCAGCTAGCTGTCGACCCGAGCATGCGTGGCCGGGTGATGGGCCTGTACATGCTGCTGTTTTTGGGCGGCAACCCGATCGGTGCGCCGCTGATGGGCTGGCTCGCCGAAGCGGTCAACGGGCGGGCCCCGGTCGTGTTCGGCGGGTTGGTGACCATCGTCGCCGCAGTGGTCTGCGGGCTGACCCTGGCCCCGCGTGCTTCGGGCGGCAACTGCGGTGAGGTTGACCGCGGAACGGGTTGACGAGGGATCTAGGTTAGCCTAACCTAATCAACGGCTTCGTGGTGGGAGCCTTGGTGATGCAAGTCCGGAATACCACATCGGTCCGGCCGGATGATCCCCCCGGCCGGACCGATGCCGGTCAGCGCGGCTTGGCGGGCAACGGCGGGCTGGGCTGGCTGCCCGGTCGTTCATACCGCCGGCCAGGTGTGCACGGGCTGGTTGGAGTGCATGTGCTCGATGTAGCGGCGAAGCATGCCGGCCAGGGCGGTCTGCCGGTTGGCTCCCCTGCGGCTCAGCGCCTGCACCGTCGCGCGCTGCCAGGCGGCGCCGGTGCGCCGGGTCACGCAGCGCTGCTCGATCACTCCGAGGTAGCGCTCCCGGGCGGCGTCACAGACCCCGCTGCTGCGCAACCCGGCGTGAGCCAGCGGAAGCAGCTTGCGCAGTACCAGCTCGTCGGGCGGCACCCACCCGATCCCCGGCCAGTACAGGTGGGCGTCCATGCCGAGCCGGGCGCCGGTGTAGAAGTTCTCCTCCGCGGCGTGAAAGGACATCTGCTGCCAGACTGGGCGGTCGAGCTCGGTGAGCCCGCGCAGCGCGCCGAAGAAGAACGCGGCATTGGACACCAGGTCGATGACGGTCGGGCCGGCGGGTAGCACCCGGTTCTCCAGGCGCAGGTGCGGTATCCCGTCCTGGACGTCGTACACCGGCCGGTTCCAGCGCCAGACCGTGCTGTTGTGCAGCCGCAGCTCGGCCAGCGTGGGGGCGATGCCGTAGGCGAGCGATTCCAGCGGATCCTCGTCCTGGATCTCGGGCAGCAGCGGCGAGAAGTACCGCACGTTCTCCTCAAAAAGGTCGAAGATCGAGCTGATCCAGCGCTCACCGAACCACACCCGCGGCCGCACCCCCTGGTTGCGCAGCTCTGGCGAGCGGGTGTCGGTGGACTGTTCGAACAGCGGGATACGCGTCTCCGGCCACAGGGCCCGGCCCAGCAGGAACGGCGAGTTCGCCGCCAGCGCCACCTGCACCCCGGCCAGGGCCTGGGCGGCGTTCCAATGCGCCGCGAAGTCCTCGGCAGTGACCTGTAAGTGCAGTTGGACCGAGGTGCACCCGGATTCGGGGACGATCGAGTCGGCGGCGCACCGCAACTGCTCCGGTCGCTCACCGTCCAGCGCAGCCCCCTCCATCTCCAGCACCAGCTCCTCCTGCCGGGCGGCCAGGATCTGCTCGTTGAGCAGGGTGTAGCGGGACTTGCCGGACAGCCACCGCCGGTCGAAGTGGTCAGCTCGCAGGGTCGGCAGAATGCCGATCATCACCGTGCCCACGCCTGCGCTGCGAGCGGCCTGCTCGGCGGCGTCCAGCGCCGCCCGCAACTCCTGCTCAAGGCCCAGTGTCTCGTCCCCGGCCAAAGGTCGAGGCGGGACGTTGATCTCGATGTTGTGCTGGCCGAGCTCGGTCTGGAAGGCAGGATCGTCGATCCGGGCCAGTACCGTCTCGTTGGCCATCGCCGGATCGAAGTTCTCGTCGACGAGGTTCAGCTCGATTTCCAGCCCGACCCGCTCGGGACCCGGGGACAAGCGGTGCTCGGCCAGCATCTGCGCCAGCGCCCGCAGACAGAGCTGAATCTTTTCCCGGTAACGCCGCAGGTCCCGCTTGGTGTGGCTCGGTCTGATGGCGCCGTTGCCCATCCACCCTCCCACCCGGCGCGACCGCGCGTTGGATAAGGATATCCGCCCTTCTCGGCTGCTGCTACTGCACATTGTGCGCCATGCCCCGCCCGCACCGGCCAGCCGGGAGCGGCAGCTCAGGAGAGCTTTAGCTGGAGCAGGCTGGCAGCATGAGTGAGGTGGTCGAGGTGCATGAGGTGGATGAGGTGGATGCCCCGCGGCTGGTGGATTTCGGTGATCTCACCGGCCCCGTCCGCCGCCTGGCCGGCGACCGCCTTCGCAACTGTGCGTAAGACCTAGAGTGCTCACCGTGAATCGGGGTTGCGGCAGGTTGGAGCTGCACGCCCGCGCGGGTCGCGCGGTGCTCATCGGCGACGGCCACCCGCCCCGCGATCCGAGTGACCTGCAGTTGCCCAGCGGCCTGGTGGTCGCGCTGCACGAATGGGCTCGGATCGTCGAGGCGCTGCACCGCACCGGGGACAGCGACCAGGAACGGGACGCCATGGCTTCCCGCCGGGGCCGGTTGCTGGCGGCACGGGTGGCCAGCAGCACCGGAGTCCCCGTCGGCTACCTGGATCCGATGGGCGGCGAAATGGAGGTGCTGCTGCCCGGTCAGCACCCGGAGCCGACGCCGTGGGCAACCGGTCTGGCGGTCAGTGCGGCGACCGCGGTGCTGGTCGGGGTGGCCCTGCTCGCTCTGTCCGAAGGACTGGCCTCGATCCGCCCCTGGGCCGTTGTGCTGGGGAATCTCGTGGTCGCCGCAGGACTGGCGCCGTCGATGTGGCTGGCCCGGGCTACCCCGACCTGGCGGTGGGTGGCCTACGGCACCGCTGGCGGCATCCTGCTCACCTGGATCATTCTCCTACTCTCCCTGCTGGCTTCCTGACCTCCGGCGCTGCGGCTCAGGCCAGGGCGGCCCGCCAGGCGGAGTGCAAGGCGGCGAAGGGGCCGGTGCCGGTAACCAGCTCGTCGGGTGGGCCGTCCTCCACCAGCACGCCGTCGGCGAGCACCAGCACCCGGTCGGCGGCCAGCACGGTGGACAGCCGGTGGGCGATGATCAGCGCGGTGCGTCCGGCGAGCACCGTGCGCAGCGCAGCCGCTGCCGCCCGCTCGGTAGGGATATCCAGCAGTGCGGTGGCCTCGTCCAACACCAGTACCGCGGGGTCGGCCAGCAACGCGCGCGCGAAGGACACCAGTTGCCGTTGCCCGGCGGACAGCCGTGCTCCGCGCTTGCCCACGTCGGTGTCGTAGCCCTCGGGGAGGGCACGGATGAACTCGTCCGCGCCCACCGCGCGGGCCGCCTCGACCACATCGGTCCGAGCCGCCGAGGGCGACCCTAGGGCGATGTTGTCCGCCACCGACCCGGAGAACAGGAACGACTCCTGGGTCACCAGCACCACGGCGCGGCGTAGCTCGGCCTCAGCCACCCAGCGCAGGTCGACACCATCCAGGCGCACCTCGCCGGCCACCGGGTCGTAGAACCGGGCCAGCAACCGGGCCACCGTCGACTTGCCGGCCCCGGTCGGGCCGACCAGGGCAACGGTCTGCCCGGCGGGCAGCACCAGGTCCAGCCCGGGCAGTACCGGCGGCCCCGAGCCGTAGCCGAAGCGCACTCCAGCGAAGGTCACCTCGCCACGCACCGGCGAGGGCAGCGCCCGGGGCCGTGGCGGGTCGACGACGGTGGGATGCTCCTCCAGTACCCCGGAGATCTTCTCCAGCGCGGCGGCCGCTGAGGAGTAGGAGTTGGCGAACATGGCCAGTTGGTCCAGCGGGTCGTAGAACCGGCGCAGGTAGAGCACGAACGCGGCGAGCGCACCCAGCTCCAGACTGCCGTCCAGGACCCGCAGCCCACCGAGCAGCAGCACCGCTGCTATCGACACGTTGCCGACCAGCCGCACGGTCGCGGTGAACCGGGCGATGAGCCCGAGCGCCACCCGGTTGGCCTCGGCGAAGGTGCCGCTGAGCTCGTCCATGAGGGCAGAGTTCCGGGACTCCCGGCGGAATGCCTGCACCGCGCGGATACCGTTCATGGTCTCAACGAACTGCACGATCACCCGGGCCACCCAGGTGCGGGTGCCGCGGTAGGCGTGCTGGGAGCGCCGCAGGTACCAGCGGGTGAGCAGGACCAGCGGTACGAAGCCGGTCAGCGCCACCAGACCGAGCGGCACGTCCAGCACCAGCAGCATCGTCCCGATCCCGACGATCGAGAGCAGCGAGACGAAGAAGCCGTCCAGTCCCTCGTCCAGCAGGTCCTGCAGCGAATCCAGGTCGCTGGTCAACCGGGAGATCACTCGTCCCGACGTGTAGCGCTCATGAAATGCCAGGGACAGCCGCTGGATCTGGGCGAACACCCGCTCCCGCAGGTCCAGCAGCACGTCCTGCCCGATTCGCCCGGACAGGCGCAGGAACGCCCGGACGAGCAGCGCGTCGCCCGCTCCGGCCACCGCGTATCCGACGATGCACCAGGCCAGCGGACCGGGCCGCCCGGCGAGCGCGGCCGGGATGCCGCGGTCGATCGCGGCGGCGATGAGCAGCGGGCCGGCCAGCAGTGCTGCCTGGTCCACGACGAGCAACCCGGCCGCGACCGCAACCCGGCGCAGGTGCGGGCGCAGCAGCGAGCCGAGCAGCCGCCGGGAGCGGGCGGCCAGCCGCAGCCCGGTGGCGGTATCAATCCGTTCCAGGTCCTCGGTGGCCACCCCGCGCCACTGCTCTTCCGGTGTGGTCATCTCACCACTTCCTCCGCGCTCGGGTTGGTGGCTCTCCGCGTACCGCCAACTCCGGGGTTGGCGGTACGCGGAGAGCCATCAACCGCAGGAGACAGCAGCCGGCGGTACTCGGGCACCTCGGCGAGCAGCTCGGAGTGCGTGCCCACGGCCGCGATCCGGCCGTCGGCCAGCAGCGCCACCCGGTCAGCGAGTTGCACGGTGGATGGCCGGTGCGCCACCACCAGTGCCGTCACGTCCCGCAACACCTGCCGCAGCGCCGCCTCGACCTCGGCTTCGGTGTGCACGTCCAGGGCGGACAGCGGGTCGTCGAGCACCAGCACCGCGGGATCGGCGAACACCGCCCGGGCCAGCGCGAGGCGCTGCCGCTGCCCGCCGGACAGCGTCAATCCCTGCTCGCCGATCCGGGTGTCCAGGCCCCAGGGCAGCGCCTCGACGAACTGCTCGGCGCGGGCCACCCGCAGCGCGCGACGCACCGCGTCGTCGCCGGACGCCAGCGCGCCGAGCGCCACGTTCTCCCGGACCGAAGCGGAGAACAGCACCGGGTCCTCGAAGGCCGCCGCTACCACCGAGCGCAGCTCGGCCAGCGGCAGGTGCCGTACGTCCACGTCATCAACCGTGATCCGGCCGGAGGTAACGTCGGCCAGCCGGGGCACCAGGGCCGTCAGAGTGGTCTTGCCGCTGCCGGTGGCGCCCACCAGCGCCACCGTCTCGCCTGGCCGGACTTCCAGGTCCACCCCGCGCAGCACCTCGCCCGCAGCCCCCGGATAGTGGAAACGCACTCCTTCCAACCGCAGCGCCCCCCGCACCGGGCGGGCGAGCGCCCGTGGCCGCGGCGGGTCGGCCAGCGTGCGCCGCACGTCGCGCACTTCCCAGTAACGGGTGGTGGCGGCGGCCGCGTTGCTCGTCTCGGCCAGCAGCCAGCCCAGCGACTCCAGCGGCCAGCGCAGGTAGGCCAGGATGGTGACCGTCCCGACCAGGGTGCCCAGCGTGAGTGAGCCAGCCGCCACCGCATACCCCCCGACGCCGAGCAGGGCCGCCATGGTGAGCTCCGGCAGCGCGATGATCACCGCCCAGAGCGCGGCAAGCAACCGCACCTTGGTCAGCTCGGTGCGGCGCAGCGCGCGGGCCTGGGCCAGGAAGGCCCGGGTGGCCCGCGGGCCGCGTCCGAAGGACTTCAGTACCCGGATGCCCAGCGCGGCCTCTTCCACCGTGGTGGTCAGGTCACCCACCTGATCCTGGGCCCGCCGTGCGACCCGCCCGTAATGCTGCTCGTGGTGCCGGCACAGCGCGACCATCGGCACCGCCATGAGCACGACGAGCAGGCCGAGCTGCGGGGCGAGCACCACCAGCACCACCAGTCCGACCAGCACGGTCAGCACGTTGACCACCAGTAAGATGCTGACGAACGCGAGAAACCGCCGGATCGTGGTCAGATCGCTGACCGCCCGGGACAGCAACTGCCCGGATGGCCAGCGGTCATGAAAAGCCATCGGCAGGTACTGCAGGTGGTGGTAAAGGTCGGTCCGCATCCGTGCCTCGACCTCGGTGGTCGGCCGGGCCACCAGGGCGCGCCGCAGGTAGATCAGCCCGGCCTCGGTCACCCCGAGGGCGAGTATTCCGGCGGACAGCAGGACCAGCCCGGCCGGGTCTGCCTCGGCGAGCGGGCCGTCGACGATGCGCTGGATCAGCAGCGGGATCGCCAGCCCGGCCAGCATCGCGACCAGCATCGCCAAGCCGGCACCGAGCAGCCGCCCACGCACCGGCCGGATGTAGGGCGCCAGCCGGCGCAGAGCAGCCAGGGAGGCGTGCTGCGGGGGATCGGGGAGGCTCATTGCGTCCTGGACGCTAGCCTGCCCTCCCCGGGCGAGGCATGCGATTTTCGCAGTCATCATCGGCGATGCGCCAGCAGCGGTTGCCTACCGGCGCTTCGCCGCTCAATCCGCTGAATGTGCCAGGGGTGGCTATTCCCGGGGAGAGCGGACGCCGAGCAGGACGTCCTCCCAGGAGGGGACGATCGGGCGGTCCTTGCGGCCCCGTTTGGCGGCTGGCGGCTGGGCTGCGGGTGGGGGCTGCGATGCTGGTTGCTGGTGCTGCTCCGGGGGGCGTTCGGTGGGGGGCCGTTCGGCGGTGGGGCGTTCGGCTGGCCGCTCGGATGGGCGGGCCGGGTGATAGGCGGGACCGTCGTCGGGCACCGCCCGGGCGCTGCGCTGTTCCTCGGCCCCCGGCACTTCGGCCGGCGAGTCAGGATGCGCCGGGCGCTGCGAAGGGGCGGGGGACTGCTCCCGATAGGGGGGTTCCCAACAGGGCACGCCGGGGGTGGAGCCGGGCAGTGGCGTCACCGGGGCCACCGGACGCAGTTGCGCGGCCGGCTGGGGGTCGATCAGGTCGGTGGCGTGGTCGTCGATCGCGGTCACGGTGCCGCCGTGCGCGCCGGGGTGAAAGGTCCAATGCGCCTTGATGTCGGACCGGCCGGCCCGCCAGCGCAACTGCACGACCCACTTGCCGTTCTCCCCGCGCCACGAGTCCCAGGTCACCGCCTCGTAGTCGTGACCCCGCTTGGCGAACGTCTCGCTGACCACCTCCTCCAGCGTCCGCACATCGGGACCGTCGGCGCGCACCGGGTGGGCCTGCTGGGCCAACTGCGCGGTGCGGGACCGTTCCAGCAACACCGGATAAGCGAAGCGCTCGACCTTCTGGGTGGGGACACCGGCAGCGGCGGCTACCTGTTCGACGGAAGCTCCGGCCCTGATCCGGGCCTGGATCTCGCGGGGTCGCATCTGGCTCTCCAGCTCAATCTCGATCTGGCCGAGGCGAGGGAGATCACCTCGAACGGCTGCGTGCAGGCCTTCGTCGGCGGGCAGCGTGAACCGCTCCCGCCGCTCACCGGACCGTTGCTCCACCGTCTCGAGGATGACCGTGCGGCCGTCGATCCCCAGACCGACCACCCGCAGCGCGCGCATCCTGAGGACCTCCGCATCAACCCGTGCCCGTTGCCGACCACCGTAGGCGGGTGGGCGCGTCCGCCGGGGGAGGCGCGCCGCCAGCCCCTGCCACGATAGAGGTTCGGCCAACTGGCCGAACAGCCGCTATCCCAGCCGCGCGACCACCCAGTCGACGCAGGCCGTCAGCGCGGCGACGTCATCGGGGTCGACCGCGGGGAACATCCCGATCCGCAACTGGTTGCGGCCGAGTTTGCGGTAGGGCTCGGTGTCCACGATGCCGTTGGCCCGCAGCACCTTCGCCACCGCCGCGGCGTCAATGCTCGCTGCGAGGTCGATGGTGCCCACCACCAGGGAGCGCTTGGCCGGGTCGGTGACGAACGGCGTGGCGTACGGCGATGCCTCGGCCCAGGAGTACAGCCGCGAGGAGGACTCGGTGGTGCGGGCGACGCACCAGTCCAGTCCGCCGTGGTCGAGCATCCACTCGAGCTGCTCGACGAGCAGCAGCAGCGTCGCCACCGCCGGGGTGTTGTAGGTCTGGTCCTTGCGGCTGTTGGCCAGCGCAGTGGCGAGCGAGAGGAACTCCGGCACCCACCGGCTGGACGAGCTGATCTCATCGACCCGTTCCAGCGCGGCCGGGCTCAGCAGCGCGATCCACAGCCCGCCGTCGGAGGCGAAGCACTTCTGCGGCGCGAAGTAGTAGACGTCGGTGTCGGCGGCCCGGACCGGGAGGCCACCGGCGCCGCTGGTCGCATCGATCGTCACCAGCGCGGCGTCGGATCCGGCGGGGCGCTGCACCGGGACCATCACCCCGGTGGAGGTCTCGTTGTGCGCCCAGCCGATCAGGTCGCAGGACGGGTCGGCGACGGGTGCCGGGGCGTCCCCGGGCGAAGCGGAGATCACCACCGGGTCGGCCAGGAACGGTGCGCCCGCGGTGGCGGCGGCGAACTTGGCGGAGAACTCACCGTAGCTCAGGTGCAACGCCCGCTGGCGGACCAGCCCGCACGTCGCCACATCCCAGAACGCGGTGGAGCCGCCGTTGCCGAGCACCACCTCGTAGCCCGCAGGCAGCGAGAACAGCTCGCGCAGCCCGGCCCGGACCCGACCGACCAGCGACTTCACCGGTGCTTGCCGGTGCGAGGTGCCCAGCACCGCTGCCCCGGATCCGGTCAGCGCAGCCAGTTGTGCCGGCCGGATCTTCGACGGCCCGCACCCGAACCGTCCGTCGACGGGTTTGAGCTCGGCTGGGATGGTCAGCTCAGCGGTCTGCATCATGCGGGGTCTCCAGGTTTGCCGGTGCCGGCACCCAGTCTCCCAGGTGCGCCCGGACGAGGGGTCTGCCTGCGCCGTGACCACCGTCTCAGGTAGGTGTCACAGGTCTGGCCTCAGGTCGATGGAAAGCAGGTGCCGGGGGCCAGGAGGTGCCGGTGATGCGTTCGTATGCCTCGATGTACCGCCGCCGGGTCTCGGCCACAACCTCCTCCGGGATATCCGGCCCGGGTGGCTCGCGGTTCCACCCCGTGCGCACCGCCCAGTCCCGGACGAACTGTTTGTCAAGCGCGTATTGGGGCTCGCCGGGTACCCACTTCTCGGCCGGCCAGAAACGCGACGAATCCGACGTGACTGCCTCGTCCCCCAGGGTCAGCCTCCCTGCGCTGTCCCAGCCGAACTCGAATTTCGTGTCCGCGACGATGATCCCGTTCTGACCGGCCTGCGCGGCCGCCGTCGCGTAGAGTTCCAAGGTCAGGTCTCGCAGCCGCTGCGCGGTTTGCCGCCCGGTTTGGCATACCACGTCGGCGAAGGTGATGAACTCGTCGTGGCCGGTGTCGGAGAACTTTGTGGTCGGGGTGAATATCGGTTCGGGGAGCCGGCTGCCCAGCACCAGTCCGGGGGGTAGTGAGACTCCTGAGACCGTGCCGTATTTCTGGTATTCGCGCAGGCCCAGGCCGGCCAGGTAACCGCGCGCGATGCACTCGACCGGGATCATCTGCAGTGGTGTGCAGCGGATTGCCCGGTTCGCGAACTCCGGTGGTACGTCGGTGGCGGAGACCAGGTGGTTGGGCACCACGCCGGCGAGCCGGTGAAACCACCACACCGAGAGCTGGGTGAGCAGCGCACCTTTCTCGGGGATCGGGGTGGACAGGGCCACGTCGTAGACGGAGACCCGGTCCGAGGCGACGAGTAGGAGATCATCGCTGATCTCATACAGGTCCCGCACCTTACCGGCGTGGATGTGCTTCACATCTCCCTCGCATGGTGTGCTCGACGCAACCGTGACGACAAGTGCGCCGGCCCCCCTGCAGGCGCTATCCAAGCACGGTACCCACGTCGGGCTCGGTCGCCGCCCGACGGCCGGATCTGCCCTCCAACCCTCCCTGAGTTCAGGAGGGTTGGAACTCAGAAGGGGGGCTCGTCGTCGGGTGGATCGTGCCCGGCTGTGCTGCCGGGGGCGGGGGTGCCGGTGCTGGGGGGGTGGGGTGGATGGGTGCGGTAGTCGTGGGGGTGGCTGGTGTAGGTGTGCCCGGTGGGGGTGGTCCAGGTGACTCGGCCATCGGGATGCTGCTCGACGTGCCAGCCGGGGCCAAAGGTCTTGATCAGGTGGTCGTGGCGGCAGGCGGCATACAGGTTGTGCTCGTTGGTGGTGCCGCCGTCGTCCCAGGCGATGGTGTGATCCAGATCGGCGGTCGCGGCGCGTTGGCCGCAGATGGGGTTGCGGCAGTACACATCGCGGGCGCGGACGAAATCAGCCAGCCCGGCCGGTGGGGTGTAGGTGGTGCGGCCGTAGTCGAGCAGGGTGCCCGAGGCCGGGTCGGTGAGCAGCCGCCGCCAGGTGCCTTCCGCGGCAATCTGGCGGGCCAGTGCGGCGGGGATGGGGCCGTAGCCGACCAGCTCGCCAGGATGCTCGTCGAGCCCGAGCAGCATGGTGATCGGCACGATCACGGAGATCAACGGCTTGCCCGGTCCGCCACCGGCACCCGCGCCGCAGCGGTGGCCCTGGCCCGCATCGGGGGCCGCCGGTGGGGCGGGCACCGAGTCGCCACCGGGGGAGGCGGGAGTGGACCCCGGGTCGGTGGACGCGCCGGTCGGGGAGGTGCCGGTGGTGTCCGGGACGGTGGTGTTGGGCGTGGGGGTGTCGGGCGTGACGGTGTCGGGCGTGCCGGTGTCGGGTGCGCAATCGCAGTCGCCGCCGGGACAGTCAGGGGTGGTGGGGTGGGTGCCGGTGGCGGCGCAGCGCCGGCCGGTGAGCACCTCGGTGAGCAGGTCGGCGCGGCGGGCGTCCATGCTGCGCGGGTCGTCGGCGCCCAGGCTGCGGGCCAGATCGCACAGCCGCTGGTAGGCGGCGGTGGCGTCGGGCGCCGACAGCAGTGCCCACAAGGTGGCCATGCCGTCCTGGTCGGAACGCAGTTCCACCCGCCGGTCCTGGCGGCGTTGCCGGTACCGCCGCGCCGCGCCGTCGGGATCGATCGCCAGCACGGCCCGGACCAGCGCGGCGCGGAGCTGGGCAAGGGTCTGGCTCCCGGCGCGGGGCAGCACCCGAGCCTCCAGGGCGGCGCACTGCTGGCGGGACAGCACATAGCTGGTCTCGGTGATCGCCTGAGCCTTCCGGGTATCGATCGTGCCCGCCCGCCAGGCGGCCAGGGTCGCCGGCAGTTCGGCCACCATCTGCTGGGCCATCGCCATCCGGTTGGCCACAGTGGTGCGCGACAACCGCAACGCGAGCGCGACTTCGTCCGGGGCATACCCGCTGTAGCGCGCCGGCACATCGGAGCGGTCCGGTGGGCAGTCCTGCCCGGGGCGACGGCGGGCGAACTCCGCCATCAGCTCCGCCTGCCGCGCGCCGGCCCAGGAAGTGAGCCGGTCGAAGCTGACCATGGTGTCGATCAACGCCGCATCCGACATCCGGGTCGGGTCGGCGCTGGCGTGGTCGAGTTCCAGGGCCAGCCAGCCCGAGGGGGCGCACTCACCGACCGGGGGCGAGACGGTCTCGGGTGGGGTGGGAATCTCGTCGAGCCAGGCCGGGTCGAACCAGTCCTCGTCCCAATCCTCCGCGCAGGGCGCCCCCGCGGGGGGTGTCTCCTGGGCTGGACCGGTATCGAACACGTGTTCGATACTAGCAGATTGCCCAGACATCAGCACGGGCGCTCCTCTCAGCTTGTCGTGCCCAGAGGCGGCTGGGAGCCGTGCGGGTATTTGATCAGCGGGGATCAGCCTGGATGCCCAGCGAGGTCTGGGACTCCTCGGGGCGGACCACGATGGCGGCCGGGTTCGGTAAGGGCAGCGGTTCCTCGACGGCGGGCTCGTCTACCAGACTCTGCGGGCGAGGGCGTACTGGCACCTGCTGGACCCCTTCAGGTCCGCTGATCCAACTGTGTGAGTTACCGAACTGCGGCCATATGCCCGCTTCTGGGGGGCTTTGCAGGTCGAGTTTTCGACCGGCCCATGGGAGAGTCGTCGTGACGTTGTACTTCAACATCATCCTGATCGGGCGACCCATGCGCGGCTGGTGCGGCAGGACGTGACCGTCGTTTGGTGCTCTCCGACGGGTCCGCGACGGTGTGGTTAACCCCGGCGTGAGGGGCCGCAGGCAGCGTGGGAGGCGGCGCGGGTGGCGGTGATGCTGGCGCGGGCCGCTGAAGCGTCCGGGTGTGCAGCCCCGGGGGGGAGACGTGCTGGAGTGGGGGTTCTGGTCAGGGTGTGTCGCCTGTCCGGGGAGCAGCATGTCTGCTACCCGTCCGAGCTGACCCGGGAGTACGGGTGCCACACTGCGTGATCGCCTACCTGGCGGGGTAGGTTGATCCGCCGTGGAGGCCCAGGGCACTTTTCACCAGCTAGTCGGCGAGCTGGACTACCCGATGTTCATCGTCACCACCCGCGCTGACCAGCAGCAGGCCGGCTGCCTCATCGGGTTCGGCACCCAGTGCAGCATCGACCCGCCGCGTTTTTTGGCCTGCCTGTCCCGCAAGAACCACACCTACCAGGTGGCGCAGCGCGCCGACCTGCTGGCCGTGCACTTCGTCCCGCGCCAGGCCGAGGAACTGGCCCGGCTGTTCGGCGGGCGCAGCGGGGACGACGTGGACAAGTTCGCCCACTGCGACTGGCACCAGGGTCCCGGCGGGCTGCCGATCCTGCAGGAATGCGACAACTGGTTCGTCGGGCGGATTGTGGACCGGTTGGACCTCGGCGACCACGTCGGTGTCCTGCTGGAGCCGGTGGAGGCCCGCCACGAGCACAGCGAGCGGCCATTCGAGTTCCACCGCGCCAAGCACATCGAGCCCGGCCATCCGGCATGAGCGAAGACCCGGTTCCGCTGCGGCGGCTGCTGCCCGAACCCGGCACCGTGACCGCGATCGACGCGCTGGACGGTCTTGGGTTGGGCGATCTCGCGCCCGAGCACCGACCGTACGTGGTGCTCAACATGGTGGCCACCGCTGACGGGGCCGCGACGGTGACCGGGCGCACCGCCCCGATCAGCAACGCCGCGGACCGCCAGATGTTCCACGAGCTGCGGGCCCAGGTTGACGCGGTCCTGGTCGGCGCCGGCACGGTGCGCACCGAGCGCTACGGACGGCTGGTACGGGATCCGCACCGCCGGGAGCGCCGCACGGCCCGCGGGCTGGCTCCCGACCCGCTCGCGGTCGTGGTCAGCCGCGGGCTCACGCTGTCGCCTGACCTGCCGCTGCTGGCCGACCCGCACTCCCGGGTGCTCGTGGTCACCGCCAGCGATGCTGTGCTGCACGGCTGTGCCGCGCAGGTCAGCTACCTGCGAGCAACCCAGGGACAGCCGGTCGACTTGGCTGGGATGCTCACCCAGTTGCGCACCGAGCACGGCGTGCGCTCAGTGCTGTGCGAGGGCGGTCCGACCCTCAACGCCTCCCTGCTGCCTGCGGGCCTGATCGACGAGCTGTTCCTGGCCATCGCCCCCGCACTGGCCGGCAGCGCCGGATCGCTCACTGTCATGGACCGGGCGCTGCTGGCCGAGCCGGTCGGCCTGGACCTGGTGTGGCTGCTGGAGTCCGAGGGGCAACTGTTCGCCCGCTACGCATTGCGGCACCGACCGCAACGAGGGCGCTAGTCACCGGCGATGTCGTCCCAACCCTCGACATCCTGGAGCTGGCGCGGAGCGGGCCCGACGTACCGCGCGGTCGGACGGACCAGCCGGCCGGTGCGTTTCTGCTCCATGATGTGCGCACACCAGCCCGCAGTGCGGGCACAGGTGAACATCGCCGGCATCATGTGTGGCGGGACCTGCGCGAAGTCGAGGATCACCGCAGCCCAGAACTCGACGTTGGTCTCGATCACCCGGTCCGGGCGGCGCTCCCGCAGCTCGGTCAACGCGGCCTGCTCCAAGGCCAGCGCGACCTCGTAACGCGGTGCGCCCAGCTCCTGGCAGGTCCGGCGGAGCACCCGGGCTCTCGGGTCCTCGACCCGGTAGACCCGGTGGCCGAAGCCCATCAGGCGCTCGCCGCGGTCCAGCACCCGGCGCACCACTGAGTCGACGTCCCCGCTGCGCTCCGCCTCCTCGAGCATTGGCAGCACCCGGGCCGGGGCGCCGCCGTGCAACGGGCCCGACATGGCGCCGATCGCCCCGGACAGGCACGCGGCGACGTCGGCGCCGGTCGAGGCGATCACCCGGGCGGTGAACGTGGAGGCGTTGAGGCCATGCTCGGCGGCTGAGACCCAGTAGGCGTCGACGGCCTTGACCTGCCGCGGATCCGGCTCGCCGCGCCAGCGGGTCATGAACCGCTCGGTGATGGTGGTGCACTGGTCGATCCGCCGCTGCGGGACGGCGGGCTGGTGAATGCCCCGCGCGGATTGCGCCACATAGGACAGCGCCATCACCGAGGCCCGGGCCAGCTCGGCCCGGGCCTCGGTGTCGGTGGAGTCCAGCAGCGGCCGGTAGCCCCAGATCGGGGCGAGCATCGCCAGCGCGGCCTGCACGTCGACCCGAACGTCCCCGGTGTGTACCGGCAGCGGGAAGGGCTCGGCCGGGGGCAGCCCGTGCCCGAACCGGCCGTCGGTGAGCAGCGCCCACACGTCGCCGAAGGTCACCTGGCCGACCAGATCCTCGATGTCCACGCCGCGGTAGCGCAGGGCACCGCCGGCCCGGTCGGGCTCGGCGATCTCGGTATGGAAAGCGATCACCCCTTCCAGCCCCGGTTTGAAGTCCCCGGTGTCGTCCGCGGCGGCACCGGCCGCTCGGGGCTTCGACTCCGCCAGAGTGTTCAACGCTGTCACACCCGTCCTCCTTGCACGCTCAGCCCCCGACTGGGCACGCGCGGTGGACCGTGGGGTCGGCGTTCGGGGCGCGCGCCACAGTGCGGCGCCGCGCGGCTGGGTGAACAGTGCACCCACCGGTTACATGAAGGCAATGTGTGATGCCGTGGTCTGCGTCACCGCACGCTGTTGCAGGGGTGTGGCGAGAGCGTCCGGGGGGTTAGTTTCGAAAGGGAGGGGGACCCCTCGACAAACCGGGAGCGTGTGCTGTGGCGGCTGGGCAAGTGGGATGGGAGCCGATCGTGGACCTGCCACTGATGCGGGTCGCCTATACCGCCGGGGAGCTGGACGTCGACGATCTGGCCGCTACCTGGTACGAACAGCTCGCGCACTGGTTGGACGAGGCCCTGGTGGCTGGCTTGCCCGAGCCCAATGCGATGGTCCTGGCCACCGCCGACGCCGAAGGGCTGCCCAGCTCCCGTACCGTGCTGGCCAAGGCACTCGACCAGCACGGGGTGGTCTTCTTCACCAACTTCACCTCCCGCAAGATGCACGATCTCAACGTCACCCGCTTCGCCGCGGCGACGTTCCCGTGGCTCGGGCTGCACCGCCAGGTCAACCTGAGAGGTCCGATCGAGGTGATCGGGCGGGTGCAGACCCGGGCCTACTGGGAGACCCGCCCCCGAGGTGCCCAACTGGGCGCGTGGGCGTCGGCGCAGTCCACCGTGGTGGCGGACCGGCGCGCCCTCGACGTTGCCCTGGAGCAGGCCACCCAGCGCTTCGCCGACGTCGAGCGGGTACCGCTGCCGCCGCACTGGGGTGGGGTGCGGGTCAGCCCGGTGAGCGTGGAGTTCTGGCAGGGCAGGCCGAACCGGATGCACGACCGGCTGCGTTACGGCAGCAATAACGAAGGGACCTGGACGGTGCAGCGGCTGGCCCCGTGAGCCGCCGCGGTAGCGCGGAGCGGTCGGGGTGCACCGAACTGCTGAGTGGTCGGCGATCGGCTGCCAGGCACCCGGCCGCGGACTACCGTTGCAAGTGTCGTCGACGGCAGCTCCGCCGCCTCCGGCCGGACCGGCCTGGGTCGGTCTCCCGCCGTCCGAGTTAGGGAGAGGACCGCAATGGCCGATGCCACCGCGTCCCCAGCACCGGTGCGAGCGGATGACGTGACCGGCGACGGCTGCCGCGAGCATGTGACGCTGCACTACCCGGGCGGCGAGTATCACATGTCGATCACCAAGAGCACTGAGGGTGCACCGGGGATCGATCTGGGTCGGTTGCTGCCCGACACCGGCCTGGTTACGCTCGATGCCGGGTACATGAACACCGCCGCCTGCTGCTCGCAGATCACCTACATTGACGGGGACGCAGGCGTGCTGCGCTACCGCGGGTATCCGATCGACCAGCTCGCCGAGCATTCCACGTTCCTGGAGACCAGCTACCTGCTGATCTACGGGGAGCTGCCGACCAGCGGCCAGTTGGAGGACTTCACCGACCGGATCCGTAAGCACACCCTGCTCCACGAGGATCTGAAGCGCTTCTTCGACGGTTTCCCGCGTGACGCGCACCCCATGCCGGTGCTCTCCAGCGCGGTGTCCGCGTTGTCCACGTTCTACCAGGACAGCCTCAATCCGTTCGATCGCGAGCACGTGGAGATGTCCACGGTGCGGCTGCTGGCCAAGGTGCCCACCATTGCCGCTTACGCCCATAAGAAGTCGATCGGCCAGCCATTTCTCTACCCGGACAACTCGCTGGGTCTGGTGCAGAACTTCCTGCGCATGACGTTCGGGCTGCCTGCGGAGCCGTATACACCCGATCCCGTGGTGGCTGATGCGCTGGACCTGTTGCTTGTGCTGCACGCCGACCACGAACAGAACTGCTCGACCTCCACCGTGCGGATGGTCGGCTCCTCGCAGGCCAACCTGTTCGCCTCGGTCTCGGCCGGCATAAACGCGCTGTTCGGTCCGCTGCATGGTGGGGCGAATCAGTCGGTCCTGGAGATGCTGGAAGGTATCCGGCTCGATCACGGCGATGTGGACACCTTCGTCAAGAAGGTGAAGGACCGGGAGGACGGCGTGCGGCTGATGGGCTTCGGGCACCGGGTCTACAAGAACTACGATCCCCGCGCGAAGATCGTGAAGAAGACCGCGGACGAGATCCTGCACAAGCTGGGGGTCAACGACCCGCTGCTCGACATTGCGTTGGCGCTGGAAGAGCGGGCACTGGCCGATGACTACTTCACCGAGCGAATGCTCTACCCCAACGTCGACTTCTACACCGGCCTGATCTACCGGGCCATGGGTTTTCCGATCAAGATGTTCACGGTGCTCTTCGCCCTCGGCCGGTTGCCGGGCTGGATCGCGCACTGGCGGGAGATGATGAACGACCCGGAGACCAAGATCGGCCGCCCGCGCCAGATCTACACCGGATACGCTGAGCGCCAGTACACCGCCATCGCCCTGCGCTGACCCCGCCCGGCGAGGTTCAGCCGGGCTTGTGCTCGGCGAGGGTGCGCTCAGCGTGCTTGCGGGCGCGTCGGGTGGCTTTCTTGACCTTCTCGGTGTTCTTCTCGGCGCTCCTCTTGGCATGCTTCGTGGCTTGCCGGGCCCGCCAGGCCAGCGAGGGCTTGCCGCCGGTGTCTGTGACGGCCAGCAGCAGGCCACCGAGCAAACCGGCGTTCTTCAGGAACTGTGCCCGCTGGGCCTTGCGGTCGTCGGGGTAGCTGTTGGACCAGAACGGGTGCTCGGCCACGGTGCCGGGGATCAGGTCGATGGCGAGCAGTGCGGCCGAGAGTCGGGGCGCTCGTCCCAGCGCCATCATCAGCCCGGCGCCCGCCTTCACCGCGCCATCTGCCTGCATGATCCGCCCTGGGTCGACGGTGGCTGCGGCCGGCACCAGCGCCTTGGTCTTGTCCAGCAGTGGCTTGGCCATATCGGCCTTGGGCTTCGGGTTGAGCATCAGGTCCACCCCCTGCGCGATGAAGGTGGCGGCGAGCAGGGAACGGGCGACGCGGCGTAACGGCACGGTGGGCTCCTCTCCGGCAGTGCTCGGTTGCTGTCCATTCGGACGGTAGTGTGCTTGACGCTGCGCAGCACGGCGTGGCGGTCCCCGAGGGCGGATGGCCACCCGTCTGGGGGCACCCCGTCGGCGGGTTTGCCCGCCCCGAGGCCGGGTAACCGAGGGGCGGAGTCGCCCCACCAGCCACCGGCAGCCGCCGGAACCGGGTCGGCGGACCGAGAGGAGAGTCACGTGTCCCCCACACTGCAGGGGCGCCGGGTGGCGTTCCTGGTCGCACCGGAAGGAGTAGAGCAGGTCGAGCTCACCGAGCCGTGGCGGGGGGTGCAGCAGGCCGGCGGAACCCCCGAGCTGATCTCGGTCAAGGGCGGCCGCGTGCAGGCGTTCCACCACCTGGACAAGGCCGATACGTTCTCCGTCGACAAGGTGCTGGCTGAGGCGAAGGTGGACGATTACATCGGCTTGGCGCTGCCCGGGGGCGTCGCCAATCCCGACTTGTTGCGTACCGTGCCCGAAGCAGTGCAGTTCGTGGCGGCATTCTTTGCCGCTGGCAAGCCGGTGGCCGCAATTTGCCACGCCCCGTGGCTGCTCATCGAGGCCGACGTGGTGCGCGGCAGGCGAGTCACCTCGTGGCCCAGCCTGCAGACCGACCTGCGCAACGCCGGCGCTGACTGGGTCGACCAGCAAGTCGTGGTCGATGCCGGGCTGGTGACCAGCCGTAAACCCGATGATCTGCCTGCCTTCAACGCGAAGCTCCTTGAGGAGTTTGCCGAAGGTGTGCACTCCGTCCAGGCGCGCAGCGCCTGACGTGTTCCCATCATGAGTGAGGAGCGGCCATATGGCCAATGAGGACAAGCTGAAGAACAAGATCGACGAGGGGGCTGGCGCCGTCAAGGAGGGCGCGGGTCACATCAGCGGGGACGAGGGCATGCGCCGGGAAGGCGAGACGGAGAAGGACAAGGCCCAGTTGAAGGATAAGGTGCAGGACGCCGTTGACAAGGCCAAGGACATCTTCAAGAAGTAGCCGCGGGAGGCCGCTTCGCGGCTCGTGAGTGGTGTGCGGTGCTAGAACACTGTTACCTACTCACGAGCCCGAAGGGGTAACCCTCGATGCTACGACTGTTGATTCTGGCGGACACTCACGTGCCGACCCGCGCTCGCGATTTGCCGGAGCAGGTGTGGGGGGAGGTGGAGCGGGCTGATGTCGTGTTGCATGCCGGTGATTGGGTGGAGGTGGAGTTGCTGGATCGCATGCAGCAACAGGCTGCCCGGCTCATCGGGGTGTATGGCAACAACGACGGGCCGCGGTTGCGAGCCCGATTGCCCAAAGTAGCTCGGGTGGAGCTGGGTGGGCTGCGAGTGGCGGTGGTGCATGAGACCGGGACCGCCCTGGGGCGCGAGGACCGCTGCGCGCGCGCCTACCCCGACGTCGACCTGCTGGTGTTCGGGCACAGCCACATCCCCTGGGACACGGTGACACCGAGTGCGGGCGCGCCATCCGGCCTGCGGCTGGTCAACCCCGGGTCGCCCACCGACCGGCGGCGGCAGCCGCACGGCACCTTCGTCACCGCGGTGGCCGACGACGGCGTGCTGCGCGACGTGACCTTCCACCCGGTCGCGAGGTGACGGCGGC
>DASTLT010000095.1:0-3772 GCA_035714625.1 Pseudonocardiaceae bacterium | reverse complement strand
CGCCGGACTACCAAGGGTCCGGAAACCGGCACGCCCCCACCGGCCCGTACCACCGCAGCGCCCACCACCCGGACCACCAGGGTCGATCCGGCCGAGCTGGACGGGGGCAAGAACTTCTCGTTCCTGGCTCAGCTCTACGTGCCCCCGGGGATGTTTCGCAGCGTCCGCTTGCTCGACAGCCAGACCCCGGTCAGCTACCTCGCCGCACCGGACGGTTCCTGGTGCGAGATTACCCGCATCCCCGACGCCAGCGACCATTACACGGTGCGAGAAGCCGGACCCACCTCACTCTGGGCAAGTATCGAGACCGCCTGGGCAAAATGGATTGAACTCGATGCCCCGACATTGCCCGAATTCGGACTCACCGCCACCCCCACCACCCACCACATCTGGCACCACGACCCCGAAACCGGCCCACGCTGGACCTTTCCCACGCCCGATGAGTAAACCTCACCGCCACCAGGCGAGCATCAAGACTCGAGTGCCTGGACCAGGACTTCGACGAGGACCACCGTGAGCACCGGATCCGCACTGCTGCCCGAGTAGCCGATCACTCGAACCGAGTGACCTGACTTGCTCGCTGGGTCCCGGGACACATGTGCTTCGCCGGCGCGGTCCCCTTTTCGGTCTTGCCGACGATCTCGATGGTTCAGTCGAACTCGGTGGTCACCACAGTGTGGAGTCCTGTTCTGGTTGGGGTGCCCCGGGCAGGCCGGGCGGGACGGCGGCCTGGACCAGGGCCTCCCAGGTTTCGTAGTGCTCGGCCATGTGCAGCAGGAGCAGGGCGGTGGCGTAGGCGTCGAACGTGGCGCGGTGCCGCTGGGCTGGCGCGTTGGTCAGGTCGAGGCTGGTGTGTTGGAGGAGGGCGTCGAGGTTGTGTTGGGGCGCGTCGGGGTAGGTGGCTCGCGCCAGGCGGAGCGTGTCGATCACTCCGGCGGGCTGCCAGCCGGGAAGGTGCCGGCTGAGGACGTGGTACTCGACGCTGGCGTTGTGGGCGCAGATCCAGGCGCCGTCGAGCATGGACCGTACGTCGTCGCGGACCGCCTCCCAGGGCGGACAGTTCGCTAGTTCGCTGTTGGTGAGCTTGTGGACGCGGGTGGCGAAGGGGCTGACCGGGACCGGTGGGCGGATGAGCCAGGCACCGGCGGTGCTGGTGTCGGGCGCCGCTGCGCGCAGCGGCAGGGCAGTGATCTCCACGAGGTCGGGAGGCGTGGCGCCGTTGCCTTCCACATCGACGACCAGCACCCGGGGCCAGGTCTCGTAGTTCACTGGGTCGCTCTCTCCTCGGCCGAGGTCAGCTCGGCCGACCGATCCCCGCACGGCTGGCCGAAACAGCGCAGGGCCATACCCCGATAAAGGTATCGCCGTGGCTGACTGCGCTGGTTCTGTCGCAAGGAGTCCGGATTAGAGTCCGCAGGGTCGGGCTACCTGGAGGAGGGGCACATGCTGGCGGAGGCATTGGCGGCGCTCGCCGGGGCTGGTGGTACCGCGCTGGTTGGCGCGATGGCCACCGACGCGTGGCAGGCCACCCGATCCGGGGTGGCTCGACTTTTCGGCCGTGGCGGGCCAGCCCGGCAGAAGGCGATCGAGGCGCAGCTCGACAGCAACGCCACCCTGGTGGCGCAGGCCGAGGATCCTGACGAGGTCCGGCAGAGCCTGGCCGCGGTGTGGCGGCTGGAGTTGGCGGCGTTGCTGCGCCAGCACCCGGATGCCGAGGACGAGCTGCGGGCCCTGGTGGCGCAGATCCACGAGGAACTCCCGGCACCGCAGCAGACCTGGGTGCAGACCAACATCGCCCGCGACCAGGCCACACAGTACAACGTGCAACACGGAAATTTGCACGTTCACCCTGGCGGTACCGGGCCCGGCGGTACGGGAGCGGAACCGCGATGAGCGCCGGCGCCCGTCCCAGTGCGGAAGTGCCGGACGGCGCACAGGTCAACATCGCCTTCGGTCAGGCTAGGCAGTACAACGTCCGCGACGGCGACCTGCATGTGCACCACGGTGACCCGTCCTACCGAGTGGACAAGTTCCGCCCGCACCGGCCTGGTGTGCCGCTGGCGGTGCGGCGCCAGCCGAGCCGGTTGCTGGCCGCTCGTCATCAGGTGGTGGACTTCACCGGCCGGGAACGCGAACTCGCCGAACTGGCGGTCTGGCGCGACGATCCCGATCTGGGACTGGCGTGCAGACTGGTCCACGGCCCGGGCGGGCAGGGCAAAACCCGCCTGGCCGCGCGGTTCGCGCAGCAGTCCGCGGAGCTGGACTGGACGGTGGCCTACGCGGTGCACCGCAGCTACGACGCCGCCCCCACCGCCGGGCTGGACGCCGCGCTGGTGACGGGCTCACCTGGACTACTGCTGATCGTGGATTATGCCGAGCGCTGGCCGACCGGTGATCTGCTGGCCCTAGCCCAGGACCCACTGCTGCGGACTGGGGTCCCGACCAGGGTGCTGCTGCTGTCCCGCCCGGCGGGTGGGTGGTGGGACAGCCTGGTGTACCGACTGGACCGATTCGACATGGCTACCGACCAGATGGCGCTGAGGGCGCTGGCCGACACTGTGGCGGCCCGCACCCTTGTGTTCACCGCCGCCCGGGACCGCTTCGCAGCTCTGCTCGACGTACTCGAGCCCGATCAGATCTCCTCTCCGACCCGCCTGGGCGAGGACGCCTTCGGACTGGTGCTCACCGTGCACATGGCGGCCCTGGCCGCCGTCGACGCCCATGCTCGCGGCGACACCTCACCGGCCGACCCGGCTGCCCTGTCGGCGTATCTGCTGAATCGGGAACGTGACCACTGGCAGAGCATGTATGACAACGACCAGCGGGTACGCACTCCGTCGCCGATGATGGCCCGGACCGTGTTCACCGCCACCCTCACCCGGCCGCTGCCCTACTCGGATGGCGTTTCCGCACTCCGGCGAGTCGGTATCCCCAGCCCCGAGCAGGTCCTCGATGACCACCGGCTGTGCTACCCGCCCGCCGACCCGGCCACCGTGTGCGAGCCGCTGTACCCGGACCGGCTCGGGGAGGACTTCCTGGCCCTGCACACGCCCGGGCACGATCTCACCAGCTACCAGCCCGACCCCTGGGCTGACACCACCGTTGCCCACCTGCTGTCCGGCGCTGAAGACCTCGAGGGTGACCAGCGGTTGCCGGGTTATACCCCACAGGTAGTCACGGTGCTGATCGAGACCGCACGGCGCTGGCCGCATATCGGTCGCCGCCAGTTGTTTCCACTGCTCCGTGAACGCCCTGATCTTGCCCTGGCCGCTGGAGGGATAGCTCTGGCCCGCCTGGCTGACCTTCCCGACGTGGACCTCGGAGTACTGGAAGCCCTCGAGGCGCTGCTGCCCACCGGCCGACACGTTGACTTCGACCTTGCCGCTGCCGCAATCGCCGCTCGGCTCACCTCCCACCGCCTCGCTGCTACCAATGACCCCGCTGACCATGCTCGGCTCAACTTCGCACTCGGCTACCGCCTCACCAATGCCGGGCGGCGGGAGGAGGCGCTGGCGGCGACCAGCAAGGCCGTGGAGGTCTATCGGCGGTTGGCGGGGGTGAATCCGGGTGCGTTCGAGCCCGACCTGGCTTTGGCGTTGAACAACCTCGGTGCGATGTTGTCGAATCTGGGGCGGCGGGAGGAGGCGCTGGAGGCGACCAGCGAGGCCGTGGAGGTCTATCGGCGGTTGGCGGGGGTGAATCCGGGTGCGTTCGAGCCCGACCTGGCTTTGGCGTTGAACAACCTCGGTATCCGGTTGTCGAATCTGGGGCG
>DASTLT010000094.1:0-4483 GCA_035714625.1 Pseudonocardiaceae bacterium | reverse complement strand
AAATGTTGCCTTCGCAATCTGCATTTTCCCAGACGGGAGGTCATCCCCAACATCAAGCCCCGCCCTCGACGGATCGCCCTCTCCGGGCGATCACGGACCGTTAAAGATCCACTACCTTATGTCAACATGCCGTTGCCCTGGAATTCACCCAGGAACGAATACGGACCAAGCTCCAGCTCGTTCTCGTCAAGCGATGGACTAGCGATGGACCCGGCCCCCTGCAACGTCCCGAAACTTCATCCCGTCAGTCTATAACAAAACGAGCTCGCCCGCAGCCTGGGGTACACTACCAGGCAGAGGCAGTAGGACGGCTCTGGGCACCGTCCACACAGATGTGGGTGCCGCTGATCCAGTTCGCCCGCTCGGACAGCAAAAAGATCGCCACGTCGGCGACCTCCTCTGGTGTACCCAGGCGGCCCGGCGGGAAATCGCGCTCGACAAATCGCTCAAAGCGTTGCAGAGCCCGATCGCGGAAGGAGTCCCAGTCACCGCCAGGCGACAGAATGGAGCCGGGGCTGACGGCGTTCACCCGAATCCGCTCCGGAGCCAGCTCACGGCCAAGTTCCATCGCGAGATAGATCTCGGCCGCCTTGGCAACGCCGTACTGGGGATAAGGGGCGGGCTTCCATCCTGAGATCGAGGCAATAATAACTACCGCGCCGCCACCGACCTTTTGCATATGCGGCACAGAAGCGCGGATCACCCGAGCGCCATGGCCGATGTTGAGTTCGAAAGTCTGCCGCCGCTCCTGCGGTGTTGAGGCAAGGAAGCGACGTTCTCCAACATTCGGGCCTGCATGGCTACCAGCAGGTCCACCCGTCCGAGCGCCGTGGCGGCTTCGGCGACGAAGCGCTCGACCTCGCCTTCCTGCCCCACGTCCGCAACGATGCCGCAGGCTGTTACGCCATGTGCGCGCAGTTCTACAGTGCCGTTGAGGTCGTTCATAACCACGACCACAAATCCCGATAGAACAACCCCTCAGCGGCCAGTTCCCAGTGCGACTGCACGTTACGATCCGGCGAGTGCCGCCCGTGATGAGCGCGGTCTTGCCTGCTATCTGGAGATCCACCGCCACCGCTCTCGCAATTCGACCACGCACGGCTCGGTGAACCGGTGCAGTGCCGCCAGCAACTCCTCAATTCGTTTTCTGACGGTAAGCGTCATCCGCTGGGCGTAGACGTCCAGCGCCTGGAGGCCGATGGCCGACGCCTCCTCCGCTTCAAAGTCCTGGGCAAGCGCGATTGCCATATCGATACGAGAGATGACCCTACCACCTGGTGCCTCCGGTGTTCCGTTTGTTGCCTCAATCGCCTCGCGCGCCGATCGAATCGCATTGCGCGGGTCACCGAGCCAGACGAAGGCGGTCGCCGCGCAGTATGGCAGGTAAGAGGTGCCGAACGAGTAGATGCTCCGCGCCAGCGGCTGTGAAAGTATGTGCCAGGCATCCTGTGCCGCGTCCAGGGCGATCTGAGTACCCCCGTAATCGCCGATCCGGGCGCTCGCGCGGGCTTGTTGCGTGCAGGATCGAACCAGGGCTGCGGAGCCAGCCGGAGCGACCAGCCTGCCCGCCTGGGCGAAGGCGACGGCTTCTCGGGGATCACCGGCATACAACGCGATCTGGGCCTGGGTGCCACGGACCCACCCGGCCAGCCGGGCATCCCCCACCTGCTGCGCCAAGGCCAGCGCCGTTGTGCAGTGCGGCCCGGCCTCCTCCCCCAGCGCCAGCGACGCCTCGGCAACCAGCCCACTCAGCCACCCCGCCACCGCATACAGCTCACGACGCTCCCCCAGGGTCAGCCTGCCCTCCAGCAAACGAGCCACATACCGCCGCCACGACAGCACCGCCTCCCGAAACTGCGCCGGAGGCACCGCAAAGTACTCCCCACCCAGCCGCTCCACCAGCTCCTGCATCTGCTCCACCGTGGCCGGACCCAACTCCGAGGCCTCAATCCGGCGCAGCAACTCCACCGACTCCACCACCGGCGTGAGGCCCCCGGCAACCGAGACGACGCCCCGACCCTCGGCGGCCACCGCAGCCAGGAAACGCTCCCGCTGGGCACCGGAGGCACCGGCCAACGCATCATCCAGGCCACGACGCAGCGCCAGGCTCGGCGGATGCGTACCACGCTCGGCGTTGCCGATCGTCCGCTTCGCAAACCCCAAGGTCCTGGCAAACCCCTCCTGGGACTGGCACAACCCCACCTCACGAAACAACCGAATCCGCTCCGGAGTCCACTCCACCGCCGCAGCATAACGCAAAGCCTGCACCCGCATTGCCACCCACACAGACTCGCCGTTGCCACCAGCGAGCAGGTGTACTTAGCGCTAGCAGGACGAGCCAGGGAAAGCACCCACAGGTGACCGATACGAAAGACCCAGGGGAGGCATGCATCGCTGAGGACTTCGGGGATCCCAGCCCATGAGGTGAATGGCGAGCAGGCTTCTCGGCACGCCCAGGATACGGAGAACATAGTCAGTGGCCCCAAGGGTGGCAGCCAACGGGGCCGAGGCAAACCCACCGATGACGAAAGGGCTGTGCGATGCCCACGGTAGAGCAGATCCGGCACGGCATTACCACCCGCCCAGCGACGCTGACCAGCACCGCCGACGGGCGCGACCACCTCGTCAGCGACCATGCCATCGCAGCCGGGCTGGCGGCGGGCTGCGGGGAGCACATTGCGCTCTGCGGGCAGCGCGTCGTGGCGGCGCCCCTGGTGGCCCCGCCCGGGCCGACCTGCCTGGACTGCGAGACCGCCCTGCATCGCATCAGCACCGCCAGCACCCCCACCCGCCGCCGCGGGCTGATCGCCCGGCTGCTGCGCCAGATCGGCCGCCCCGGATCCCGGCCCCCACTGGGGGGACGCCATCAGGCGGGCGGGGCGAGCCACCGGGCGAGGCGAGCATGACCCGCTGGTACGTGGCCTCGCTCGCCGACGAGGACACCCACCTCGCCGAACCCGTGGTAGAACCCGCTTCCGACGAGCCCGTGGTGACCGCGTGCTGCGACGGCCGGCGGTTCCGCCCGCTCGCGGCCCTGCCCGCCACACCGCCCGATCAGGCCCAGATCTGCCCAGCCTGCCGATCGGACGACCACCACCTCCACCCGGGAGATCATGATGGGTAAGCGGGAAGACAAGACCGACCAGGACCGGCAAGATCCGCCGCACCAGCCTCAGGGCAGCGGGAGCCAGACACCGCGGGATCCGGACAAACCCGATGGGCGGCACGGGAAGTGACCCATCAGGAACTCACTGCCGCCCTCTCGGCCGCCGGGGTCTTGCCAGAGAGCTGGGCCGGGACGTTCGCGGCAGTGGACCGGGGCAGATTCATCCCGGCACGGGCCTGGTTTGATGATGAGCACGGGCATCCGCAGCCGCTGGACCAGGAGCGCGACCCGGAGCGCTGGCGGGCTGCGGTCTACTCCGACGAGCCGATCGTCACGCAGCTCGATGACGGGGCCACGGTATGGCCGGCCACCAGCAACGCGGCGACCAGTTCGGCGTCCCAGCCCAGCATGGTGCTGACCATGCTGGACGCCCTGGAGGTCCGCGACGGGCACCGGGTACTGGAGATCGGCACTGGTACCGGCTACACCGCCGCGCTGCTCGCCCACCGCCTGGGGGCGCACTCAGTAACCAGCGTCGAGATCGATCCAGCCGCGGCCGAGCAGGCTCGGGTCAACCTCACAGCCGCCGGTTACCCCCCGCCTGTGGTGTGCGCCGACGGCACCGCTGGCTGGGCGCCCACCGCGCCGTACGACCGCATCCTCGCCACCGCCGCCGTGCTCGCCGGGCAACTGCCCTACGCCTGGGTCGAGCAGACCCGGCCGGGTGGACTGCTCGTCACCCCCTGGGGCACCGCCTACCACAACGGGGCGCTGGTGCGCCCGACGTGCAATGCGGCCGGTACGTTGAGGACGACGGCGGCTACGAGGTGCTGCTCTACCACGTGCCGACCGACTCCGCGGCCAGTGTCCACGTCACCGCCCAGGCCACGACCAGCGGGGTTTACCGGGTCCGCCCGCATGGACCCCGCAAGCTCTGGGACGAGATCGAGCACGCCCACCGCTGGTGGGTCCGGCACAGCAGGCCCGCCCGCACCCGCTACGGCCTGACCATCACCCCCACCGCCCAGCAGGTGTGGCTCGACGAACCGGCCAACCTGGTCCGCTGCGTGACCCGTGAGCTATGACTGGCCAGGCCACTCACGGGTAGTCCACAAGCTGAGCCAGCCGGGTTACTGCGGCGGAGATGCGTTCGTCAGTGGCGGTCAGCGAGACTCGGACGTGGCGGGCCCCGCGCGGGCCGTAGAACTCCCCGGGAGCGACCAGCACCCCGATCCCGGCTAGCCGGGCCACGGTGTCCCGGCACGGCTGCCCGGCGGTGCACCACAGGTACAGGCCGGCCTCGGAATGCTCGATCCGCAGCCCGGCGCGCTGCAGCGCGGGTGCCAGCAGCGCCCGGCGCCGGGCGGACCGGTCGCG
>DASTLT010000093.1:0-8317 GCA_035714625.1 Pseudonocardiaceae bacterium | reverse complement strand
CGTAGGACAGCGCCGCCGCGCGCACCAACGGCCCGCCCAGGGTGGCGGTGAACAGCGAGGCCAGCACCGAGACATTGCCGGTCACCGACTGCGCATTCGCCGTGATCCCGTCCAGCCGCTCCAACTGGGTGTTCACCTGGGTGACGGTGGTGTTCGCACCGGTGAGCAGCGGGTCGGTCTCCTCGCTCGCCTTCCGGATCGCCACCGCCGCCTCGTCCAGGGTACGACCCAGCTTGATCAGTGGCACGGCGAGCAAGCCCACCAGTACCACGAACGCACCCGCGGCGATGAGCGCGGCAACCTGGCCTGCCGACACGTGCCCCTCCTCGCAAATACCGACCGGTCACAGCCGGGCTGACCGCCGCGCCGGTGATGAGCGCCCCAGGCTACCGCGCGCCATGGCGGTCGGGGCGGTCGGGATGTCCGCGGCAAGAGATGATGCCACCCGGTTCTAGTGTGTGTTCGGTTGACAACGCAGGGTCACGTTGGTGTGGTTAGCCTGGCCTAATTGACTGCACCTACAGCGCACTCGGAGGTTCCGTGATTCCGGCCGCCACGGCCTCGTCCCGACCCACCGCATCAGTGGGCGATTACCTCGAGACAGGTGACTACCTCGAGCCAGCTACCGCCCCACCCGCCACCCTGGCAGGCAGTCCCGCGGGCCTGGCCGAGCTCAGCACACTGCTCACCCACATCGTGAGTGGCGCGCTCGCCGGACACCGGGGCGCCGGCCCGCTGCCGCAGGGCACCCCCGCGGAGGTCCTCGCCGCCGCCCGGGCCGCGCTCGGGCCCACCGAGTTGCCCGAGCATGGCACCGGAGCCGCCGTCGCACTGCGCTGGCTGGTCACGGTGCTGGGCCGGTACGGACTCGACCTGTCACACTGCCACGCCGCAGCGCACCTGCAGCCGCCGCCGCTGACCGTCGCGGTGGCCGCTGACGCCCTGGCGTCGGTGGGCAACGCCTCTCTGGACACCTACGACTCCGGGCCTGCCACCCTCGCCGTTGAGGGTTGGGTGGTCGAGGTGCTGGCCCAGATGGCCGGGCTGGGCAGCGATGCGCATGGGGTGCTCACCCCGGGTGGATCGATGTCCAACCTGCTCGCGCTGCTGCTGGCCCGGGACGGGGCCGCCACCCGGTGCGGGGTGAACATCCGCCGCGACGGCGTCGCCGCGCTGCCCCGGCCCGTGGTGCTGGCCAGCGAGGTGGCGCACTTCTCGGTGCAGCGCGCCTGTGCGACGCTCGGCCTCGGCGAGGCCGCGGTGCGGGCTGTCGAGGTCGACCACCGCTACCGGATGCGGCCCGACGCGCTCGTCGCGCAGCTCGACGCGCTGGGACCCGACGTCACCCCGGTCGCGGTGGTCGCCACCGCAGGTACCACGGACTTCGGCAGCGTGGACCCGCTGCCCGAGATTGCCGAGGTGGCCGCCCAGTACCGGGTGTGGGTGCACGTTGACGCCGCCTACGGGTTCGGTGCGCTGTTCTCGGACCGGATGGCTCCGCTGCTGAGCGGGCTGGAGGCCGCCGACTCGGTCACCCTGGACCTGCACAAGATCGGCTGGCAGCCGGCGGCGGCCAGCGCCCTGCTGGTCCGTGACACCGCCTGTTTCGCATCGCTGGAACGCCAGGTCGCCTACCTCAACCCGGTCGACGACTCGGTGGCCGGCTATGACGGGCTGCTCGGCAGGAGCCTGCAGACCACCCGCCGGGCGGACGCGGTGAAGATTGCCGCCACGCTGCTCGCCTATGGCCGTACCGGGCTGGGCCGGATGGTGGACATCTGCCACGATCTGGCCCGGCACGCGCAGCGGCGGATCGACGCCGAGCCCGCACTGGAGCTGGTGTCCGCCGCCGAGCTGACCACCGTGGTGTTCCGGTACCGGGGTGTCCAGCCCGGCGGCGACAGCAGCCTCAACGCTGCGCTGCGCCGGCGGCTGCTGCGCAGCGGCCAGGTTCTGATCGGCCGCACCTCGGTGCGGCTGGACGGGCCCGCTGCACTGCCCTCGGTGTGCCTCAAGCTCACCCTGCTCAACCCGACTGCCCGGCCGGAGGACATTGACAGCCTGCTCGAGGCGGTGATCGCCGCGGGCCGCGACGAGGAGCTCTCATGACATCCCTCACCACCGACTCGGTCCCGGACCCCCTGCACGCCGGGACGCCCCGCAGCATCGCCGAGCATGCGCACCTGGAGGCGCTGCTGCGGTGCTGGACCCGGGAAACCGGCACCGCTGTGCTCCCGGGACCGCTGCAGTTGCCGCTGCCGGCCACCGGACTCGCCCTGGTCACTGATGTCCGGCATGCCTCAGCCACCGGATGGCACCGGTTCGGGCCAGTCCGGCTGTGCCGCGGCGACGGAACCGACATCGGCCCGGCTGACCCGGTGCTGGCCGTCGCGCTCGTCGCCGCCGAGGCCGCCGCCCGGGGCGGGGCCCGCCCCGGCGGTGTCCCGTCGGGTGCGGCGGCCGACCTGGTCGAGCGCAGCGCCGAGTCGGTGCGCCGGGTGGCTGCGTTCCTCACCGGGACCGACGCCCCGCTGGCGGCCGATGCGTTCCTCGACGCTGAGCAGGCGCTGCTGCTGGGGCACCTGCACCACCCGGCGCCCAAGAGCCGGGACGGCATCTCCCCCACCGACGCCGCTGCATGGTCACCGGAGCTGCGCGGCTCGTTCCGGCTGCACTGGTTCGCCGCCGACCCGTCGGTGGTGTCGCAGGACGCGGTGGCCAGCTCCCCCGCGCTGCGCGGGCGGGACACCGCCGCGTTGCTCGCCGACCTGGCCGGCGGTCCCGACCCCGGAGGCCGGATCCTGGTGCCCGCGCACCCGTGGCAGGCCCGTGACGTGCTGCACCGACCCCGGGTGGCCGCCCTGCTGGCCGCGGGCCTGCTGGAGCCGCTGGGGGAGCGGGGTGAGCTCTGGTGGCCCACCTCCTCGCTGCGTACCGTGTACCGTCCCGGCGCCGAGGTGATGCTGAAGCTGTCCGTGGGACTGCGGATCACCAACTCCCGGCGCGAGTCCACCCGTACCGAGCTGCGCCGCGGGCTGGAGATCCACCGCCTGCTGGACGCCGGCTACGCCGCGGCCACCTTCGCCGCGCATCCGCAGTTCTCGATCGTCCGTGACCCCGGGTGGCTTGCCGTGGACGAGCCGCGCCGACCTGGGAGGTCGCAACTGACCGGGTTGGATGTCGCGGTCCGCGAGGTACCTGACGGTCTGGTGGACCTGCGTACGTTGGTGGGCCTGGTCGCCCCCCGGCCACGCCTTGGGCGTTCCCGGCTCGGCGAGCTGGTGACGGCCAGTGGGCTGGCCCCGGCAGTCTGGGTGGCCGCCTACACCGATGCGGTGCTGGTACCCATGCTGCACCTCTACGCCGCCACCGGGATCGGGCTGGAGGCCCACCAGCAGAATACCCTGGTCCGGGTCGCGCCGGACGGTCGAGTGATCGGCGGGGCCTACCGCGACAACCAGGGCTACTACCTGGCCGCCTCGCACCTGCCCGCGCTGCTGCGGGCGGGCCGGATCGACCAGTCCACCCTGGCGGTGGTGGACGACCGGATCGTCGACGAGCGATTGTCCTACTACCTGCTGCGCAACCAGGCCCTCGCCGTCGTCGGCTGCCTCGCGGTGGATGGGCTGGCCGGGGAGCCCGAGTTGCTGGCTGCGTTGGCCGACCGGCTGCGGGCCGCGCTGCCCGGGCTGGCCGCGGCCGGCCCGGACGGGGACCGGCTGGCCCGGCGGTGGCTGGTGGCCCCGACCCTGCCGTGCAAGGGCAACCTGCTGACCCGCCTGCACGGCATCGACGAGGTGATCGCGCCGCTGGACGCCCAGTCGGTGTACCTGGATGCGCCCAACCCGCTGGTGACCAGCTCACCGGCCCCCGAAGAGCTGGTCGGAGCGCTCCGGTGAGCCGCCCCGACGCCGACCCCCTCGACGCGGGGCCCGACACCGCCGGCCGCTGGCATGTCCGCCCCGCCGAGCCAGGTGGCCCCGATCTCGACCTGGTGGTGCGCTGGATGGCCGAGCCGCACATTGAGCAGTTCTGGCGGCAGGGTTGGAACGCGGACCGCTGGGCGCAGGAGATCACCCAGCAGCGCGCCGGTGATCACTCGCTGCCCTGCCTCGCCTTCTACGACAGAACCCCGGTGGCCTACCTGGAGGTGTACCGGGTGATCCGGGACAGGCTCGCCGAGTATTACCCTTACGACTCCGCCGACCTCGGGGTGCACGTCGCGATCGGCGAGCGGGGCAGCACCGGCCGGGGGTGGGGGCGAGCCTTGCTGCGGGCGGTCACTGACGGGATCTTCGACGTGTCGCCGCCGTGCCGTCGGGTGGTGGCCGAACCGGATGCGCGCAACTGGCCGTCGCTGCGGGCGTTCGCCGCCGCCGGTTTCGTGCCCTGCGGTCAGCTTGTCCTGCCGGAGAAGACCGCGGTGCTGATGGTGCGCCCGCGCACCGAGCGGGACCTGCCGTCATGACGCCGCCGCAGCACGTCATCGCCGTCGGCGCCGGACCGTTCGGCCTTGGCTTGGCCGCGCTGGCCTCCGGAGTGCACGACCTGGACCTGGTGGTGCTGGAGCGCGCCCCCGAGCTGCGCTGGCATTCCGGCCTGATGTTCGACGACGCCAGCCTGCAGGTGAGTTTTCTGGCCGACCTGGTGTCGCTGGTCGCGCCCAGCCACCCGTTGTCCTTCCTCGCCTACCTCGCCGACGTCGACCGGCTCTACCCCTTCTACGTCCGGGAACGCTTCCATCCCAGCCGCCGGGAGTACGAGGACTACCTGCGCTGGGCGGCGGCCCAGTTGCCCAGCGTGCGGTTCTCACACCACGTCGAGGCGGTGAGCTGGGCGGGCGGGCAGTTCGTGGTGCAGGCCCGCCGCGGCGACGACACCGTGGTCCGGCTCGCCGCCCGTCACCTGGTGCTCGCGGTGGGCACCGAGCCGTTCCTGCCGCCCGCGCTGGCTGCACTGCCCGCCGAGACACTGCTGCACAGCGCCGACTACCGGCACCGGACCGCCGACATCGAGGCTGCCCGGCACGTCACCGTGGTCGGCTCCGGCCAGTCCGGCGCCGAGGTGATGCTGGACCTGTTGCGGCGCAACCTGGCCGGTGGCCCAGCCGTGAGCTGGCTGACCCGCACGCGCTCGTTCGCGCCGCTGGACTACACCAAGCTGGTGCTGGAGCAGACCACCCCGGCCTACGTGCGCCACTTCCACGGCCTCGCCGAGGAGGTCCGGGACCGGCTGATCGCCGAGCAGTGGCAGCAATACAAGGGCATCGACTCGGAGACCCTCGACGCCCTGCACGACCTGCTGTACCGCCGCGAGCTGGAACCCGGCCTGGCCCCGGTGCAGTTGCGGCCGGGGGTGAGCGTCGAGTCGGCTCGGGTGGATCCGGGCGGGGTGGAGCTGAGCGGCCGGCACCGCGACACCGGGCGGAGCGTGCTGGCACGCACCGACCTGGTGGTCGCCGCCACCGGGTACACCCAGCGGGAACCGCGTTTCCTGGCACCACTGGAGCCGCTGCTGCGGCGTGACTCCCAGGGCCGTTACCGAGTCCGGCTGGACCACTCGGTGGAACTCGATCCCGCGGTGACCGGGCGGGTGTTCGTCGCCAACGCCGACCTGCACAGCCACGGGGTGGCCGCCCCCGATCTGGGCATCGGTGCGGTGCGCAACGCCACCGTGCTCAACGCGATCACCGGCCGGCCACTGTTCCGGCTGCCCAAGCGCACCGCGTTCACCACGTTCGAGGTCGGCCCATGACCCTCGCCGACCCACTCTGGGACCGCTGCGCGGCGGAGCTGATGGCCAAGCTGCTCGGGGAGCTGTCCTTTGAGCAACTGCTGGAGCCCACGCCCGGCTGCGGGCCGGACGAGTACCGGGTGGAGCTGCCCGAGGCGACCTACCTGTTCCAGGCCCGCCGGACGAGTTTCGACGGCTGGCGGGTGGTGCCCGGCTCGGTGCGGCGCAGCGCCACCGGCATCCTCGGCGACGACGTGCTGACCCGCACCGATGACGTCGGTCAACTGGTCGCCGATCTGGGCCAGCTCCTCGGCGACGGTGCGACCGCGGCAGGGCTGCTCGCCGAACTCACCGCCACGCTGGCCGCCGACGTCACGATGGCCCGCTCGGCTTGGCCGGCTGCCGAGCTGGCCGAGCTGGGGCACGCCGAGCTGGAAGGCCACCTCACCGGCCATCCGTGGATCGTGGCGAACAAGGGGCGGCTGGGCTTCTCGGCGCAGGACCTGGCCCGCTACGCCCCGGAGGCCCGGGTGCCGCTGCGGCTGCCCTGGCTTGCGGTGCACCGCGGGCTAGCCGAGTTCCGCGGCACCCCGGAGCTGTCCGAGCACGGTGTGCTCGCCCGCGAGCTGGACGCTGAGACCCGCGCGGCGTTCCGCGGTGAACTGGCTGACCGCGGTGCGGACCCGGGCGGCTATGTGTGGCTGCCGGTGCACCCTTGGCAGCTCGACCACGTGGTACGCACGCTGTGGGCGCGCGAGCTGGCCACTGGCCGGATCAGCGAGCTCGGCGAGGGTCCGGACCGCTACCGGCCCACCCAGGCGATCCGAACGATGTGCAACGTGGACTCGCCGGGTCGGTATCAGGTGAAGCTGCCGCTGCGAATCTTCAACACCTGCGTGTACCGGGGCATCCCGCCGCACTGCACGCAGGGCGCACCGGTGATCACCCAGTGGCTGCGCGGGCTGTGGGACGCCGACGAGGTACTGACTGAGCTGGGCACCGTGCTGCTCGGCGAGGTCGCCTCGGTGACCGTGGCGCATCCGGTGCTCTCCCAGGTCGACGGCGTGCCCTACCACTGGCTGGAGACGCTGGGCTGCATCTGGCGGGAGTCACTGGACCCGCTGCTGCGCCCCGGGGAACGCGCCGTGCCGCTGGCTGCGGTGCTGCACGTGGACCCCTCCGGGCGCCCGCTGCTCAGCGAGTACATCCACCGCTGGGGTGGCGACGCCCGGGGATGGCTGGCCGCCCTGCTGGCCGCGCTGTTGCGGCCGCTGCTGCATCTGCTCTACACCTACGGCATCACGGTCAACCCGCACGGGGAGAACGTGCTGGTGCTGCTCGGCGCTGACGGGTTGCCCGCCCGGGTGGCCATCAAGGACCTGATCGACGACGTCAACGTCAGCGCGGAGCCGGTGCCCGAGCGTGGCCCGGAGCCCGATGCGCACGACCAGGTATTGCCCCGCAAGCCCTGGCCGGTGCTGCGCCAGTACCTGGTCGATGCGCTGCTGGTCGGAGTGCTGCGCCCGCTGGCGGTGCTGCTCGCCGAGCACCACGGCGTGGCCGAGCCGGAGCTGTGGGGCCGGGCCCGCGGCGAGGTGGAGGCTTACCGCCGCCAGCACCCCGAACTCGCCGCGCGCATCGCCTCCGGGGACCTGCTGGGCCCGACCTTTGGCCGCTACCCCCTGAATACCATGCGGCTGACCTGGGGCTACGGCGATCTCACGGTCCGCCCCGCGACGTTCTCCCGCGGTGATCTACCCAACCCCCTGCACACCGTCCACCCCCTCGATCCTGCATCTGCACGGGAGCTGCGGCACAGCAGCTCTTGATCAGTTGCTGGGTCTCGGACATGAGCACCTGGCCGCACCAGGGTGCTGAGGCGGCCGCCGCCTCAGCGGACGCCCCGACCGGCGATGCCGAGGATCTACGGGTGCGGTGTCTCGTAGCCAGCGTAGCCATGAACACCGCACCCGCGACCAGCCGCTGCCATTTCGGCCCTCGGGCTGGACTGATCTTGCTGAGCTGCGATTGGTGGGGTTGCGGTGGCTCCGTCAGCAGTGCACAGCGCCGACACCTTTCAGTTCATCCTGCAACGTTCATTCTGCAGCGCCTTGTCGACCCGAAGAGCGTGGATCCTGGCGGGCCCGGATGATGCGGCGCAGGGTCGAAACCCGCTCGGCGAGGACGCGTTCGGCGCCGTGGGGGCTGGGGTGATAGTAGTCGCGGCCGATCAGCTCGTCCGGCGGGTACTGCTGGGACACCACGCCCTCTGTCAGGTCATGCGGGTAGCGGTAGCCCTGCGCGTGGCCCAGCCAGGCCGAACCGGGGTAGTGCGCGTCGCGCAGGTGCGGTGGGACCGGTCCGATGGCACCGGCGCGGACGTCGGCCAGGGCCGCGTCGATCGCGGTGAGCACCGCATTGGACTTCGGGGCAGTGGCCAGGTGCACGGTGGCCTGGGCGAGGGCGAGCCTGCCCTCGGGCATCCCGATGAACTGCACCGCGTGCGCGGCGGCCACCGCGGTCTGCAGCGCGGTCGGGTCGGCCATTCCGATGTCCTCGCTGGCATGCACCACCAGTCGCCGGG